>NZ_LMNE01000022.1:0-36354 GCF_001423285.1 Methylobacterium sp. Leaf111 | reverse complement strand
GTAAGCGCTGTTTTCAGGCCACGGCTTTGAGGGCTGGCATGGCCTGGTAGGCCCATGGCAGCAGGTCGTCGAGACGGCTCTGTGGGTGGCCCTCGACGATGCGGGTGATGACGTCGGTGAGATAGGCGTGCGGYTCGACGCCGACGAGCTTGCAGGTCTCGATCAGCGAGGCGATCACCGCCCAATGCTGGCCGCCGCCGTCCGAGCCGGCAAAGAGCGCATTCTTCCGATTCAGCGCCAGGGGCCGGATCGCGCGCTCGACGATGTTGGAGTCGATCTCGACCCGGCCGTCGTCGAGGAACAGGCTCAAGCCGGCCCAGCGCGAGAGGGCGTAGCGGATCGCATCAGCGAGTTTGCTCTTGCGGCTGACGAGGCCGAGCTTCTCGCGCAGCCACGGCTCCAGTGCCTCGATCACCGGCCGGCTTCGCTCCTGACGCACGGCACGCCGCTCGTCGGCCGGGCGACCGCGGATCTCGGCTTCGATCCGATAGAGCGCGGCGATGCGCGCCAGCGCCTCCGTGGCGATCGGCGAGGCGGGGCCAAGTTCGTAGAACAGCCGTCGTGCGTGGCTCCAGCAATAGGCCAGCCGCACCGCGCCACCCTTGGCCAGCACCTCGTAGGCGGCATAGCCGTCGACCTGCAGCACGCCTTCGAACCCAGCCAGATGCGCGATCGGCCGGCCGGCGGTGCGGTCGGGGGCGTAGACGTAGGCGACACCGGGTGGATCGGATCCGCTCCAGGGCCGGTCGTCACGGGCGTAGGCCCAGAGCTGGCCCGTCTTGGTGCGCCCGCGCCCGGGATCGAGCACGGGCGCCGTGGTCTCGTCGGCAAACAGCTTGCCCGAGCGCTTCAGCGTCTCCAGCAGCCGCGCGTGCACCGGCCGGAGCAGGAAGGCGGCCCGCCCGACCCAGTCGGCGAGCGTCGAACGGTCGAGGACGACGCTCTGGCGGGCGAAGATCTGCGCCTGGCGGTAGAGCGGCAGGTGGTCGGCGTATTTGGAGACGAGCACCTGCGCGACCAGCGCGTCGGTGGGCAGGCCGCCCTCGATCAGCCGGGGCGGTGCCGGGGCCTGCACGAACGCGTCCTCGCAGGCCCGGCAGGCGTAGCGCGGGCGGCGGATCACCAACACCCGGAACTGTGCCGGCACCACGTCGAGGCGCTCGGATACGTCCTCGCCGATCTTGTGCAGGGCGCCCGAGCAGCACGGGCAGGCGGTGCTGTCGATGTCGACGAGGGTCTCGACCCGCGGCAGGTGGGCCGGCAGCGCCCCGCGGTTGGTGCGGCGCTTGAGCCCCCGGGCCGTCTTCTTGGCCGGCTCGGCCTCCTCGGCAGCAAAACCCGCGGCCTCGACTTGTTCGGCCTCTTCCAGCCCGAGAAGGAGCTGGTCTTCGGGCAGGCTCTCGGCCCGGCGTCCGAAGCGGTGGCGCTGCATCGCCAGGATGATCTGGCGCAGCCGCTCGTTCTCGGCCTGCGCCTCGACGAGTTGCGCCTTGAGCGTCTCGGGATCGTTGGATGGGGGTGAAGCAGGCTTAGTCACGGAGCGGATTAGAGCATATCCGCCAGTGCCTTACCATCGTTCGGGAGCAACCGGAGCAGCCTTTTTGCTCACCCTGCGACCGCCGGTGCGATGACCGTACGCGCCACATGAACACGCTTCCAGTCGAGCCCTTCGAGCAGGGCTGCGAGTTGCGCCGCCGTGAGGCGTACGACGCCATCCTCGATCTTCGGCCAGCAGAACTGACCGGCCTCCAGGCGCTTGGTCGCCAGGACCACCCCGCTCCCGTCCCAGAACAAAAGCTTGGCCCTGTCCGTTCGCTTCGAGCGGAACACGTAGACCGTGCCGGAGAATGGATCCCCGCCCATCGCATCTCGCACCAGAGCGGCCAACCCGTCCATGCCCTTGCGGAAGTCCACCGGCCGCGTCGCCATCATCACGCGCACCGCACCGGATGGCCCGATCATGCCGTGGCCTTCAGCGCCCGGATCACCGACGCGATCGTCGCTTCACACGCGCCCGCGCCGATCCGAACGGTCACGCCAGCCAAATCCAGCTCAATCGCGGCGGTAGGCGTACACCGATGCGAGGTCCGAAGCCGGGATCGTCGCGGCGCTGGATCGGTTGCTACATCCTCGACGAGCGCCGGTACGAACTTCAGCTGCGGGGCTTCGGGAAGCGCAGTCACCGCACGCCGTGCTGAGCGAAGCCATGTGAACAGGTGCTGCGGGCTCATCCCGTGTTGGCGAGCGACCACCGAGACCACCGCGCCGGGGGCGGTCGCCTCGGCCAGGATGCGCTCACGCTCAGCATCGGACCAGCGCCGACGGCCGCCCACGCCCGTAATCACCTCCAGCCGGCGGAACGACCGCGGCGGCTCGACCATATCCTCAAGCATAGACATAAAACGATCCGAACCCGGGACCGTCAGAATCCCCCATCGCAATCAACCCGGGAAGGGCGGCTCCAGACACCGCTTACNGCGGCTCGACCATATCCTCAAGCATAGACATAAAACGATCCGAACCCGGGACCGTCAGAATCCCCCATCGCAATCAACCCGGGAAGGGCGGCTCCAGACACCGCTTACCATCCACTGGCCTACAGAGGATCTGAACTAGGTATCCAGATCTTTCGCTTTCTGGTTCGCAATCACCCGCAGCGCTCTATCGAAGGCAGATAATGGGCGCTGCCGGCGGGCTCGGCGCGGCCCTCTCTCGCGGTATCAACCGGGCAAGAACCGCGGCGGCGGATGCGCCCCCGGGGCTGAGTTTCGGGATTAATACGCGCGGGCGCACGCGAGGCGACGCGGAGGCTTGGCGACCATTTCTAGCGAATGAAAAACGTGTAGCGCGCCCTGCTGTGGTCCCCGTATCAACGGGGAGAATACGGGGCAGGCCAAAGCATTTCATTGCGCCCGGGTGCTGTTGGTAACACCGCGCAAACAGCGGCGGGGCAGCCCTGGTAACAGGGCGAGAACAGGGCGCCGCGCCGGCCCTTTTCCTAACGGCGGATAATAGCCCAGCAGCCGGTTCTTACCGGGGAATAGCGGTGCTCGATGGGGCCTCGACCTGGGCGAGCTTCAACCCCTCGACGGCCTCAGCGAAGGCGGCGAGCGTTCCGGCCGCGATGCGCTTGCGGTAGCTGCTGGCGTCCTCGGTGGTCTCGATGGTGATTACGACGATGCGGGCGGCATCGATCGCGGCTCAGATGCCAAGGTCGTAGGCGCGGCGCTCAGCAGGGTTCATGTCTTGGATCATCGGGCTTCCGTTTTCGTGTTCAGGCGGTAGGGCCGGGTGCGGCGGGTGCAGCCTACGGGGTGCGAGATGCAGGCCGGCGGGCTTTGACGGAGGCATGGCGGCGGCACGGGCTCGACAATCTTTCCAGGGAGGCGTCCCTGCCCTGCGAACTCTGGCCCCGCCTTCCTGACGCCAGCCAGTTAGCTACGGGCACAGGCCTCGCGATCGAGGATACGCGCTAATAATCAAATCTGACGCTCGGAGCCTCAGTTTGTAACATCTTGGTGAGAATTTTTTTCATCGCAAAGGTCACGATTTCAAGCGGCTGGCATGAGTTACGCTGTCCGTTAGCGCAGGCTGCGCGCTGTCACAATCATCACATTGTAATGACTTCACGGGTTGCATAGCAAGTTTCAGTGCATTCTTATGGATTATCGAGGCTTGGCTCGTCATATCCGCCGGAGGGCATGGCCCGGGAGTGCACATGCTCAATCCATTCATTCAGAAGCTTCGCCACCGTTTCGTACTTTCTAAATCTGACGAGAAAGCCCTTACGAATGCGAGTGCGCATCTTCGCGGGGTTCACTCTCGAACCAACCTCATCTTGGAAGGGGACAAGCCGGATCACGTCCATCTCATCCAGAGAGGCTTTGCCTGCCGCTACAAGGTTCTTCCGGGCGGCGTCCGGTCGATTGTCGGCTTTCTGATCCCAGGAGATTTCTGCGACCTGAACGTTTCGATCCTCGGCGCGATGGACCACTGCATCGGAACGATCAGTTCCTGCGACGTGGTGCGCATCCCGCGCTCCGTTGTGAATGATCTCACTGCCCATCACCCGGCCTTGAACCGCGCCCTGCAGTGGGCTGGCCTCGTCGACGAGGCGATCCTCAGGGAGTGGCTGGTGTGCATGGGCCGGCGTTCGGCGGACCAGCGGGTCGCTCATCTGTTCTGCGAGTTCCTGATCCGCCTTCAGGTGGTCGGGCTTGCGACCAAGGACAGCTATGCCTTCCCCCTCACCCAACTCGACCTCGGCGACGCGACTGGGCTGTCGAACGTTCATATGAACCGAGTGCTTCAGCAGTTGCGCGGTTCGGGGCTCGTCGTATTCAAGGAGCGACGGGTCACACTACCCGACTTTGCCGCAATCCAGAGCTATGCAGGCTTCAACCCGAACTACCTGCAGCTGAACCCGAAGGCTCCGCCTTACCTGACTATCTAGGGTAGGGGGCTGTTTTCCAGAGGCAAAAAACCACACCCATTTGTTAAATGTTTGATCGGGTATCGCGTCTATAACATAGCGCATCGCGGCCTTACCCCTGGCCTTCCGCGCCTGTGAGACCTTGTGTGCTCCCGCCTGCTACGCATGGAGGGTCCTATGCCTCGCTACTTCTTCGACATCCATGACGGCAAGACGCTTCGTGATGACGAGGGCATAGACCTTGCCGGTCCAAAGGAGGCGGCTCGGCACGCGAAGACGGTCTTGCCTCAGATCGTCGCCCACGAGGTCCCTACGGATGGCGAACACCAGGCTTTTTCGGTGCTGGTGACGGACGAGGACGGTCATCCCATCTACTCAGCCGCCATGACCTACACAGGTACGTGGTTGATCCGATAACCGGTGCCTGGCGGGGCGCGCCAAACGCCAAAGACTGGCCGCTCCGTGCGCCCCCAGGTAAGTCAACGCTACGCAGCCGGCGCGGGGCGGATTGCTGACGGGGCGTGCCTGCTTACCTCCGGACGGGATAGGGGAGAGGCTTTGCCGACGCCAGGGGCAAGCCTGCCCCCGCCGTCCGATCTGCTCACGGAACCGGCGGGGTAGGATCGTCCATCTCACGCTGAGCCGGTACGCAACTTGGCTCGCAGGGAGAGTGCCTGAAGCCGGTTAGCCGGACCTAACGCGCGCCAAGATGCCATCGCATCAAATCGAGAATGGCAATGCGGCTCGCAGTTCAACAATTTTGGTCGGGGAGAAAGTTAAGGCAGATAGCGCTAAGGTTCAATGTCGCGATAATTTTGTGCGTCGACGAGGTTCCATCCTATGATCGGCGCTCCAAGTTTTCCCGATCTTTTAGCCGTTATTGCTGACGAAAGCCTTTATATTCGCCGCATCGTGCGCGACATGCTGCAGCGAACCGGGATCAGGCGGATACAGGAAGCGGTTGACGGGGCAGAGGCGCTTGGCTGTATCGCTGAGAGCCGCCCCGATTTGGTGATCCTGGATTGGGAACTTGCTATTCTCTCAGGCGAAGAGGTCATCCGCTTGGTCCGAAACCCGGAAACCTCCCCGGCTCCTACCGTACCGATAGTCTTGATGATGGCTCAGCCTCAGAAGGATAGGGTCGAGCGCGCCGTCCGTTTGGGCGTCAATGAAGTCATCGCCAAGCCCTTCTCGCCAAAGACACTTTGGTCCCGGCTCGATGAGGTGATCAATCGGCCAAGGCCGTATGAAACGGTCAAAAGCATGCTGCGTCCCATTCCAAGGCGGTTGCCGAACGCCGCAGCTTTGTAACCGCTCGCGCCTGCGCTGCCACTGCCGCGCATGGCACGAACGGTTTAAGGGTCATGCAGCCTTTGTGTGCCCTTTAGCCTTTGGCTGAACGTCCTCGCTGCGATCAGCGACCCGGCCGAGACCAATCGACTTTGCCAGGGCGGAGCGATGAGCGGCATAATCCGGGGCGACCATCGGGTAGTCGGCTGCGAGACCGTAGCGCTGACGATAGCTGTGCGGATCGAGGCCATGGCCGGTCAGATGACGCTTGAGCGTCTTGTAGCTCTTGCCGTCGAGGAAGCTGACCAGGCCGCCCGGCGTCACCGACTTGCGGATCTGGGCCGCCGTCGGCTTCTCGATCTCGGCATCGGGCGACTTTGCTGCAGCTCCGGTGGCAAGCGCCTGAAGCGCCGTGTGAACCTGACGGATCAGGTCCGGCAGATCGGCCGGTCTAACGGAGTTGTTCGACACATACGCGGAGACGATGTCGCCTGCGAGGTCGATGATGTCGGTGGTTTGATTTTCTGTGTTTTCTGACATGCTGCTACTTGGTTGTGGTGCCCCCAATGGAGGGCAATCGTACATCCAGAGCTGGTCTTCAAGTAACGTTTTCGGATCTCATGGGAGAGGGGCTACAGCAGACCTCATGACCAATCCGCAAATGAGTTCGGCTCGCTGATCTCGCTCAAGGCATCGAACGCGGCATCCAGGCGGCGCAGGTCCCAGATCACGCAGGCGTCGATCCTGAACGGCTGCGGCATGCGCCCCTCCCTCACGCACGCATCGAACTTCGTGGTGCTGATGCCGACGTAGCGCGCGGCATCCTCGCGGCGCAGGCCGCGCCGAGGAACGACTTCCAGCCTGATGGGGGTGTCAGCCTCGCCCTGTCCCTCCTTCGTCCTCGGCATAGCTCAACATTCATCGAAACAGCGGGAGCCCTGCTCCTAGCAGGCAGAGGCCGCTGATGAGCAAGCCGCCGCCAACGCTCTCAAGAACGGCCTGTTGCCGAGGGCGCTGAGAAGCGACACTGGCCGAAATGACCCCTGACACCAGACACACCAAACTCAGAACCGCCATTCGCATCTCCTGCCTGTTTCTCGCAGGCAGGGGTTAAGCAAAGGATGCCGGGGGGATTAACCATCTACAAAGGCTGGTTAACAATTCATTAGCGTCCAAGGGAACTTTGGAGGAAACTACTGAGGCGGGCGGGTGCCCGCTTACGTACCCCTGAGCTTCCTCTCATGCGTCTGCTTGCTCCGAGCTTGCTCCCCTCATGGCTGGCGGTATGCCTGTCCGTGCCTCTGATGCTGCTGGGGATTGGTAGCGCGAGTGCGCACGTGAAGTGGTTCTGTGCCTACGATGTGGCCGGTCAGCCGCGGGGTCTCGAACAGGTGCTCTGTGCCGAGTTCGAATGGCTCGTCGCCCTATCCGTCGTGTGCTTGATGGCTGGCTGCATGATGGAAGGCACGCCACTTGGAACGTACCTGCTGAATGCCCTCGATCGGGTGACGTCGCGCCTGCGCACGGACACCCCCCTGCTGGTCCGAGCCACCCTGGGCTTCTTCTTCGTCTCGTTGTGGAACCTCGGCGGCATCATCCTCACACCCGAGCTGAAGACCGATCTCGCTTGGATCCCGTGGCTGCAGCTTGGCATCGCCACGACGCTGATCTGGAAACGGACGCTGCCGCTTGCTGCCCTTGGCATCGTGTTCCTGTTCGGCCTCGCCTCCTGGAACTACGGCGCTTTCCACCTTGCTGATTACCCGGTTTTCCTCGGCATTGCCGCCTACCTGACACTCGTCAGCTTCGATCGCACCCTGTTCGCCTTACGCCCCCTCGACGTTGTTCGGTTAAGCGCCGCCGTCACGCTGATGTGGGCCTCTGTTGAGAAGTGGGCCTACCCGCACTGGACCGACCCGCTGCTGACAGCCAAGCCCGAGATGACCATGGGCTTCTCGAACGAGCTGTTCATGAATGCGGCTGGGGTCATCGAGTTCACCCTCGCCTTTGCGCTGATCTGGACCCCCCTGGTGCGCAGGATGAGCGCGATAATCCTGGCCGCGGTCTTCGTCTCAGCGGTGATCCAGTTCGGCAAGGTCGATGCGATTGGTCATTCCGGCATCATCGTCGTGCTGCTCGGCATTGCTGCTGACGATGCCCGTGTCGCAGTCCGAGCCCGAACCACGATGCTGGTGCCTGCCTACTACGCAGCGGCCCTCGCGTGCTTCCTCGCTCTCTACTATGCCGGGCACGCAGCGCTCTACGGCGGGCTCCCTGCTATCCCGGTGACCTGAGAGTTCAGACCAGGGTGGCACGGGCTATCGCCTTGTGGCGGGTCCGGATCGCCCTGTCCCTCCTTCGTCCTCAGCATAGCGCTCACCCTCAATCCAGGCGCCGCCCCTTCCGCTTCGGGGGCGGCTGGTTGTCTAGCTTCGCCAGGATCTCGTCGCGGGCGCTTTGGGTGAGCGCCGCAGGGCCGATACCGTACTGGCGCTCATAGAACAGCCTGACCGCTGGCACGTAGCGGCCATAGACCGTATGGCGCTTCGGCAGTCCGCTCATCTCCAGGGAGGGTACGGATGCGAGGCAGTGGCGGATCTTCTCCTGATCCGGCCCCACGACCGCGCGGGCAACGTCCCGATCATCCGCGAACAGCGGCAGCTGATTGAGCGTCAGGAAGGGACGCGATTTGGGCGCAGTCACGCCGCCTGAAGCCATCGCCGCAGGTTCGCCGCCGCACTCCGACTGAGGCCTGCCTCGCCCGATCTACTCACGGGCCGGCGGGGAGGGGGGCGTCGGAATTTACTCAAGGCCACTCAGAAGACGTCCCGCTCACGGACTTTGCCGCATTTCGGGCAGCGCTCTGTAGCACGGGCCGTTTTCCAGGATGCGCCTGGCCTGTAGGACCAGGGGATATCCTCCGCGGGTCGCCATTGGTGCGCGCAGAGGCGTTGCCTAAGGCTTCGTACTCGATCAGCGATCCAGGTATCGCCGAGTATGGCTGAGAGCTTGTGGCGGCCACTCACTCAGCCAACGTCTTCCTCTCACGAAACCGGATGCCGGCCCCTCCCCCATTCTCGGGGATGAACTCGAGGCCGGCGGCTTCCAACGCCTGGGCGATGACGACGAGCGTTGCGCTTCGCGGGGTGCCGCTCTCTCCTTCGAACTGACGAACAGTGACAATCCCGACGCCTGCAACCTTGGCAAGCTCTGCCTGGGTCCAATTCAGAAGGCCGCGCGCGGCCCGGCACTGCGATGGCGAAATCATCCGGCAGATATGATTGATTGATCGAAAAACGACAAGACCATCCAAAAGGGCTTGATCCGTCTAAAACTGTTGATTATAGATAGAACCATCGAAAAACGATGGGTCTCTCCGATGTCCTTCCGCCGCACGATCTCCTGGACCGCCGCCACCCGCGACATGCGGAACGATCGCGTGCAGCTCCCCGCCGGCTTCCTCTCCGCTCGTGGCCTGATCGAATGCTTCGTGAAGACCCGCCGGCCCCTCGTTGTTGCCGGCAAGTTCGACCGCGCCGCGATCATGGCTCACGCCGCCGCCGCCGCGAAGCAGCACCAGGCCCGCACGGGCTCCACCTGGGCCGCCGCGATGTCCGTCTCCCTCAAGGCTGCTTGGCAGGTTGCCAAGGCCGCCCACCGCGCCGCTGCGCACTGAGGCTGCCCCAATGTCCTTTCACGCTATGACACGCCGCGGCCTGTTCGGCGGCGCCCTCCTCCTTGGCCCTCTCCTACGCACCGGCATGGCGACCCCGCCCGACCCGATGCTGGTCACGATCCGTCTCTCGGAGGCTGCCGACAAGGCGCACCGCGCGGCCGGGCTCCTCTCGGCTGCCCGCATGGCCGGCGGCGTCCTCTCCCCTGAGTGGCGCGCTCATCGCATCGAGACGGCTCGGGCTCGCTGCGCCGCTCGGATCGCGCTTCACGGGCTGACCCCGACCACGCGCGAAGCGGCTATTGCCCTCGTCCGGTACACTGGCGACCGGGTGAGCCACGCCCATCACACCAACGCCAACGGCGCCCGCCGTGCCGCTCTGCGCCGCCTGCGCGAGGTCTTCGCCCGTCCCGGCGCCTATCCGCTGGATCGCGACGCTTGGGTTTCCGTAGCGGCTTCCCTGGCGCCCGTGCAGCCCATCCCGGCCGACTGAGCGCCCCGCGCTCTCGTCCGCGTCCCTTCCTTCCCTTTCCCGTCTACCTCGAGCCCCGGAGACCCGGTTATGGCAACGACCTCGCACGCCCTCGTCATTGAGCACGTCCCCTTCCACGCTGACCCCATCCTGGCCGCGATCGACCACCATGACGAGGCTTGGGCTGTCTGGCAGTCGGCCCCCGACGCCCTGGTGACGCGGCGTCACGTCGAAATGGAAGGCGCCTTGGCTCGCCTTCTCGCGACGCCCTGCGCCACGCAGTTCGGCGCCCTCGCCCTCCTCCGGCACCTGCGCTGGCACATTCAACACGACGCCATCACGGACGCCGCGGTGCTCGGCCGGGCCGCGGATCTGGCACTGTACCTGCGCCTCGACTTCCCGGCGACCGAACCGGCCCGTGCGCCCGTCGCGCCGGTCCTGCGGCTTCTGAGCGGCCTCGGGGAGGCGGTTGCCGCCCTGTCCCTGATCTGCGGCGGCCTCGTCGTCATCGGCCTCGCGACCCTGGCCTAATCCCCCGGCATCCCTCGACACCTGCAAGCCTGCAATCCTTCAAAACGGAACCCCTGACATGCGCAATCCCTTCGCCCGCCTCGCCACCCGCGACACCGCCCGCCCCTCGCTCCGCGACCGCGCTGCAGCTCTCAAGGCTTCGGCCTCCCGTGTGATCCGCCGCAAGCCGGTGGACGCCGCCCCGGTGCTGGCCGCTGAGCCGGTCGCCCCCGATGCTGTGTCGCCCGCGCTGGCGGCCCTGGTGAGCGAGTGGAGCGCCATGCTCGCCCATGAGAACGCCGAAGGCTCGGCAGGCCGTGACGTGTCGGCCGAGGGCTATCGCAAGCGGGTCGCCCTGCATCGTGCGATCCTGTCCCATCCCGCCCGGTCCCTAGCTGATCTTGCAGCCAAGGCCCCGATTTTCCGCGAGGAAGCAGACAACGAAGCGTCGCCCGCCGGTTCGGTCGAAACGCTGCCCTTCCTCGCCTGGCAATGCGTCCTACGCGATCTCTCGACCCTGACGGCTGCGCGCCCCGCCGTTGCCGCCGATCCGATCTTCGCGGCCATCGCTGAGACGCGGCGGCTGACCCAGGCGCGTGCCATCGCTGCCGATCTTCCGCAGCCGGAAGGGTCGATTGACCCGCTCCCCGAACAGAACGCGGCAACCGATGCGTTTTTCGCGCACGTCGATGGCGTGCTGCTCAAGACGGTGCCGACCACGGCGGCAGGCTGCGTGGCTTTGGCCCGGTTTGCTGTTGAGTTCCTAGCGGATGAGGGCTGGGTTCTGGATGAGCAAGACGGCAACGAGCACACCCGCATCCTCGACCTGATCGCCCGCAGTCCGATGCTGGATAAGGCGCCCACGGATCGCCCCTTTGCGCCGGACTTCTCGGGCATGTCGGCCAACGCCCTGATGCGCACCTATGCCGCCCTCAAGATGGCGTCCGACATCATGGGTCTAAGCACCTGGGCAGTGCAGGGTGAGATCGGCGGGAACCGTATCCTCGACGCCGAGAACGATCGCCTGTCGTTCTTTCAAAACGACATCACGGACGAGCTGGCCCGGCGCGGCCAGCCGGACAACAGGGGCGAGGCGGCCCGGCGGTGCGATGCCCTGATCGACCGCGCCCTTGCCTGCGGGGAATACGACGAGGTCGCGCGCCTCGCCTCAGAAGCCAACGCGAAGGGTCTCTGATCCGTGAGCAACGTCCACACCTTCGCCCCTCGTCGCCCGGCGGCTGCCCCTGTGGCGCTGCCGGCGCCCTCCCCGGCCGATATGCGTCGCCAGCTCGAGGATGCGGCGCAAGCCGCCCTCGACACGGCTGACCGGCTGATTGCCCTGCTCGACCGCCTCGACGGCGACAGCGACCGGGAGGACGGCGCCGACGCTGAACCGTCCCTCGGCGCTCCCGAGAACCACGCCTCGCAAATCGTCTGGCTGCGCGGCTCCTCCTCCGACACCGAACAGGACGCCGCTCGATGAAAACCCGGCTGACCATGCGCGCCGCTCTGGCGCTCGGCCTCCCCGCCGTCGCTCGTGGCCTGGGCCGCCTCAAGCGCGTCCGCTGCGCCCTCCTGCAGGATGCCGGGCACGAAGCCGGACGGGGCAACGTCATCACGGCAACCGTTCTGGTCGCCCTCGACATGGTGGCCGGTTGATGCGGGTCGTTCCTGCCATCCCTCAGGCGGTGCCCGTGCCGTCCCTGGTGGGCCTGGCCTGGATGGGCTTTGAACTCTGGCGGATGCGCCGGCTAACCGCCGGAATGGAACGGGCCAGAGCGCGCGGCGACCACGAGGCGGCCGACCGCTGGCTTGCACGGGCGGAACGCGCCCTCGCGGATCTCGACCGGGCGCAAGCTCGAGCACGCCCCAGGCGCCCACCGCGCCGGCCCCGATGATCTCCTGCAAGCCTGCAACCCGACAAGCCGCAAGCCCGGTCCTCCTGCTTTCAGGGGTGCCGGGCTTCCGCGTTGCCGGGCTATTTCTTCACCGGCTGCCGGCGCTCGACCACGGGCGGCTTGCGGTGCTTCGTCAGGACATCGTTGAACGCCTCGACCATGAGCGTTTCGAGAGGCACGTCGCGATCCTGGGCGAGCCGGGACATTTCCAGCCAACCGGCGCGGTTGACGCGAACCTGCATGGTCTTGAGATCGGAGGGGCCTGCGGCGGGCGGCTCGACTTCTGGGCGGCTCTGCTCGGCCTGGGGCGATGGCGCGGCCGGCTCGGGCGGGCGGGCCTTGCTCTCGACTAGGCCCATTAGGTTCGGACGCTTGGGTGCTGCCATGGTTCGCGGCTCTCAGGGTTGGCGGGATGACGGAATGCAGGCTTGCCGGGTGCTCCCAGATCCGGGGCGGTCCCTCTAAGCCTTGCGGGGGAAGGTACGGGCGAGCTCGGACACGGCCGACCACGCCGCCCCGATCTCGGCGGCGGCTCGGCTGTCGGGGTCGTACTCGTTGACGCTCTGACCGCTGATGAGGGCGTGCGACAGGCTCGCCCGCTGGGAGACCTGACCCGGCAGGACGGGCGCGCCCATGCCGACGAGCACGGCGCGGGCCTCGGCCACGATAGAGGTCTCTGCCTCTCGGGTGATGGGCGGGGCCGCGTTGATGATGCAGGCAATGGGGGCCTTGAGGCTGCGCGCCATCGCCAACGTCGCGGCGACCGCATCGAGGTCGAAAGGGCCGGGCCGGACAGGGACAACCGTTACGGTCGCGCGAGACATCATCGAGGCGGTAAGCGCCGCGTTGTGCGGCGGGCTGTCGATCACGGCCCACGCGATGCCATCGGCTCGGGCCGCGTCCAGGGTCTCCCCGATCGTGTTGCCATCTGCCTTGGCAAGGAGAGGCGTCGCGGCCTCTCGGCGCTTGTACCAGAACGAAAGCGAGCCCTGCGGATCTGCGTCGATCAAGAGCGTCCGGCCCTCGCGCTCGGCCAAGGCCCCGAAGTGAGCGGCGAGAGTGCTCTTGCCGCTGCCGCCCTTTTGCGTCGCGATCAGGATCACATGCATTGCGGCTTCCAGGGGGTGAGGGGGCGAGGCATCCCGGCATGATGCAGAGGCGGGATTAAGGGATTGCTGACGGCATGGGAACCGCAAGCGCGGAACAGCGGCCCTCCGCTTTGCAGGGATGCAGGCTTGCAGGTATTACGGATTTCAGTTGCGTCGCGTCTCGTTTCAACATAACTTGCGATAAGCGTCATTCTCGAAAGTTTTAGAGTTAGGTGGGGCCTATGAAAACGGTTGCCACGATAGACGACGCCGATGGTACTGGGCTGCCGGCCGAGACGGTGGCGATCGTTCGCGCTTTCCAGCGGGCGAGCAAGGCGGCCTCGACTGTCGCGGCCTATCGTTCCGACGCGGTGCTGTTCGGCGCTTGGTGCCAGCGGTACGGCTTCCGGTCCCTCCCGGCCTCCCCTGATGCGGTGGCGGCGTTCCTCGCCTCGGAGGCTGAGGCGGGCCGGGCGGCCTCGACCATCGGCCGGCGCTGCGCCGCGATCCGTCATGCGCACAAACTCGCTGGTGAGCCGGACCCGACCGATGATGAAGGCGTGCGGGCGACCGTGCGCGGCATCCGCCGGACGGTCGGCACGGCCCCGAACCAAAAGGCGGCCGCAACCGCTGAGGTGCTGGCCGCGATGCTGATGCGGACCCCTGACACCCTGACGGGCAAGCGCGACCGGGCCTTGCTGGCGCTGGGCTTCGCGGGGGCCTTCCGGCGCTCCGAGCTGGTCGCCCTCGACGTGGCGGATCTGCGCGAGGACCGCGACGGGCTGCGCGTGACTGTACGGCGTTCAAAGACCGATCAGGAGGGCAGGGGGGCCGAGAAAGCTATCCCCCATGGCCGCTTCATCCGGCCGGTTGCCCTGGTCTGTGAATGGCTCGACGCGGCAGGGATCTCCGATGGGCCTGTGTTCCGGCCGGTCTCGCGCTCGGGGAGGCTGCGTGTCGCGGGGAAGTCTGCGCGGCCTCCGCGCCTCACAACCTAGGCCGTCGCGGACGTGCTCAAACGTTACGCCGCCGCTGCCGGGCTCGATGCCTCGACTTTCAGAGCACATAGCTTGCGAGCCGGGTACATCACGACGGCGGCCGAACGCGGCGCCGATCATGGATCAGTCAGGACACCGTGACCCCCGAACTGTGGTTGGGTACATTCGGCGCGCAAACGCCTTTAAGGACCACTCGGGGAGCGGATTTCTGTAAGCGATAGCCCAAACGAAAACGGCCGAAGTTTCCCCCGGCCGCTCTCTAGTCGTTGAAGCTAGTCCGCTTAGCGGAGGAGCTGCAGGATACCCTGGTTCGCCTGGTTAGCGAGCGAGAGAGCCGAGATGCCCAGCGACTGACGGGTCGAGAGAGCGTTAGAGTTCGCAGCTTCCTCATTCAGGTCGGCACTGGTCAGGTTCGAAGCGCCGGTATTGAGGACGTCCGAAATCTGCTTGGTGAAATCCTGACGGGTCTGCACCGTGGCGAGGTTCGACCCAAGCGTCGAAGCAAAGGAGCTCAAAGTCGTGAGCGCATTTGTCAGCGCGTCAGCTGCCTTGGTGAGATCAGAGTTATTCTGAACGCTGAAATCACTATTTACTGACGCCGTAGCACTATCAACAAACTGACCAATTCCGAGGCTTGAGGACGAGATGGTCGATCCCTGAACATCAAGCTTGTTCTGCGAGGCACCAGTCTTTTCGTTGAAGACAATCGACAGCTTATCGCCACCGAGAAGGTTGGTACCGTTGAAGCCAGCGTCCTTAGCGAGCTGATCCAACTGGGTGCGCACGTCGTTAAACTGCGAGATCAGGCTGGAACGAGCCGCCGATGTGCCGCCACCAACCACGTCAGTGGTGTCGGCAGTACCAAACAGAGCCGTGTCTTGGGCTGTGGTTGCCGCAAAGACTCCTGTGTCATCCACGTTTCCAGCCGCCACGGTAACTGGATCTGAGCCGGTACCAGTGACGACAAGTTTACCAGAACTATCGAGATCTGCAGTCGCAACTCCTGATTTATTGATACCGTTGACGAGATCATTGACAGTAGCATTTGCACTAAGCTTGACGTCGTACGTCGAGCTACCAGCCTTAATGCGAATGCTGTTGCTTACTGCCGGCGGACCCGCATCAGTTGCATCCGTAAAGCCAAGGTTACCCGCCGACGAAGCAGTAGCAGTGCCTACGGCACCAAACAGGCTCTTGGCGAGAACGGTATCGCGCTGACTTTTACCAGTGAGAGCAGCCTCAGCCGTAGTTGCCAGAGACACGCTGCTGGTGATCTTGGGCAGATTGGTCGCAGCGTTAGTCTGCGCCTGCTTGACAGTGGACTGCAGTTGCTTGACCAGCGAAGTTACAGAGTCGATGCCCTTGGAAGCAGCCTGAATGGTCTGAATGCCGTTCGAAATACCGTCAAGCAGGCCGTTGAGGGCGGTCGAGCGATTGTTCAGAGCCGAAGCAGTAAAAAAGTTGGTCGGGTTGTCGAGGGCAGAATTGACCTTCTTACCCGTAGAAAGCCGGCCCTGGTTGGTAGCCGTCAGCGAAGCGGTATTCTGCAGCGAAAGCAGGTTTGAACGCGTGGCGGCGGAAAGGGTAACGTCGTAGGAAGACATGGGTTTGATCCTTTAGATCAATGGAGCCCTCTGGTTTCGAAGGCACGCCTACCCAAGCCTCGATTTTCCTACGTTCCTCTTAATATGATTTGTCAATTCATATCAGCTGCGAAATTTGCTTTGGTATAGTTCACAGAACTTTAATTTTTATGGCCTAGCCATTGAGGGCAGAACGGAGTTGATAAATGGCCCTGCGAGTGGACCTCAAACCGAATGAACGGATCATCGTGGGTGGGGTCTCGATCCGTAACGGAGACCGAAGGGCTGCATTGACTTTCGAAACACAAGCAAAATTTCTTAGAGAAAAAGACATCATAGTCGAAAGCGAAGCGAGAACAACTTGTGAAAAGTTATACGTTCTGCTAGAGGCGATTTATTTAACGGATAATCCAGCCGAACTGGAAAATGAGTTTGTTGCGCAGGCAAACGTTCTCATGACGGCCGCCCCAAGTATGACTCTTTATCTTGCAGACATATTCGATAAATTTTCGCGCGGCGAGTATTACGCCTCGCTTAAGTGCGGCCAGGAACTGATCAAGTACGAGCGGCAGCTGCTTGACCTTATCCCGTCCGAGAGCGCTCTTAGAACCAATACTTCACCTAAGTCTAATTAAGAAAAAACCTTCGCACTCTTAATTCACGTGAGCACTCACGTAAAATGATATGAAGAATAGCCAACTCAGAAGGAGTTGAAAAATGGCATTAAAGCTGACGATTAGACCGGGTGAGACAGTTTACATTAATGGCGCTGAGATCTGTAACGCAGGCTCGGGCGCAAGTTTGGTTCTGAAAAACCACTGCCGCATCCTACGCGAAAGCGAGATGATCCGCGAAAGCGACGCGATTTCACCCTGTTCCAAGATGGTCTTTGCGCTTCAGCAGATCGTTCTGAAAGAGAACCCGTTTGAAGAGCTAAACGAGCTTTCTCGGTTGGCCGTCCAGATCTTGCAGGCCACGCCAAGCGCAGCTCCGCAAATCTTGGAGATCCAGCAGCTCCTCAGCGAGAAGAAGACGCACGTCGCATTTAAGAAGGGCAAGGCCCTAATGGTTGTTGAGGCTGAATGCCGCCGCGAAGCTAAGGCGGAGTGAACGATCTCGGAGACTTGGGTGAAGCGCGTTTTAAACCCTATCGCGGACTTCAGTGTAATCGTCACTCTCCCCGAGCCTCAATCTAAGGCTTGCCCCTAACGTATGGGATTGCGTTTGGCTAAGCGATGCATCCCGCGCCCCGATGCCTCCCGCAGCGAGGTCCTGACCTTGACCTCCTCGATCCGGGACTTTCGAGGTGCCTGATTTGACTGGTGACTGTTCCGGACCTGCTGCATCAACTTGCGCGCCCGGACCTCGTGCAGCGACGCGAGGCTAATGAAGAGTTGGCGCTCGACAGGATTTCGCGCCTGCGCCGAGCACTCCTTCAAGGACACGGCGTACCTGAGATGTCCCAATAACCGTTCGAGCATGCCGACACCCCACATCCGCGCCCATCGTAGGCCACGCGCGTGGCCATGTCGTAAACAGCCGTCCGGCCAAGCTCGTTCGCATCCGGACGGCCGACGTCGTGGCATACGAGACCGGCCATACGGTAAAGCTGCGGGTAAGGGATTAGCGCTACCCGCCAGCGATCCGCTGAGAGGCGTGCTGCAGCGCGGTTTCTGAGGTTAGTCAGATCGCCTTGGCTTCACGGGGGCACTCAGCCTCAAAGAGCATCAGACCCTTTCCGTTCTTGAACGCGACGTGCGTCTTCTTCTCGCTCAGAAGCTGCCAGATCACAACTGCGTGCGAAAGTCGTCACGTCTTGCAACTGCGCGCCTGGGCCGCCAAGCGTAAGATTTCCGGCTCGAAATCCTACGTAGGAATGATGGCCGCGCCGCAAAGCCAGATCTCGTTTGGAATTCCAATAGAAAACATTTTTAAGTAATTCTTTTAACGAATATAGAACAGGGGCGGGGTAGAAGATTTGCATGCTCTTCAACCCGTATATTGCTATGTTTTCGATTGGCGGATTTATTGCCTTTGCAATCAAGCCATCGCCATCGTGGGAAACCATTGCGATCGGGCTGCTCTGTGTTGTGGCTTGCGGGGTGGCGAAGCTGTTGTGGAAGCCCCCGCCTCCACCCAAGAAGAGCCTGCAGGATGCTACCGTAAAAGGCCAGCTGACCCTGAACGGGTCGCCCTCATCCGGAGACCTGTAGTCGGGCACAGTACTAAGCACCCCGCATGCGGCGCTACTCGCAAACGTTCCGAACCAATCCTGAAGCTGGCAGAGATCCTCGGGACCGTTTTTCCGGCAATAGAATTTTCGGCTTACTGTCCTAGCAGATTGAAGGCGGCCTGTTCCTCCACCGTTCCGCCTCTCTAGGACTATCAAAAAATGATTGGATCAAGGCGCCGAGGCGCCTTGTCGTCAACGAAACGGGTTGGGGGGCGCCGCCGGGCTCGCATTGAGCAGAGTGATCGTCACCCGACGGTTCGGCGCGATGTAAGGATTGTCGGCGAAAACCGGCTCGGTGTCGGCGCGTCCCACTACGGAAGTGAAGTTGTAGTCAGGAACTCCGGCACCCGCCAGGATCGCGCGCACGGCGAGCGCACGCCCGGTGGTGAGGCTCCAAGGCTCGCCGGCTCGCGCCGAACCCGGGCGCGTGGCAGACGTATGGCCGGCTATAGATAGGCTGTTGGGCAGCCGGCGCATGGCGGGCGCGAGTGCCTCTAGCACGCGACGGGTGTGCTCGTAGGGGTCGACGGAGCCCTCGCGGAACATGGAGCGGCCGTCCTGGTCCACGATAGAAACGTTCACGCCCTCGTTGGTAGGCTCAATCACGATGTTGCGCGACAGTTCAGCAATATCGGGCATCTTCTGGAGCGCCTGCCGCAGGCTAGCAGCGGCGCTGGAGTTGGCCTGCTCGCTGACTGCCGGACGGCTGACTTCAGGATCACTGGGCCTAGTCGGGCGCGTTCTGTCCTTCTGCTCGGCAGAGCCCCTGGCAGCGTCGCGCGGCGAGGACGCCTTATCGCCTGAAGTGCCTGCGGAGCCATGTGCTGCGTCGCGCGGCGTGGCCACCTTGTTGCCGGAGGTGTCTAGAGCGGTGCCGTACAGCATTCCACCAGCGCCACTGGATTGAGTGCTCAAAGCCGCCGGCGCGAAGTATTCGGCTAGACCGACCTTCTGCTCCTCCGTAGTCATGCTGATCAGCCACATCAGCAGAAAGAACGCCATCATGGCGGTCACGAAGTCCGCATAGGCGATCTTCCAGGCCCCGCCATGGTGTGCATGACGGGCCTTCTTGACCCTTTTGATAACGATGAGCGGCTGGAGTTCTGTGGACATCGAGTACCTGCTCGAGGTTGCCTTAAATCTAGGCGGGCAGAGCGGCAGTTGCCGTTTCTACTTCGTTGAAGGTCGGGCGGACGTCGCTCATCAAGATTTTCCGAGCAAATTCTACCGCCATCACCGGCGGCTGGCCGCTGATGTGGGCGATGAGACCAGCCTTAAGTGAAGCGTAGTATTTGGACTCGGCCTTAAGGAGGCTCTTGAGCGACTGCGCCATTGGCCCAAAAAAGCCATACGCGACGAACACGCCAAAGAAGGTGCCTACGAGCGCACCGCCGATCAAATGCCCCAGCACCTCCGGCGGCTCTTTGATCGCTCCCATCGTCTTGATCACGCCGAGCACGGCGGCGACGATGCCGAGCGCCGGTGTTCCGTCGGCGAGCGCTTGCATGGACGAAACGACGTCCTCCTGCTCCTCGTGGTGCGTTTCCAACTCCTGGTCCATGAGAGCTTCGATCTCAAAGGGGTTGTTCGCGCCCAGCATCGCCATACGCATGTAATCGCAGACAAATTCGACTGCGTGGTCGTTCGCTGCAAAGGTCGGGAAGGCGTTAAACAACGTCGACTCGCTCGGATTTTCAATGTGAGGCTCGAGCGCCATCATGCCCTTTTGCTTCACAAGCTTATACAATGAGTATTGCATCCCCAGCAGTTCGACATAGCATTGCTGTCTATATTTGGGGCCCTTTACGATCGTGCCCAACATGGCCGGCACGGCTCTGAGCACCGGCCCAGTGTTGCCGATAACGAAGGCACCGATTGCTGCACCGAGGATGATGACAAATTCGAACGGCTGCCAAAGGACTTCGAGGTGGCCACCCATCGCCGCGTAGCTGCCGAAGACGCAGGCGAAGACGATTATTGCACCGATGCCAAGCCGCATGATTTGTCACTCTTGCGCGGCGGCATGTACAGCCCACGCGAAGCCACTGCTGATGCAACAAATCAATGATTAAGATTAACAGCGAGTTTAGAGCCGTGGTCGGAGGATCATCGCATGTTTGGTCCCGGAACTTGGTGGAGGGGCCTTGAACTGAAGCGGCGGACCTCAGCGGACCAGACCTTATAGATGGCCATGCAGGGTCTTCAGACGGTGGCCTGCCTTAACGCTGAACCGGTGGATCCAAGCCGGATTGCGTCGTCTGCTATGTGGTTTCACCTGCCGCATGAGCGTCGAGACCGGATACGATCAGAGTAAGTGCGGTTATAACGCGTCGTATGGCATTGATCATCAAAGCCTCCCGGAAATCCAGTACCGTCCTGGCGCTGACTGACATATTATATTGCAATGCCAACCGAGTAAATGATCTGCTCTGAATATAAAAGATCTGATTGACGGAAATCTGTTCCTTTATTTGACGTTTGGAGTGAAAAATGAATAGGCGAGAAATCGCGGCGGTCCTCGGCGGGATGCTCGCCTTTATTTTATGGGTAGCCCCTGGCATGCTAATCCTGACGGCCGCGATACGCGACGAGCCGCCAGGTCTAATCACGGCCGGGATCGCCGCCCTTGCCTGTTTCGGATGCGCCTGCTTCGGGGCCAATAGGGCGTGGGACCTATACCAAGCGGCACGAAACCCTAAATCTTGATTCTCGGGAAATGGGTCGTTTCCCCTACATAAAAAGCAGCCGTAAGCCATGAATTGAATAGCTTGGAAACGCGGCCAGCGGCAATAACTGATATTTCTAAGCCTGTGCCTTGGAAACTATAATACTACCCGATATTTATTGACCTGATTAAGCAACCAATCTTTGTGCGCAGATGAGAAATCGAGTACTAGCACTGCCGCATTGTCGTACTCGCGTACGACATAGCCTTCTCCTGGTGCGGGGCCGCGCATCTGATGCATGTTTTCAAATAAGATCATTATTGAAGTGGTAGCAACTATCAAATCTTCTTTCTTGATTTGCATCACATTGAGTACATAGCGAAGACCTCGAATGAAGAATTTCGTAGGATCTTCCATTCCTTCTATCTTCACTGCGGAAAGCTCGATCTCTCCCTTGCGCCAAAGATCCATTGAGGCGCTTGATGCCGGATATAACTGCCTAGCTTCACTTATCGGAATACCAGTTAGCACGCCAAGATTGATCGAGCATAACTCATCCCGTTGTTCAACCGGCAGACCAAGCCGGGTGGCGATGATTTCGCCGGTTTCGCGAGCTTGGATCGGGGGACAAACACCAACAGCGCCGGCCAAGATATTTGCTTCAGCAAAATATTGAGCTAAATCACGCGCTTGCTCAATCCCACGGTTGGTCAGTGAGTTTCCCATACCGCCTGGGATACCTATCAAGTTCTTCCCGCACTCAGCATGGCGAGCAACGTAAAGCCTCATTCGATATCCCGCTCCCGTGCAGGCGTGCCGACAGCCGTAGCCTCTGTTGCAACATCTTCTCGAGCGAAGGAGAGGGCGCCTAGTGTGCTCCACCGACCTAGACTGATTTGCTGAGCAATGGCTGCACCCATACCCACGTACGCGCCCGTACCAAGAGTTGACTCAGAGCCAATATTTACTCCCGGGCAAAGTGTCACAAAATCTTCGATGCACGTCCCTGCCCCGATACTCACGTTTGCATTTAATACACAGGCCACTCCAATTACTACGCCTGGCCCGAAAGCGCATCCGGGGAACACAATACAACCAACTCCGAGCTGCACATGTCCTAAGAAAGATGCCATAGGATGAACTATAGTCTGATATTTTATATCAGGAACTTTTTGCTGTAGACGTGCGTGTACACCCTGTCGTGTGCGGGGGTCGCCAATAGCAATAACTACCCCGAGATCGTCAAATCTTTTCTGCAATAGCTCTATCTGATCAACTCCGCCTAAACAAGGTACGCCTTCTACAAGTGTCCCAATTTTAACAACGTCGTCGACTACTCCAATCACTTCGAAGGTTGCTTGCGCCGCGGCAATTTGGACAACACTCCTGCCTAAAGAGGATGCGCCGACCACGATCAACTTCATGTTTAGCACCGAATTTTTTCAACACTAATGACGGACTTTCTGGTCACTTCATGATTGTTAAATTCGAATTTCATCAAGGCATAAAAGTCTCCTGAAAGAAACGGCTTAAACTGGCTAGCTAAATTTTCGTCCGTAAGGATAGCTTTAACTATCTGCTGCGTCCCGTGCCCGTGCAAGCCGAACGCCACCAGCACGGGCTTAGACGTAATGTCAGCGGGGTCGAGCTTTTGAAGTCGAATAACGAGACCGTAATCACGCTCCACGAGCTGGTTGATGTCGTAGGAGGCGGAAAATTTTGCCCCCTCAAATTCGAAACACTTCTCATCAATAAGAAATTTGACTGGTAGTCTCTGTCCAAGCCGTATTAGTACATACTCAGAAACACCGTTTGCTAGTGGCCCCCCAAGGGAAATAAAACAACCTTTCGCTAATTCGACTACATTTGCCTGAGATCGCGCTTTAATCTCAACCTCTTTCCCAAGCGAATTAAGGACACTTCTAACATCTGAATAAGCATGCACGTCGGTGAGACTAACTTTCCTTGGGCTCCTAGGTGACTTTCCTTCTTTGTCGGTGAGGACGACCGACAACGCACCTCGACCTTTCAATAAGGGAGCCCAGAAACGTCTCTGCCCCTTAATTCTATATCGAGCAATCGCCCATCTAGTAGCAAAGCCTAGTAGGTACGAAACAAAATTTACAATAATTCCTAGTAATAGTTCAATCACTTGTCGCCCCGATCTTGGTATCTAATGCCTTTGCCAAGACGGCCGCCACGGTCGGAGCATGCGTAATGCTGCCTTCATGCACCATCCGTAATGCATCAGCTGGCGGCAAGTAGTGTACCTTAAATTCGGCAGCGAAGTTGGGACTTGGCTCACTTGCGTCTGCAGAGAAGATATGGGTCCGGTGCAAAGTCGTTGATAGATCAAGATCCAGAGTGAGAATAAACCGGCACCCAGTTGGCTTGAGTCCGGTTTCTTCCTCGAACTCGCGAATAGCAGTTGCAGCGGGCTTTTCGTTAGGTAGGACCACGCCTCCTGGAATCTCTAGAGTATATTCTGCCCGAGGCTTTCGAAATTGCTCGACCAATACGAGAGATCCCAGCTGGTTGGTCGCAAGCAAGCAGGCGGACTCTGGAAAGATGTAGATAGTTCCTTTGTCAACGAAAACACTGTCGCAATCCATCGTCTCCTCCCAAGGCTCACGGCTGGCACACGGCTCTATGCTCCACCGCTCCAAATAGACTTTACGTGATCCTGTTCGTTTTAATCCGCGCCTATTTGGAATGGAACTTCCAGCAGATAAGAATACGAGCGACCGATGATAAGACAAATATTCCTATCATGTCATGGTCGCGAAAAAACGACCGTTTTCCCGTCACCCTTGCTGGGCCTGAGCTAAGCATCCTCAAACCGCCCAATCTCTGTCGGGAAAATATGACCGGATTTCTATTGCAGATTAAACGCGCCTGAACCACTATCCCGACATGCTCGTCGGATATGCCCGCGTCTCCACCCTCGACCAGAACCTCGACCTGCAGCGTGATGCGCTGACCAAAGCTGGGTGCGAACGCCTGTTCGAGGAAAAGAAGTCCGGCAAGGCTGGGACCAAGCGTCCGGAGTTCGAGGCGGCCCTCGCCTACCTACGGCCCACCGACGTGCTCGTCGTCTGGAAACTCGACCGACTCGGCCGCTCGCTCGTCGAGATGATGCGTACGATCGACTCCCTTCGGGTGAAGGAGGTTCACTTCCGCTCCCTCACCGAGCAGTTCGACAGCGACACGGCCCACGGGCGCTTTGCCCTGCAGATGCACGGCGCCATGGCCGAGTACTTCCTCGACCTCAACCGCGAGCGCACTATGGAGGGGCTGAAGGCCGCCCTGGCGCGAGGACGAAAAGGGGGACGGCCCAAGAAGCTTACGCCAGCCGATATCGAGGTGGGGCGCGCCCTGCTGCACTCGGGCACCATTTCGATCGCGGCAATCGCCAAGCGTCTCGGGGTCAGCCGGGACACCTTCTACAGCTACTTCCCCCAGGCACGCACCCGCAGCCAAGCAGACGTAGCCGCTGCGGCGACCCGGCAGGCCTCCTCCTGATGCCGATCCGGCGCGAGCACCGCTTCTTCTATCCGATCGATTGGCCGCAGCTCTCGGCTGTGATCCGCTTCGAGCGGGCCAAGGGGCGGTGTGAGGTCTGCGCCCGTCCGCACGGACAGCGCGTCTTCCATCTTGGCGATGGCCGCTGGTGGGACGGAGAGGAGGGTTCGTGGCGGGACGGAGCCGGGCGCTTCATTTGCCTGGAGATCGGGGCCGATGACGTCCTTGGGCAAGTCAGAACCACACGTGTGGTTCTGGCGACAGGGCACCGCGATCATGACACGGCGAACAACGCCTCGAGGAACCTCGCAGCCTTCTGCCAACGCTGCCACATGAACCATGATCGGCCGGAACATCAGCGCCGACGCTGGTATACCTTGTTCAAACGCAGAGCTTTAGGCGATCTTTTCCGCGGCCCGTACCAGAGTAGCTGAGACTGGTTTTGCAGCGCCTGACTTTAATCCGGCTCAGCGCGTGTCCCCTGGCACGTCAAGAATGAGATAGGCTCCCCATATTAGTTTCATACAGAGAGAAACGAGCCAGACATTTGGTTCGTACTGTGAAGGAGCTAATAAGCCTTAATGAAGACCCGTATCGCCGCCCTCGCCACCGCCCTTGTCCTTGGCGTTGCTCCGATCTCGTCCGCCATGGCCTATGACAGCCCCTCCCGCTACACCTTGTTCGCGCCCTACGATGTCGAGACCACGGGTTCGGTCAACGATATGCGGCGTCCCCCGGCCTATCTCGGTTGCCCGATGAGCTCAGCCGCCGAGGGCAACGCCAACCAGCAGAACTTCCCCACCCAGCAGTATGGTCAGACCTCGGGCGGAAACCGCTGCTGATCGGAGGGCCCCCCGGATGCTGCTGAAAGGCTTCTCCTACGCGATGATCGCTGCCTTCGCGGGTGGCCTCGTCTTCACGATCGTCGGCTCGGCCAACGCTTTCCTGAGCCTGTAAGGGCCTAGCCTTACGGATATGCCTCTGAGACCCGCCCAGCCCCTGGCTGCGGCGGGTCTTTTGCGACGTTTGAGGGTGTCGCTGTGCGGTATGCTTCGCGTGACGGTTAACGGCTCGTAAACGAATTGGTAGGCATCTCGAATTCAGCGGCTCTGGTGCACCCAAGCCACACTTCGAAAGGGCCTAAGAAATGATCACGGTGACCTTCCTCGGCATGATGACCGCAGCCCTGACCGCGGCAGTGGCCGGAGCGATCAGCGACCCCAGCGCCCGATAATTAGCCAACCTCTCAGGCTCTGAAATCCTGACGGTCCAGCCAAAGACGCGCGTCCAACTACTTATGTGACCGCCCCGCTACGGCAGATATTTCTTACGCATTCGGGCAGTCGGGGCCCTCACATCGGCATAGTTGGTCGATCAGAAAGAGGCCGCACGCCTCCCCTGGTCCCGTCCGATGTCACGCACCCGCTCTGTCTTACGCCAGCACCGCGAGGTCGCCGCCGTGGTTGCCACCTACGGGATGTTCCTGGGCGGCATCCTGATGCTCGCCTGGGCAATGGCCTGATCTGCGACTGCAGGCAGGAGAACGTCTTAGCTCCTAATGGATCGGCTCGCTGCGTAGATGAGCCGTCTCCGCCTCCCACTCCTCGACCGTCAGCTGTTCGGAGGGGATGACAACGCAGCCCCACTGAAGCTTGGCGCGGCCGTCAGCGACCCACCGGCGCCAATTGAGCTTGGCGTCGGCTGCTTCCTCGTCAGTGAGGCTACGGAAGGCGACAAGGCCTTTCGGGGCCCCGACATGCTGCTTAGCCTCGATGCGCTCGATGCGTTTGAGCAGGCTGGCGATGGTCGTCATAGGCAGTTCCTTGGTTCGGGATCGACAATGCGCCAGGAGATGAGAGGCCAGCCTGGCTTGTAGGTGCCGGCAGCCTCAAGGGCGGCGAGCTGCTGGGCCTCGTCCTCATCGTTCTCGGTGATGATGACCGTCGCGTGAGGGGCGGGCGCCTGGTGGCTCACTGTGCGCTCTACCTTGCGCAGGCGGGCATCGAGGGACGCATAGGTTGTCATCGGGCGGCCTGCTGTTCGATCCGCAAAAGGCGCTCGTTCATGTCGGTCGCCTGGATGGCTTGAATGTGGGTCGCGACCAGCTTCGAAAGATCGGCGGCCTCGCCCGGGGTAATCTCGCCATCCGCGACGGCTTGCAGAACGGCGTCGGTCGCAAGCGACAGGTCGGCTGCAGTCTTGATCGGCGGCAATGCGAAGGTGATGGGGCGATCCTTCCGGGGAGGTGCGAGCCGATCCATGCACATGCGGATGGCTTGCGTGTCGCCGTCTAAAGCAAGCTCGATCACCTTGCGTGTGATGGCTTCAGCCTCGCCATCGAGGATCGCATCGAGGGCCTGCATCGCCTTGCTGCGTGAGCCCTTGGGCCGACCGGCGGGGTTGCCGCTCTGCCCAGGCTGAAAGCCGGGTTTTTTCGTGGTCATGGCTCGTC
Organism: Methylobacterium sp. Leaf111; assembly: GCF_001423285.1. NCBI lineage: Bacteria > Pseudomonadati > Pseudomonadota > Alphaproteobacteria > Hyphomicrobiales > Methylobacteriaceae > Methylobacterium > Methylobacterium sp. Leaf111. The sequence goes on along the minus strand of NZ_LMNE01000022.1, from coordinate 9,537 downwards.
CCTACTCCTTCGCCATCATAAGCGAAGCGCTGTTTTGATCAGCGTTCAAACAATGTCCGTCCGCAGGAAAAGCTTCAAGCATCAGCCCCTTGGCGCTTTCCGCAAAAGCAGCCAGGGCCTCGGCGGCGACCCTCTTGCGAAAGGCCCCCGCATCCTCGGCCGTCTCGATGGTGATGGCGACGATCTGGGCCGCGTTGATGGCTGCCTTGATGCCAGCGTTGTAGGCGGCGCGTTCCGTCTGGGTCATGCGTAGGGCCTCCGGATGATGCCTCCAGGACTGCCTGAACGAAGCGGCCACGCTTCTGTCAGCCTCGGTTCAGCAGCTGGAGCGCAGCCTTTGGTTTCTCCGATCGCCCAAGGCTGAGATCGGACGCCAACAAGGTTCAGGTCATGATGCGCGTGAAGGTGCTGGGAATAGCTGCTGTGCTGGCTGCCGGGCTCGGCCTGGCGACGTCGGCTAAGGCCGCCGACCTCTCGTTCGGCCCCTTCGAACAAGGCCGCGGTGATGCTGTGGTCGAGTTCGTCGCCGGAGGCTGCGGCCCTGGCTTCCATCCCAATCCATGGGGCCGCTGCCGTCCGAATGACCGCGGCTACGGCTATGGGGGCTACGGTGGACCGCGCCGCTTCTACGAGGGACGGCCCTACGGCTACGGAGATGGCTACGGCCGCCGCGGTGGCTACGAGTACGACCGCCCGCGGCGGTTCTACGACGGCTACTGAGAGCGTCACGGCTGGCCCGCTTCAGACCGCCAGCCGTTCAAGCCTGCCCATGCTTTGTCGATGACACGCTCGCGCCGCTGCGCATGAGCGGCATCAGCGTCCATGACAAAGCGCAGAGCTGCCTCCATGGCCTCTCGTCCGCCGGCTGCCGCCTCCTCGCCTTTGCGGCGGATGGCGGCCTGATACGCCTTCACGGCGGGGCCGGCGGATGACTGGCCTTCAACCACGACGACGAGAGCGAGGAGCGAGGGCCCGATTGAGCTGACGGCTTCCAGTGAAGAGGGCTCCTCTATCGCCTCTGACTGGTTCGAAGGATCGGCGAGGTGTCCGGTAGTACGAGGACGGATCATGCTGGCTCCTCAGGCTGTACGGGATAGGCGAACGAAGGACGTAGAGATCTGGCGCCTATGGACAGACGCCAGGCGGTTGAGTGCCACGCCGGCGGGCTTCAAGGCGTCCGGATCGGTCTTGGCTTGAGCTGAGGCGCGGCCGACAGTCGCCCAGCCTGCAACTCTAGGAACGGCGTTTAGGAATTCGGGTTTGCTTCCCCACCAGCAGGGCGCGGAGATCGCGCTCAGCGAGCAGTAGGAGCGACAATGTCGAACAAGCATCCGAAGACAGACGTGCCAACCGATGCCGACCTGAAGGGCAATCCAGGTATCGGACAGTCCAAGGGCATGACCGGCCACGACATCGAAGACATCGAAGCGGCCTCGACTGTCGAAGGTGATACCGCCAACGAAACAAAGCTCGACGGTGGGATTGACCCGGACCACCAGGGCCGCACGAACAAGTAAAAAAAGTGCTCGTTGGCTGTCATCGCATACCCCGGACGATATTGCTGACAGCCAACTTGCTCCTCATGCTGCGAGCAGACCTCTCGGATGCAGCCAGCCGGGCGTAACTCGCCCAGACCTGGCGCTTGTCGATCGGGGCCATCGCGTTGAGGGCGCGGGCGGCCTCGGGCAGGGCAGCCGGGTCACGATCGGCGGCGTAAAGGAGGCGGGTCGCGGTATCGCCGCGCGGGCCGGTCGTCAGGTGGACTACGGCGCGCAGACAGCGGCACCGGGTGATACGCTCGGGCGGGTCTAGATCCGGGGTGAACGGTCCCCACCTGTCGGCAGTCGGGATCATTGTGGTTCCTCACTTCCACACCCCCTCAGATCACCCCTGACGTTCCACACCACACCCCACACCCCATAAGGGGTGTGGTGGTGGTGGTGTGTTTCCACGGCTGCCACGCCATTCCACACCTGGTTTTGGTGGGTGTGGTGGATGCCCATCAGACCCGCTCTCCAACGACGATCAGGGTGATGTCGCGGCCTGCTCGAGTGTCGCGGCCTGGCTTGGTCTTCAGAGTGCCATTCCGCTTCCAGAGTGTGAGCAACCGGGTGATCTGGCCACGTGCGCCCTTATCGGCAGGGTCGAGGCCTAGAACCTCTGCAACGGCCTTCCCTGCCCAGATTTTGGACTGCGAGTTGTCGGCCCAGGTCCCGCCATCGATAGCCTCCTGGACCTTCCGCAGGTCCCCGGGGCTCAGGGCATCGGACAGCGCAGGCAGGGACCATTCGGTCACGACGCCAACCCAGTCACCGGGCGCATCCGCGGTCTCGTTGCCAAGCTCCACGCTGACCAGATGATGCCAGGCAGCACCGTCGCTCGGCGGCTGCATGTTCGCCTTACCGTCGTCCACCCTGAAGTAGCGACGGCGGTGCTCAGTCTCGATGCCGGCTTGTGAGGCCTCCTCGGGAGACATGCCGTTCAGGACGCGGGCAGATCGAACCGCACCGATCATCGCTGATCCACCGCGGGCGTCCTCGACCGAATAGGCTGCCTGGCCGTTGCTCGCTTTCCTGACGTGATGGACGAGCTCCACGCCGCAGTTGGCAGCTTCAGCGATACCAGCCCACGCCTTCGTCACGCGGTCGACAGCGCCGTTGTCGTTCTCAGGCACGTCATGGCAGGAGACAAAGGGATCGATGATGATCAGATCGATCTGTCTTTCGCGGATCTCTGCGATCAGAGCATCAATGAGGGGCTGAGCGATCATGATTGCGTCCCGCTGGCGGATTGCGATCCTGATAGGGGTCTCGCGCCCGCTATCGATGAACAGTCGGCCGCCGATCTCCTCGGCCGTGATCCCGTAGTGCAGGCAGGCGGCCATAAGGCGCCGTTCCACCTCCTCGCGTGGGTCTTCCCCGTTCCAGTACCAGATGCGCAAAGGCTCCTTCACCGGTGCGCCCAGCAGGTTACGGCCGGTCGCCATCGCCAAGGCTTCAACAAGCTCAAGGCTGCTCTTGCCGAGCCCTCCTGGAGCGATCGTTGCCGTGGCGTAGCGCCGAATGAAGTGCCGTCCGTAGAGCCAGCGGCGAGGTGGGATCGTTCGTGGGTCACGGTAGACGAACGGGGTCGCCATGATGCGAGGCAGTGCATCAGCCTGCCGCTCGGCGGCAAACCGCTCGAAGGCGACGACCTCGTCGTCGTCTCGTCCAGGACTGAACGAACCACGAGATCGGGATTGCGCCCGCTCCAGCGCTTGCAGGTTCGCGTTGATCGACGCCGTCATGCAATCGCCCTTCCATGGGGTTGCTGCTGGCGCCAACGATGGTCTCGGCGCTCTCGATCGCGGGCCTTCTCCTCCTCAATCAGCACGAGGAGGCTGAGGCCGTAGTTCAGGTGAAGCGCATGGAGGCGGAGGGACCGGACCAGAGCAAAGTCGTCCCCGGTCTCGATGCCAATCATGGCCGCCTCAATGCGAAGGCGCATGAGGTGCAGCGCGTCGTACAGCTCGGCCCGCACCTTGTTGGTGCTGCCGTAGGGAGCCGCCATGACGTGCTCCAAGGTGGTCGGGGCGCTCATCGTCCCTCCCGATCGCATTCGATGGCCTGAAGGCCGGCGATCAGTTCGCGAAGCCGCTGACGGGAGATGCAGACGCCGTTTCGGGTCGGTAGGGGTTCGCCCCCGGCGTGACGCCGGGGTGCGAATGTTCTGATGTCCACGAAAGCGGCGCCACCGTGCTCAGCAAGGCGAACCCGGATCTCCTCCGAGTTGCCCTTGCGGATGCTGGCGAAGGTGCGGGGTTCAGCCATGCGAGCGGCCTCCCCAACCTTCGGGGATGGCATAGGCATGGGTTGCGAGCGCGGCAGCGATGGCCGGGCTCAACCCATAGCGCCGAGCAAGGTGGCGCATCTGGATTTCGTGTGGTTCAGGTGCTATCTGGAAGGTGTCAGCCTGCGAAGCGACACCATTTCCAGAGCCCCTGCCGTTTGCCCCGGCGGGGGTTCTGTTATTTTGGGCCATGCTGTTACGCGGCCTCCTGGCTTTGGATGCCGAGCAGCTTTGCCGCTTCATGATGGGGGATCAGGATATTTCTCCCGATCCGCACAACCTTGATGTCACCGCGCTCGATCGCGTGCCGCAGAGAGGTCAATGACAGGCCAGCGAACTTGGCCAGCGGTCCCGGTCTCACGTTCATTCCAGCATCGATACGGCTGCGAACATCCGCTGCCGGTCTATCGCTTGGGCGAGGCATGATCAGATCCCTTGTTCGTCTCTCTTTCAGAGAGATCATCGCGCTTGTTTAACGAGCGCTAACAACCTAAGGAGCACATATTCCCTGTTGCATGCCAAGGCGCTCCGCGATAGTTGTTGAGCAAGCGCTAGAAGCGCCGTGTATCGCTAGGAGCGCCAATGTCTCGGCAAAGCCCTCAGGGGCAGGGCAAAAACTCGTCGATTGGGTTCCGCACAACGCCAGAGATGCGCGAGCGCTTAGACAAAGCGGCCGGCGCAAACGGTCGATCTCTTGCGCAGGAAATTGAAAATCGGCTTGAGCAATCGTTTGTAGGCGCGCCCAATATCTTTGCTGAGGCGGAAGCTGCTTACCTGTCTGAAAATAGACACGCCGCAGAATTAATCTCTGCTGTTGGCTGTGCGCTCAAGACTGTAGACGCTTTGTCGAAGCGACGCGGCTTCTCCGAAATAGAACACCGTGAAGCGCTACAAGCCGCCTTCGATGTCGTGAAGTACGCCTACCTCTGGACCGGCGAAGACGCACCAGATGATGGAACCTCAGAGATCCCGGCTGGCACTCGGCGCGCAGATTACCCGCCTCGCCCTCTCGGCCATGCAGCTGCCGCGGACCGCATCAACTACAACACCGCTTGGCATGACGAGCTGATCCCCGGCGACACCTTCGAGGGTCGCATCCTTGACCATTGGTCCGGCTCTGGCTCGGTGATCGTCACCGGCCCATCGCATAGCGAAGTTGAGGCCGACAGATCTGCTACGCTGAAGGTAGCGCAGGCCGCCTTAGAGAGGGGCGAAGTCGAGTTCGTGTCGTCCGATCAGCGCAGCCAGACGCCGTTGAAGGACATTTTCGACGGTCGCTAAGCAATGGCATCTCTGCGACAAGTTGACACGAAAATCTGACCAGAAAGCTCTAGAAGAGCGCAAAGTCTCAGACGTGCGCACCCTCAAAAATAGCTGTATTACAACGTATCGGATTGGTGTTTTCTCTCTTGAGTGCTTCGACACTTGGGAGCTTGAACCGTGAACACGTCCCTTGATGGCGTTCTGATATTCCGCCTCCCCGGCGATGTGCGTGCGGCCCTCGACAAGGCTGCAGCATCGGCCGGCGAGAAGCGATCCGCTTTCGCCCGCCGCGTCCTCGTCGCGGGCCTCGCCTCGATCCGCTCGCGGCCCTCCTCCGATCCTGACGGCGGCCCGTCACCTTCGGCCCCCTCGATGCAGGCGGCGGCGTGATGGAGTGTACCCCGTCTCAGGTTGAGATCGCTGCCCGCGTTGTTGAGGTCTGGGGGGCCTCCGAGGACGGCAAGGCGATCGTCAGCTTCGCTCCACCTGACCTGTCGTCGGTTCAGGCCTACTGCATAGAGATCCTGGGCTCCGTCATCCGTGAGGATGCGCGTTGGATATCGCTCGTGTCGCCGGATCGCTCCCACTGCCTGATCTGCGTGCTCCATGCGTTCAGCTCGACCGGGGACGCCGAGCTGATCCCGGTAGGGGCCCTTGGTCAGCTTCGGCGTGAGATGCGCAGGTGCCTCGCCTGGTGGGCCTTCAACGTCATCGGCCTGCGGCGGGTCACGGTTCGCATCCGTGGGCGGGATCGACGCCTGCAGGAGTTTGCCCGACGCCTCGGCCTTCGCCATGAGGGCACGCAGCGCGCATTCTACAGCCCCGACGAGGATTGCAGCCTCTGGGGCATCACCCACGACGAAGCGCGGCTCCTCCTCAAGCGGGAGCCTGCCGCCGCTCCTGCGCCCTCCAACGCACAGGTGCACTGATGGCGATCCTCGATAGCTTAACGGGGGCGGCGTCGCGATCCGCCTACAACAAGAACAAGCAGGCCATTGGCGCGACGCAGTCCTTGAGCGGAGACGCGCTTACGCAGGGGTATGCTGGAGCCCAACGGCTCCTTGGCACGGGAGACGGCTCGGCCGGTAACGCGCTTAGCGCCCTAGGCTCCGGATACGATCAGTCGCGCAACGATCTGACAGGCCAGTATGGCCAGACACAGGGCTTCCTCGGCCAGATCGGGGATCTGTACGGCGGCCTGACCCAGAGCGGCCAGCAGGCGACCGATGCGCGATCCGACGCTTTGGGCCTCAACGGCGCCGAGGGCAGTACCCGCGCAAAGGCCGCGTTCGAGGGCTCTCTCGGATATGGTGCCGGGCTCAACACCGGGTTGGAGGCGGTGATGCGCTCGGCCTCTGCGCGGGGCAACCTCGCCGGCGGCAACACCTCCCAGGATCTTTTCAACTACGGCGCCGACTACCAGAACCGGCAATCGGGCTCGTACATCGACCGCCTGACCCAGGCGGGCCAGAACTACGGCACTGGCGTAGCAGGGCAGGCGTCAGGCCTTGGGCTCCAGGGTGCGGCGTCTCAGGGGCTCGGTTCGGGCTTGTCGAGCCTGGCGCAGACTTTCGGGCAGAACAACGCCAACATCTACGGCACGGCCTCGGGCCAGCAGGCGCAGTTCGGCCAGGGCGTCGCCGGCATCCAGCAGACGGCCGGCAACGCCCTGATGGAGAACAACAACAACTTGGCCCAGAGCCAAAACGCAGCGAGCGCGAACTCCATCGGCGGCCTCATGGGCCTCGCATCGATGTTCGCAAAGCCTGCGGGTACGGCGGTCAGTGCGTTGTCGGGATCTCCAACAGGCGGGGCCAACGTCTCCCCCTATGCTAACAACCCTCTGCTGAGTGCCGCCAACAAGTTCGCCAGTCTCTTCCGCTAGCTGGGTCTCGAGCGGAGGATCGTACCAGTGCGTGGGCGGCGCAACGGCGCATTCCCGGGACGACCTCGTAGAAGCTCTCCGATGCACTCGGCGCAATGCACGGGAGGAGGCCAGACTTGGCCCCTCTCTGTCAGGCCGAAGAGGCGTTCTTGGCCCCCTCGCTCGCCCTATCCGGTCCGACGCAGCTTCGGGGCGGTCTTTCGGGGCTCGGCAGGAGACGTGTACCGAGGGGTAGGGACTTCCCCTGCCAGCCCGGAAAGGGTGTCTGCGTGGGGTAGGGGGATCGCCGTAGAACCAGCGACAGCCTTTTCATTTTCGGCCCCCCGTTAGTACTACGAACTCCTAACGCTAGTGAGCGATCGGGAAGGGCTTTGCCTAACGTAAGTGGTCATAGTCCTAACGCTTGTGGAGCAACCCCTAACGGTAGGGCGACTGCACACTTGCGTTAGGGGTTGGCCTACGGTCGTTAGGACCTGGCCCCCTTCTGTTAGGCCCCTGCTTCGAGGCCGTTAATCCGGCAACTCGCCATGCTGTCGCGACGACGTTCCGGCAACTCGCCGGCCCCTCTTACCCCTGGTTGGGTCCGACCCAGGATGCGCGCGAGAGGATTTATCCGTTGTTTGTTCTATAGGCCGGCCGGATGCCCCCGACGCATAGCTGCGCCGATCCTGCCTGCCTGAAAGGGTTCGGGGATCGCGCTACCGATGGGCAAAACTCTGCCGCCCCGGCAGCTTCTCGGCCGGTTCCGCTGGCAGCGTTGTCCCCAGAGTTACCACCCTATCCGTGGGATGCTTCGCTTTGCATCCTATGGCTTTCGGCTGCGGGTCGGTCGCATCCAACCTCAAGCGGGCGGGCTGTTGCCGGGCGCCGCGGCGGACCCAGGCTTGCCACTCGCGGCTGATGATGCGGACGAGGTTGGGCGAGTTCTTGCGGCCCTCGTGCCGGCGCTCCTCGATCGTCAACAGCCCGTCGCCCTCGGCTAGGCGCAGCGCAGCTTGGGCCAAACGCCGGCAGACACCCGCCCGGGCCGCGATGGCGTCGATGCAGAGGCCACACACGCCCTTGGCGGCGATCTCGTCCCCGACGATGCGCAGGACGGCTCGCTGCCCTTCCGTGAAGCGTGCGGCGAGCTGAGGCGGCAAGGGGCCCGAACAGGCCAGCAGGCGACGCCTTTCCAGGGATGCCGCGCGGTCGGGGCTTCGGACGCTCCTGCGCGGCGGGAACAGGCTTGTGCGGCCTGCCGGAATGCCAACCGGCCGAATGCCCTCTCGGACCGCGCTACGGCGCCCGTGGAGCCGTTCGGCAAGGATCTGGGCCTCGTGGTCGCCCAAGGCGCCCGAGCCATGCCCCTGCCAAAGCTGACGGGATAGCTCATCCATCTGCGCGAGCGTTCGCGCGCCTTCGATCGCGGCCTGCATGGCGGCGTGAAACATCGGTCCCGGTCCCTGCTCGGGCCGCGGCAAAGCAGGGGGATCGGCAATAGCCGTCCCTTTCAAAAGGCAAAGCGCCATCCTCTCGGGGAACGACCCCGATTGACACCTGACTGGTGTTATGATGTCTGGGGGGCAGCACAGCGGTCCCCGGACCTCATCGATTTCGACGGCCTCACCCTTGCCGGGGTGGGGCCGTTGGCGTTTTGGGCTTAGGTCTTTCTCGCGGCGCTAATCCCTGATGGTTGTCGGCTCACGACTCGTCTCGAAGGGCGAGCGCAGCCAGACATGCCATGTCGCGTGGCGGGCATGGTTAAGTCAACGGTAGGGATCTGAGATGGGGCGCAGGGTGAGAGGTGGAGCGGTCTGGATGCTCTCGGTGCTACTCGGTTCTGCCGGCGGCGGTCTGATCCACTCCGCGTTCTCAGGCTATTCGCAGGAGCCCGTAGGGATGTTCCTGGGACTTGTGTGCGCCCTGCTTGGAGCCGCGATCTACTGGCACGTTCTCCGGGTGCCCCAGGCCCCCAGTCGCTAGCCCCTATGCCGTCCGCGGATGACGCCACGGGATCGGCAGTACAGGCCGGAAACAGGGAGCCCGGTACTATTTAAAAGGCGATTATATACTTCGCGCACCACCCAACCAGATGCGGTAAAGCGCATTGATCTGGATCAGTGCGAAGCCAATTTCTCAGATCACTCTTGAACCGCTGTCCCTCCCGACAGCCGCGACCGCCAGTGCCTGGCCCTCTCCTAACGGGTGCTGACGGTCGCGTTACGGAAGCGTCTAAGAGGGAGGTTCAGCAATGGCACATGCCGGACAACAGTCCCCTGAAGCTGATACTGAGAGACTGAGAAGCCGCTACACGTGCTTTTTCTTAACTTACAATGGGCACTGGTCTAATGCCCATTTCATATTTGCCCTCGACGATGTGGAAGCACTCAGCATCGCGATAATAATGGCAGATGATAGGAAATTTGAGTTGTGGGAAGGCTTCCGGTTCATCCACTGTAAGCGCTGTTTTCAGGCCACGGCTTTGAGGGCTGGCATGGCCTGGTAGGCCCATGGCAGCAGGTCGTCGAGACGGCTCTGTGGGTGGCCCTCGACGATGCGGGTGATGACGTCGGTGAGAT
>NZ_LMNE01000021.1:0-36604 GCF_001423285.1 Methylobacterium sp. Leaf111 | reverse complement strand
TGCTCCGCGTTTGTCTTCTGACCTCGCCGCATTTCCGACTCCTCCGATCCTGGCTGATCCTCTCAATCAGCCCGGTCCAAAGCCAGCCGGTCAGGTCAAGCACTGAGCTAACGTCTAACGCCGTTTCAGCGCTGCTCAAAGAGCAAAGAAAAAGCCTGCTAAGTCATTGACCTAGCAGGCTTAAATCTTGGTAGCGAGGGAGGGATTTGAACCCCCGACACAAGGATTATGATTCCTCTGCTCTAACCAGCTGAGCTACCCCGCCGAACCGCGGCCGCCGAAGATCGTGGCCGCGATGAGATCGGCGGTATAGGGAACCCCGCCGTGACGTGTCAACGGGGTCGGACCGGGGAAAATGGCCGGCCCCGCGTGAAGGTCAGAGCCGGGTGCCGAGGATCTCGGCGACCTGGGGGATGTCCTTGTCGCCACGTCCGCACAGGTTGACGACGAGGAGGTGATCCTGGGGCTTCTGCGGGGCCAGCTCCCCGACCTTGGCGAGGGCGTGGGCCGGCTCCAGGGCCGGGATGATGCCTTCCAGCATCGAGCACTGCTTGAAGGCGTCGAGCGCCTCCTGATCCGTCGCCGAGAGGTAGGTGACGCGGCCGGCCTCGTGCAGCCAGGCGTGCTCGGGGCCGATGCCCGGATAGTCGAGGCCGGCCGAGATCGAGTGCGCGTCCGCGATCTGGCCGTCGCCGTCCTGGAGCAGGTAGGTGCGGTTGCCGTGGAGCACGCCGGGCTTGCCGCCCGACAGCGAGGCCGCGTGCAGGCCGCTGGAAATGCCGTGTCCCGCCGCCTCGACGCCGTACATCGCGACCTCGGGATCGTCGAGGAAGGGATGGAACAGGCCCATGGCGTTGGACCCGCCGCCGATGCAGGCGACGAGGGAATCCGGCAGGCGGCCCTCCATCTCCAGCATCTGCTGCTTCGTCTCGCGGCCGATGATCGACTGGAAGTCGCGCACCATCGCCGGGTAGGGGTGCGGGCCCGCCACCGTGCCGATGCAGTAGAAGGTGTCGGCGACGTTGGTGACCCAGTCGCGCAGGGCCTCGTTCATCGCGTCCTTGAGGGTCTTGGTGCCGGACTGCACCGGCACCACCTCGGCGCCCAGCATCTTCATGCGGAACACGTTGGGCGCCTGCCGCGCCACGTCGACGGCGCCCATGTAGACCACGCATTTCAGGCCGAAGCGGGCGCAGAGGGTGGCGGTGGCGACGCCGTGCTGGCCGGCGCCGGTCTCGGCGATGATGCGCGGCTTGCCCATGCGGCGGGCCAGCATGATCTGTCCGAGCACGTTGTTCACCTTGTGCGAGCCGGTGTGGTTCAGCTCGTCGCGCTTGAAGAAGATCTTCGCGCCCTGCCCCGGGGCGGCCTGCGCGCGCAGGTGCTCCGTCAGGCGCTCGGCGTAGTAGAGCGGGCTCGGCCGGCCGACATAGTGGGTCAGGTGGCTGTTCATCTCCGCCTGGAAGGCCGGATCGGCCTTCGCGGCCGTGTAGGCGGCCTCCAGGTCGAGGATCAGCGGCATCAGCGTCTCGGCCACGAAGCGTCCGCCGAAGATGCCGAAGCGGCCGCGCTCGTCCGGGCCGTTGCGGAACGAGTTCGGAGGGGGAGCGATGGTCACGGGCATGGTCCTTGTCAGCTCTGCGTTTGTCGATAGGCCTAGACCCGCGCGGGGGGCGGCGACAATGCGGCCAACGCGTCGAATCGCGAAATCCGGGCCTTTGGGCGCGGAAAGCGAGGGGTCCCCGGCCGGGATCCCCCTGCCCCCTCAGCCCCGGGCCGCCGCGATGAAGGCGGCGATCCGGTCCGGCGACTTCTCGCCCGGCCGGGTCTCGACGCCCGAGGACACGTCGACGGCGCGCGCGCCGGTGCGGGCGAGCGCCGCCGCCACGGTGCCGGGGGTGAGGCCGCCCGAGAGCATGTAATCCGCCGGCAGGACCGCGCCGTCGAGGAGATCCCAGTCGAAGGCATGGCCGTTGCCGCCGGGCAGCAGGGCCTCCGGGGGCGCCTTCGCGTCGAGGAGGATGCGGTCGGCCACCCCCGTATACAGGGGGACCGCGTCGAGATCCGCCGAGGTGGCGACGCCGATGGCCTTCATCACCCGGCGACCGGTCACGGCGCGGATGGCCGCGACGCGCTCCTGCGTCTCGTGCCCGTGGAGCTGGATCCACTCGGGGTCGAGGGCCGCGACGGCGGCCGCCAAAGCAGCGTCGTCCGGGTCGACGAGGAGCACCACCCGCTCGGTCCGGCCCTTCGCGCGCGCCGAGAGGGCACGGCCGGTCTCCAAGTCCACGTGCCGGGGGCTCTTGGGGAAATGCACGAACCCGACGAGATCGGCGCCGGCCTCCAGGGCGGCGTCGAGGGTCGCCGCCGTACTCAGCCCACAGATCTTGATCGCGATGGTCGCCATGGGGGTCGCGGCTCGGGGCGTGCCGCCGGCCTCAGTGCGGCGCCGGCAGGGCGACGCGGTCGGGGGCGTTGCGGTAGATGCCGTTCGGACCCTCGTTGGTCGGCGCCGGCGCGTAGGTCTTCAGGCGGGCGGTCTCGCTCTCCAAGCGGCGGATCTCGCGGCGGCGCGCGGCGCTGGTGCGGCGGGTGCCCGCCTGCCCGAGCCAGGCGCCGCAGCCGCCCAGAAGGACGCCGATCGCCACCGCGATGAACAGCAGCAGGTAGAGCGGCAGCGCCGCGCTGAACACCGGCGTGTCGGGCGAGACGGGGTCGAAGGACACCCGCACCACGTCGCGGTTGGCCACCGCGAAGGCGACCACCAGGATCGCCACGGGAAGCAGCACCAAGCCCTTGAGGAAGCGGATCATCGAGAGGAACTCCGAGCGTTGGGGACGGGGCGGATCAGGACGCGGCGGCCGCGCCGTCCCCGATGCCGGCCTCGTTGAGGCGCAGGCGCATCTCCTTGCCCGTCTTGAACACGGGGATGGCCTTTTCCGAGACGGCAACGGCCGCACCCGTCCGCGGGTTGCGCCCGCGCCGCGCATCGCGGCGCTTCACCGAGAAGGCCCCGAAGCCGCGCAGCTCGACCCGGTCGCCGCGGGCCAGGGCATCCGCGATGGTGTCCAGGATCGCGTTCACCAGGGTCTCGACGTCCCGCTGGTAGAGATGCGGGTTCTGCTCGGCGATCTTGAGCACGAGCTCCGACTTGATCATGCGAGGGCCTTCACGAAGTCATGCACGAATGGGGTGGCGCGAACCCTCAGCGGGCGGCGTCCGCGGGCCCGGGCCGCCAGAGGACCAGGAGTCCGCCCTGGGCCAATCCCGCTGTCTCGTCGCCGACCTGGCGCAGACGCGCCGCGACGCCGTCGAGCCCGACGAGGTCGGCCCCGAGGCCGAGGGCGGACCACAGGCGAAAATCGCTCTTGGCCGTCGGCTTCCAGTCCAGCACCGGCAGGTCCTTGGCCACGCCGCGCTCGGATTCGAGCCAGGCGATGGCCTGCCGTTCGCCGCCGAGACCGTCGACGAGCTTCAGGGGCACGCTCTGGCGGCCGCTGAACACCCGGCCGTCGGAGACGGTGGCGAGTTCCTTCTCGGTCATCTTGCGCCGGTCGGCCACGAGCCCCTTGAACCACGCATAGGTGTCGCCGACGACCGCCGCGAGGGCGGCGCGGGCCTCGGGCGAGGTGGGCGTGAAACCCGACGGTTCGGCCTTGAGGGGGGCCGACTTCACGGATTCGACCTTGACCCCGACCTTGTCGAGGAGGCCCGACAGGTCCGGATACTGGAACAGGACGCCGATGGAGCCGACCAGCGCGGTCTCGCGGGCGACGATGTGGTCGGCGGCGATGGCCGCGATGTAGGCACCGGAGGCGGCGGTGCCGTCGACGAAGGCCACCATCGGCTTCTTCTCGGCGAGCGCCCGCAGGTTGCGGTAGAGTTCCTCGGAGCCCGTGGTGGTGCCGCCCGGCGAGGAGATCGACACCACGACGCCCTGAACGGCGCTCGCGTCGCGGACGCGCGCGATCAGCTTGGTGGTGGATTCGCTGCCGGCGATGAAGCCGCCCACCGAGATCCGGGCGATCTGCGGACGGACGCTGCCGAGGCCCAGGGCCTCGCCGCCGCTGCGGACCCGCAGGCCGACCGCGCCGACCGCGACCACGAGACCGCCGATCCCGAGGACGCGCCAGAGGGAGAGCTTGCGGCGCAGGCGCCGGCGATCGATCAGAAGTTCGGCATCCGCGGCCATGCGCTGGTTACGCTCCCTCACGTGCCGGCTCGGCCGGCTGATGTTTCCGGACGCCGAATTTCGGACGCCCGGTTCCGGGCGCCCGGGTCCGAACGCTCGGCCGGTACGCGCCGGCCTCCGCCTGCGCGCCGAACCTTGTCCCACACTCCCCGCCGATTTGCATCAAGCCTTTGGCAGCTATCGGCCTTTGGCAGCGATCGGCTTCGACACATCCCGGCCCTGGATGCCTCACGCGTCCTCCGGCGTGAGGCCGCGCCCGATCCGTCACGGGCTCGTGTTCTAGCCTTGCCGGACACGGACCGACAAGGGGCTGGCGGCGGCTCCGCGCGGCTCCGGGGGAACGGGGTCCGCGCACGAAAAAACGCCCGCGCGGGAGGCGATCCCGCGCGGGCGTCGATGGAGTCTGCGAGGATCCCCGGTCCCAAGGGACCGGGGGAGACGCGGGACGGATCAGTCCTGCGACTCGTCCTTGTCGTCGCTGGTGCGGGCCTTCTTGAAGGCCGCGCCCAGGATCTCACCGAGCGAGGCACCCGAATCGGTCGAACCGAACTGGGCCATCGCCTCCTTCTCTTCGGCCATCTCGAGGGCCTTGATCGAGAGCTGGACGCGGCGCGCCTTGCGGTCGAACTGGATCACGCGGGCATCGAACTTCTCGCCGGCGGCGAAGCGCTCGGGGCGCTGGTCGCCACGGTCGCGGGCGAGCTCGGCCCGGCGGATGAAGGTCGTCAGGTCGGTGTCGACGATCTTCACGTCGACGCCCGAATCCTTCACGTCCACCACTTCGCAGGTCACGATCTGACCCTTCTTGAGGTCACCGGCTTCCGTGAAGGGGTCGCCGCCGAGCTGCTTCACGCCGAGCGAGATGCGCTCCTTCTCGACGTCGACGTCGAGAACCTGGGCGCGCAGCATGTCGCCCTTCTTGAACTCCTCGATGACCTGCTCGCCGGGACGGTTCCAGTCGAGATCCGACAGGTGGACCATGCCGTCGACATCGCCGTCGAGGCCGATGAACAGGCCGAACTCGGTCTTGTTCTTGACCTCGCCCTCGACCTCGGAGCCCACCGGATGCTGCTCGGCGAAGGCCTCCCAGGGGTTCTGGAGGGTCTGCTTGAGGCCGAGCGAGATGCGGCGCTTGACCGGATCGACCTCGAGGATCTGCACTTCCACTTCCTGCGAGGTGGAGACGATCTTGCCCGGGTGGACGTTCTTCTTCGTCCAGGACATCTCGGAGACGTGGATCAGGCCTTCGATGCCCGGCTCCAGCTCCACGAAGGCGCCGTAGTCGGTGATGTTGGTCACGCGGCCCTTGAGCTTGGCGTCGACCGGGTAGCGCTGGGCGATGCCCTCCCACGGATCGGCCAGCAGCTGCTTGATGCCGAGCGAGATGCGGTGGGTCTCGTGGTTGATCTTGATGATCTTGACCTTGACCGTCTGGCCGATGGTCACGACCTCGGACGGGTGGTTCACGCGGCGCCACGCCATGTCGGTGACGTGGAGCAGGCCGTCGATGCCGCCGAGATCGACGAAGGCGCCGTACTCGGTGATGTTCTTGACGACGCCGTCGATGACCTGGCCTTCCTCGAGGTTGGCCACCAGCTCGGAGCGCTGCTCGGCGCGGCTCTCCTCGAGGACGGTGCGGCGCGACACGACGATGTTGCCGCGGCGGCGATCCATCTTGAGGATCTGGAACGGCTGCGGGGTGCCCAGCAGCGGGGTGACGTCGCGCACGGGGCGGATGTCGACCTGGGAGCGGGGCAGGAACGCCACGGCGCCGTCGAGGTCGACGGTGTAGCCGCCCTTGACCTGGTTGAAGATCGCGCCGGTGACGCGCTCGTTGGCCTCGAAGGCCTTCTCGAGCTTGACCCAGCTCTCCTCGCGGCGCGCCTTGTCGCGCGAGATGACGGCCTCGCCGAGAGCATTCTCGATGCGGTCGACATAGACCTCGACCTCGTCGCCGACGGCCAGTTCGCCTTCGCGGCCGGGGCCGTTGAATTCCTTGAGGGCGACACGGCCTTCCGTCTTGGCGCCGATGTCGATGACGGCCACGTCCTTCTCGATCGCGACGACGCGACCCTTGACGACGGACCCTTCGGTGATCTCGTGTTCGAGGAAGGACTCCTCGAGAAGAGCGGCGAAATCGTCGCGGCTCGGGCTACGCTGCAGGGCGTTACCAGCGGTCATTCTGTCTCCTGACAGGCCTCATCGGGAGGCCGGCATCGGCGGCTCGTGTGACGGGACACCCTCGACGTCGCCACCCGGGGTCACGGACCCGACGGGCTCAACCTCCCGGAGGAGGGCCGACGCATTCTCAAACGATGGTCGAGAGCGATCCTCCAAACGGAGCGTGGCCCGGCGGGACGGCCGAGCCTCGTGGAATCCATTCGGAGAACGCCGGTTGCATAGCGGATTGCCGACCATCCGGCAACTGGCTGCCGGCCCTCCGCCCCGGAGCCCGGAAACGAAAAATCCCCGCGGCGGGGCCACGGGGATCAGTCGGCGCGGCGCGTGCGGGGCGCCTCAGTCCTCGTCGTCGTCCTCGGTGCTGCGCATGCCCTTGAGCTTCGCGAACACCGAATCGGCGTTGAGCTTCTCGTCGCGGGCGCTGCGGTGATGCGCGTCGGCCTCGGTGTAGTCCGTGGCCGTCGACACCTCGGTCGGCAGCAGCGTCGCGCCGCCATCCACCGGCATGTTGGCCGGACGGTCCTTGGCCGAGCGCTGAACCTCGAAATCGAGGTCGATCTGGGTGCAGAGGCCGAGGGTCACCGGGTCCATCGGCTGAAGGGAGCCGGAATTCCAGTGGGTGCGCTCGCGGATCTGCTGGATCGTCGACTTGGTCGTGCCGACGAGGCGGATGATCTGCGCGTCCTTGAGTTCGGGGTGGTTGCGCAGCAGCCAGAGGATGGCGTTCGGCCGGTCCTGGCGGCGGGAGAGGGGCGTGTAGCGCGGCCCCTTGGTGGTGCGCTTGACCTCGGGCAGCTTCACCTTCGAGACCGCGACCTTGAGCTTGTAGTTGGGGCTCTTCTGCGCCTTCTCGATCTCGTCGCGGGTGAGCTGGCCGGTGGTGATCGGATCGAGGCCCTTGATGCCCGCGGCGACCTCGCCATCGGCGATCCCCTTTACCTCGAGGGGGTGCAGCTTGCAGAAATCGGCGATCTGCTCGAAGGCCAGCGAGGTGTTCTCCACCAGCCATACGGCGGTGGCCTTCGGCATCAGCGGGCCTTGCGACATCGGGCTACTCCAACTGGTTCGTGCGGGACGGGTCCGGGGCGCCGCCGACAGGGCGTCGCTCGCTCCGGCCTCGACTGGCCGGCAGCATCCCGTCTCAACGCTGCAATAGGGAAGCGCCGTCTATACAGGTTCCGATGGGGTCAGCGCAATTGCGATCCGCTGGTCCCGGACATCCGGGACGCGCGCGTCAGGTGAAGAGGCTCGACACGCTGGATTCCGTCGCCGTCCGTCCGATGGCCTCGCCCAGGAGCGGCGCGATGGTGGCGACCCGGATGTTGCGGGCGAGCTTGACCGCCTGGGTCGGCTGGATCGAGTCGGTGATGACGAGCTCCTTCATCCGCGAGGCGGCGATGCGGGAGACCGCGCCGCCCGAGAGCACCCCGTGCGTGATGTAGGCGGAGACGTCCTTGGCGCCGGCGTTCAGGAGGGCCTCGGCGGCGTTCACCAGGGTGCCGCCGGAATCCACGATGTCGTCGACGAGGATGCAGGAGCGTCCCTCGACCTCGCCGATGATGTTCATCACCTCG
Source organism: Methylobacterium sp. Leaf111 (assembly GCF_001423285.1). Taxonomy (NCBI): domain Bacteria; kingdom Pseudomonadati; phylum Pseudomonadota; class Alphaproteobacteria; order Hyphomicrobiales; family Methylobacteriaceae; genus Methylobacterium; species Methylobacterium sp. Leaf111. The sequence continues at coordinate 28,657 of NZ_LMNE01000021.1, read as the reverse complement.
GACTCGCCCGGACGCTCGCGGCGCTTGTCGACGATGGCCAGGGTCGCGTCGATGCGCTTGGCGATGGCACGGGCGCGGACGACGCCGCCGACATCCGGCGACACCACCATCCAGTCCCGGGGGTCGAGGCGCTCCTTGATGTCGCGCACCATCACGGGGGCGGCGAACAGGTTGTCGGTCGGGATGTCGAAGAAGCCCTGGATCTGCCCGGCATGGAGATCGAGGGTCATCACGCGGTCGGCCCCGGCCTCGGTGATGAGGTTGGCCACGAGCTTGGCGGAGATCGGGGTGCGGCCCGAGGTGCGCCGGTCCTGGCGGGCATAGCCGAAATACGGGATCACGGCGGTGATGCGCCGCGCCGAGGAGCGGCGCGCGGCGTCGATCATGATGAGCAGTTCCATCAGGTGATCGTTGGCCGGGAACGAGGTCGACTGGACGATGAACACGTCCTCGCCGCGCACGTTCTCCTGGAGTTCGACGAAGATCTCCATGTCGGCGAAGCGCCGCACCATGCACTTGGCCAAGGGCAATTCGAGGTAGGCCGCGATGGCCTCGGCCAGGGGGCGGCTCGCGTTGCCGGCGATGATCTTGATCGAGGACTTCATGCCGGGGTCTTCATCTCGCGATCCTGGAGGGCCGAGCCCGTGCCGAGGTTGAGGCCGTCGTTGCGGCGCTGCATAACAGCCGCAACCCCGGCGTCACAATGCCTTCACGTCCGTTCCGAAGTCAGGTTTCGCACATCAGGGCTCGAGCAGCCGGTGCAGATGCACGATGAAGTAGCGCGTCTGGGCGCTGTCAACCGTCGACTGTGCCTTGGCCTTCCAGGCGGTCTGGGCCGAGGCGTAGTCCGGAAAGATGCCGACGATGTCGAGATCCTTGACGTCGCGGAAATTCACGCCGTCGAGACTCTCCAATTCGCCCCCGAAGACGAGATGCAGTCTCTGTGCGCTGTCGATCGTCGTCGTCATTCCCGCATCTCCTTCCGCCCGGATCCGGCGCCATCCCGGAAGGCACGAGGCGTGCCGCCGGTGCGGTCGCAAACGCCGCCGGGTTCGTCAACCCGATCCGCGTGCCGCGCAACACGCAGGCCCCCTCCCCGCCGGCCACGGTGCACAGGCGTTGCCGCCCGGCAACCGGTCCTCAGAGGTCGAACAGGCTTCCCTGCCGGGCCGGGGGCGCCGGGACGTCCGCCGGCGGCGCCGTCCGCGCGGCCGTCGTCGGGGCGGTCTTGGTTGCCTCCTTGGTCGCGGGGGTCTTCGTTGGGGCGGTCTTGGTCGGGGCGCCCTTCTTCCGCGCGGCCTTCGGGGGAGCCGCCGCGGCGGGGGCCGCGGCGTCGCGCGGCGCGACCTCGACGAAACCGTCTGTGAATTCCAGGGTCATGTGCGGCGCGGCCTGCGCCGCCGCGCGGATCGCCCGCCCGTCGGCGTCGCGCACCAGGGCGTAGCCGCGGGCCAGGACGGCCCGGTAGCCGAGCGAGCCGAGGAGGCCGGAGAGGCCTGCCAGGCGGTCGGCGCGGCGCTCCGTCGAGCGGATCCCGGCCCGGACCAGCCGCGCCTGCAGGGCGTCGAGGCGATCGCGGCTGCGGACCTGCTCCGCCCGCGCGCGGCTCACCGTTCCCGCCCGGGCGATGACGAGGCGGCGACCGAGATAGGACAGCCCCTCCCCCTTGCGCGCCATGTCGTGGCGCAGGGCCGCGCCGGGACGGTCGCCGATGCGGGCGACGCGTCCCCGCGCCTGGGCGAGGGCCAGGGTGGGCGGATGCCGGGCGAAGCGCTCGACGAGGTGCGAGACGCGCAGCCGGAACACCCGGGCGTTGCCGGCCAGCGCCGGGCCGAGCCGTGCTTCGGCGAGGTCGAGGCGCTGGCGCTTGGCCGCCAGGAAGGCGTCGACGTCCGGCATCGCCCGCACCAGGGCGCGCAGGTCGCTGCGCTCCCGGTCGAGGCGACGCTGGACCGCCTCACGCTGGCGCCGTCCGAGATCGACCACTGCGGCGACGAGGTCGGCCCGCACCGGAACCGCCATCTCGGCGGCCCCCGTCGGGGTCGGAGCCCGGCGGTCGGAGACGAAGTCGATCAGGGTGGTGTCGGTCTCATGGCCCACCGCGGAGATCAGCGGGATCGTCGAGTCCGCGGCCGCCCGCACCACGCATTCCTCGTTGAAGGCCCAGAGATCTTCGATCGAGCCGCCACCCCGCGCCACGATGAGGACGTCGGGCCGGGGAATCGCGCCGCCGGGCGCCAGCGCATTGAAGCCCCGGATCGCCCCCGCGATCTCCTCGGCCGCTCCCTCCCCCTGAACCCGCACGGGCCAGACCAGGACCGGCCGGGCGAAGCGGTCCGCGAGCCGGTGCAGGATGTCGCGGATGACGGCGCCGGTGGGCGAGGTCACCACGCCGACCACGCGCGGCAGGTACGGGATCGGCCGCTTGCGCTCGGGCGCGAACAGGCCCTCGGCGGCGAGCACGCGCTTGCGCTCGTCCAACAGCGCCATCCAGGCCCCGACGCCGGCGGGTTCCAGGGTCTCGATGACGATCTGGTACGAGGACTTGCCCGGGAAGGTCGTGATCCGCCCGGTGGCGACCACTTCGAGCCCTTCCTGAGGCCGCTGGCGCAGGCGGTTGAAGGTGCCCTTCCAGACCACCGCGTCGATCCGGGCGCTGCCGTCCTTGAGCGAGAAGTAGGCGTGGCCGGAGCTGTGCTGGCCGCGAAAGCCCGAGATCTCCCCGCGCAGGCGGACGTGACCGAAGGCATCCTCCAGCGTACGTTTCAGCGCGGAGGCAAGGTCTCCGACGGACCATTCCGGCACGTTGGAGACGGGTCCGGATCCGGAGGCGGCTTTGGCGGGCGGAGGAGGAACGGCCATGGCGGCGGACGCTAGGGCCGGCGTCGCCTCAGGTAAAGGGATCGGCCGCGCCGCTCCAAGTCACACCCGGCGCATCACATCAGGATGGAGAGGATGACCAGCACGGATGCCACGGGCACGGCGCAGATCGCCAGGGCCATGCGCCAGATCGGCAGATTGTCGAGGTTGCCGTTGTCGTTGCAGGCGCGCACGGGAACGCGTCCGTGCGTGAGGTAATGCGCGAGGCTGACACTCCGGGAAGGAGTCGGCGCCACCAAAAACGGAACGGATTTGCGACAGCCTGGCATAATCCTCACAACGTCGTCCGAAGCGGTTCGTTCCATGCGGAAAGTCCGAGAACACACGGAGGCCGAACCCGGTTCGCGGACCGCTTCCCGTGCACAGCGCGAGTGTCGACGGCGAATCGGACTTTTCAACGAACGGCTTTTGGGGAACATCACCCCTCATGAACATCCTCCTCATCGGTTCGGGCGGGCGCGAGCACGCCCTCGCCTTCGCCCTCGCCAAGAGCCCCCTCTGCACCCGCCTGTTCACCGCACCGGGCAATCCCGGCACGGCCGCCTTCGGCGAGAACCGCCCGGAGCTCGACGTGTCCGACCATGCCGCCGTACGGGCCTTCTGTTCGGGCGAACGCATCGGCCTCGTGGTGGTCGGGCCCGAGGCCCCCCTGGTGGCGGGCCTCGTCGACGACCTGCAGGCTGCGGGCGTCCGGGTGTTCGGCCCGACGAAGGCCGCCGCCCAGCTCGAGGGCTCCAAGGGCTTCACCAAGGACCTGTGCGCCGCAGTCGGCATCCCCACCGCCGCCTTCGCGCGCTTCCAAACCCTCGAGCCGGCCCTGGCCTACCTCGCCGCGCAGGGCGCCCCCATCGTGGTGAAGGCCGACGGTCTGGCTGCCGGCAAGGGTGTGGTCGTGGCCGAGACCCGCGAGCAGGCGGAGAGCGCCGTGCGGGCCCTGTTCGAGGAGCCCGGCGCCGAGATCGTCATCGAGGAATGCCTGTTCGGCGAGGAGGCGAGCTTCTTCGCCCTGTGTGACGGCACCCGCGCGGTCCCGGTGGGCACGGCCCAGGACCACAAGCGTGTCTTCGACGGCGACCGCGGTCCCAATACGGGCGGCATGGGCGCCTACTCGCCCGCAACCATCCTGACCCCGGCCCTGGAGCGGGAGGTGATGGAGACCATCATCGCTCCGACGCTCGACGGCATGCGTGCGCGGGGCATCCCCTTCACCGGCATCCTCTATGCCGGGCTGATGCTCACCGCCGACGGGCCGAAGCTGATCGAGTACAACACCCGCTTCGGCGACCCGGAGGCCCAGGTGCTGATGCCGCGCCTCGCCTCCGATCTCGTACCGGCGTTGCTGGCGGCCTGCGAGGGCGACGTATCCGGGATCAGCCTAGAATTCGACGAGCGGCGTGCCGCGCTCACGGTGGTCATGGCGGCGGCCGGCTATCCCGGAGCGTTTCTGCGCGGCTCGGAGATCCGCGGGATCGAGGCCGCGGGCGTGAGCGACGAGGTCCTGGTGTTCCAGGCCGGCACCCGCGCCGAGGGTGGGCGCCTGCTCGCCGACGGGGGCCGGGTGCTCGCCGTCACGGCCCTGGGCGAGAGCATGATGGAGGCCCAGGCACGCGCCTACGCGGCGGTGGCCCGGATCGACTGGCCAGAGGGCTTCTGCCGGCGCGATATCGGCCGCCGCGCCGTCGCCCGCGAGGTCGCGGGCGGCGGGATCTGAGGTTCGGCGGTCAGCGCCGCTTGTTGCCGCGGGGGCCAGTGGGCACCACCGTGTTGCCCCGGTTCTCGGCCCGCAGGATGCGCCAGCGCGCCACCCGTTCCGGGTCGAGGCGTCCCTCGGCCACCGCGTCCTGCACGGCGCAGCCGGGCTCGTGGGCATGGGTGCAGTCTCGGAAGCGGCACGCGGGAGCCAGCTCGGTGATCTCGGCGAACAGGGTGTCGATCCCCTCGGCCGCATCTCCGAGCTGGAGCGAGCGGATCCCGGGCGTGTCGATCACCCAGCCGCCGCCCGCGATGGCATGGAGCGAGCGGCTCGTCGTGGTGTGCCGGCCCTTCGCATCGTGCTCCCGAATGCCCCCCGTCGCCTGCGGCGCCGCGTGGCCCGGGCCCGCCAGGGTGTTCACGAGGGTCGACTTGCCGACCCCCGAAGAGCCGACCACCGCCACGGTGCGGCCGGGGCCGCACCAGGGGCCGAGCCGCGCCGCTGCTCCAGATTCGCGGGGGTTCACCAGCACCACGGCGAGATCGCGCTGCAGGGCCTCGGCTTCGCGGCGATAGCGCTCCGCATCCTCGCAGACATCCGCTTTGGTCAGGACGATGACCGGCTCGGCGCCACCCTGGTTGGCGAGGGCAAGGTAGCGCTCCAGCCGCGTCGGATTGAAGTCCAAATTGCAGGACGTGACGATGAAGAGCGCGTCGACATTGGCCGCCGCGAGCTGCGGCGTGGCGCTCCCTTCCCGCCGCCGCTCCAGCACGGTGCGACGGTCTAGGCGTCGGCGCAGCATCTGCGTCCCGGCCTCGACCAGGACCCAGTCGCCGACCGCGTAGTCGCCGGTGTTGGTGTGGACCGGCAGCATGAGTTTGAGCGGCCCCGCCTCCGCGAGGGCGCCCATGCGGGCGCGGTGCACGGTGGCGACGCGCTGGGGCACGAGGGCCGCCTCGTCGGGCCGGCACTGGTCCGCGAAGAAGGCGGACCAGCCGAGTTCGGCCAGGGTATGGACGACCGTCACGACGCGCGACCCAGTCGCGCGCCGAAGGCTCGCGACCCGCTCAAGCGGCGAGCCGCGCCAGCGCCTCCGTGATCTTCTCCAGGCGGGCGGCCTCTGCATCGCGACGCTCGCGCTGCTCGTCCACCACCTCGTCGGGCGCGCGGGCGAGGAAGTCGGCATTGCCGAGCTTGCCCTCGATCTTGGCGATCTCGGCGCCGGCCTTCGCCGCCTCTTTCTTCAGGCGGGCGACCTCTGCGGCGAGGTCGACGATGCCCTCGAGGGGCAGCGCCGCCACCGAGCCGCGCACCAAGAGCTGCACCGAGTTCTTCGGCGCGGCCGCCTCGAAGCGGATCTCGGAGAGCCGCGCCAGCCGCACCAGGGTGTCGCCCCAGCGGGTCGCCCGGGCCTGCAGATCCGCATCGACGCCGACCACCACGAGGGTGATCTGCGCCGCTGCCGGCACGCTGGTCTCGGAGCGGGCCGAGCGAATTTCCGAGACGAGGTCGACGAGCCAGCCGATCTCGGCCTCCGAGGCCGAGTCGTTAAGGGCGGCCAGATCCGGCCAGGGCGCAAGGGCGAGCAGGCCCCGCTCCGGCAGGTCTGCGCCCTTGATCGCCCAGAGCTCTTCCGTGAGGAAGGGCATGAAGGGGTGCAGCAGCTTGGCGATCTGGTCGATCAGGAAGGCCACGGTGGCCTGCGTCTCGGCCTTGGCGGCGGCCTCGACGCCCTCCCCCTGGAGCACGGGCTTGGCCAGTTCCAGGTACCAGTCGCAGAAGATATTCCAGACGAAGCGGTAGGCCGCGGCGGCCGCGTCGTTGAAGCGGTAGGCCTCGAGCGCCACCGTGACCTCGGCGACCGCCCGGGCGGCCTCGCCGAGCGCCCAGCGGTTCAGGGTCTCGCGAGAATCCTCCGGTCGGTAGTCGGCCCGCAGGGTGCAGCCGTTCATCTCGGCGAAGCGCGAGGCGTTCCAGAGTTTCGTCGCGAAGTTGCGGTAGCCTTCGACCCGGTTCACCGCCAGCTTGATGTCGCGCCCCTGGGCCGCCATCGCCGCAAGGGTGAAGCGCAGGGCGTCGGCCCCGTACTGGTCGATGAGTCCGAGCGGATCGACGACGTTGCCCTTCGACTTCGACATCTTGGCGCCGGAGGCGTCGCGCACCAGCGTGTGCAGGTAGACGGTGGAGAACGGCACCCGGTCGGTGACGTGGAGCCCGAGCATCATCATCCGGGCGACCCAGAAGAAGATGATGTCCTTGCCGGTGACCAGCGTGTCGGTCGGATAGTAGCGCGCGAGCTCCGGCGTCTCGTCCGGCCAGCCCAGCGTCGAGAACGGCCACAGGGCGGAGGAGAACCAGGTGTCGAGGACGTCCTCGTCCCGGCGCAGGGGCACGGGCGCCCCGCGCTTCGCATCGGCCTGGGTTTGCGCCTCCGCCTCGCTCATGGCGACGTAGATGCCGCCCGCCTCGTCGTACCAGACCGGGATCTGGTGGCCCCACCAGAGCTGGCGCGAGATGCACCAGGGCTCGATGTTCTCGAGCCACTGGAAGAAGGTCCGCTCGTAATTTTCGGGCACGAAACGGGTTTTTCCATCGCGCACCGCCTGCAGGGCGCGCTCGGCCAGGGGCTTCACGTTCACGTACCACTGGTCCGTGAGGTAGGGCTCGATGACGACGTTCGAGCGGTCGCCGTGCGGGACCGCGTGGGTGTTCGGTTCGATGAGGCGCAGGCGCTCGCGCGCCTCCATCAGGGCGACGACGCGCTTGCGCGCCTCGAATCGGTCGAGGCCGTGCAGGGCCAGGGCTTCCGGCTCGGGATCCGAACCGCTCAGGAAAGCCGCATTGCCGTCGAGGCTTATGCGGGCTTCCGGATCCAGAATGTTAATCGGCGTGCAGCCGGCGCGACGGCCGACCTCGAAGTCGTTGAAGTCGTGGGCGGGCGTGATCTTGACGGCACCCGTGCCCTTCTCCGGGTCGGAATAGCTGTCCGCGACGATCGGGATCAGGCGCCCGACCAGGGGCAGGCGCACGCGCCTGCCGACCAGATGGGTGTAGCGCTCGTCCTCCGGATGGACCGCGACCGCGGTGTCGCCCAGCATGGTCTCGGGCCGGGTCGTGGCGACCGTGATGATCTCGCCGGTCTCGGTGCCGCCTGCGTCGACGACCGGGTAGTCGAAGTGCCAGAGATGGCCCTTCACCTCCACCTGCAGGACCTCGAGGTCCGAGATCGCGGTCTGGAACTTCGGATCCCAGTTCACCAGGCGCTTGTCGCGGTAGATCAGGCCCTGGGCGTGGAGGTCGACGAAGGTCCGGGTGACGGCACGGACCATCTGGTCGTCCGGCGCCCCCGAGACGCCCATGGTGAAGCGCTCCCGCGACCAGTCGCAGGAAGCGCCCAGGCGCTTCAATTGGTTGACGATCGCACCGCCCGATTCCGCCTTCCAGGTCCAGACCTTCTCGACGAAGGCCGCGCGGCCGATCTCCCGCCGGCCCGGCTCGTTCGCCTCGGCGAGGCGGCGCTCCACCACCATCTGGGTGGCGATGCCGGCATGGTCGGTGCCCGGCTGCCAGAGCACGTCGCGGCCGCGCATCCGCTCGAAGCGGCAGAGGATGTCCTGCAGCGTGTTGTTGAGGGCGTGCCCCATATGGAGGCTGCCGGTCACGTTCGGCGGCGGGATCACCATGGTGAAGGGCTTCGCCCCGGCCCGTTCGGGGCGCCCGGCCTTGAAGGCTTCGCCCGATTCCCAGGCGGCGGCGATGCGCGCCTCGACGGCGGCGGGATCGAAGGTCTTGTCCATCATGGGCGGGGTCGGGTCACTGATCGGGGAAAGCGGAGGTTGGTCCGCTTTCAACCTGTCGGGCCCCCTGCGTCAACACGCGAGCCCCGCGATTCGGCTCTGCGACCGCGTTCGGGCCTCAGCGGCCCCGAGCCACCCGCTCGATCTCGGCGCGCACCAGACGCTCGACCATGCCGGGCAAGTTCTCGTCGAGCCAGCCCTTCAGCATGGGCCGGAGCATATCCTGCACGAGGTCCTCCAGGGTGCGGGACTGGCTGCTCATCACCGTGTTCGAGAGCATGTGGAAGGCCTGGGCGACGCTCGCATCCGTGACGGCCGAGGTCAGGCGCTCGGTGGGTGTCGGCTCCGGCTCGCGCATCGCGGACTGGGGAGCCGGACGCGGCGGCTCGATGGGGGCAGCGGCACGGAGAGGCGGCAGCGGCTCCAGCTCCGGCTCGTCATCGTCGAAGGAGATCGCATCGAAGTCGATCTGCCCGTCCTCGATTGGCTCCTTGCGGAACGCGATCTCGGGCTCGTCGAGGGGGATGGGCTTGCGGACGGGCTGGGCGACCTCGGCGAGGTCCAGGACATCGTCGTTCTCGGGCTGCGGGGCGGATGCCCGCGGCGGGACCACCTCGGCCTTGGCGATCTGATCGTCGGCGATGATGCGCCGGATCGACGCCAGGATCTCCTCCATGGAGGGTTCCTGCGCCTTGTCCGACACCTTGGGGCTCGCTGCACTCATCCGGACGATGCTCGGGATCTGGGGGAAACGGTTGCGACGTGCGGCGAGTATTTCATGCTCCCGCCCCGACACAAGCGCCGGCCGCTGCACGGCACGGGATAAGCGCGCGCCGCCGTGAGACTCTGAGGTACGGCTGCGCCGGCCGGGGCGGCACAGCGCGAATTGCGGCGACCGCGTGGTCGCCGAACCTCAGCGTCCGTCGGGTGTGCGCACGCCGTACCAGAGGTCCTTGACCTGATCGAAGTGTTCCTTCGGGCTGTAGACCGCCACCGGCAGCGCCGTGAAGCGTACCGTCAGGCGGCCGATCGCCTGGACGACCCCGTAGGAGAAGATCACCCGGTTGCGCTGGGCGACGATCAGGTTCGTGCGGGCGTTCAGCAACTCCTGCTGCGCGTTCAGCACGTCGAGGGTGGTGCGCTGGCCCACGCGGGCCTCCTCGCGCACGCCGTTCAGAGCCACCTCGTTGGCCTGCACCTGCGCCTGCGAGGCGATGACCTGGGCCTTAGAGGCCTCGAGCTGGCCCCAGGCCGTCACGATGGCCGAGCGGACCTGATCGCGGGTGTCCTCGGCATCGAGCCGGCGCTGGCCGACCGTCTCCTTGGCCTGGCGGATCTGCGAGTAGGTCTGGCCGCCCTCGTAGAGGGGGATCGACAGGCGCCCGACGATCGAGGCGCTGACCGCGTTGTCGCCCGGGAACTGGCTGTCGTAGCGCTGCTGGACCGAGCCCTGCAGGCCGGCGGTCGGGTACAGCGCGCCTTCCAGGACCTTCACCTGGGCCTCGGCCACATCGACGAGGTGGAGGGACGACAGAATCTGCGGGTGCTCCTTGAGGCCGATATTGATCGCGGCATCGAGGCTGGCGGGAACGTAGCGGTCGAGGGGGCGGCCGGGCGCAAGCTGGCGCGGCTCCACGCCGATGTAGCGGCGGTAGGTGCCGATGCTGGCGCGCAGGGTCGCCTCGGCGCCGCTGACGTCGGAGCGCGCGCCGGCGAGACGGGCCTCGGCCTGGGCGACGTCGGTGCGGGTCACCTCGCCGACGTTGAAGCGGTCGCGAGTCTGGCGAAGCTGCTCCTCGAGCACCTCGACGTTGTTCCGGCGCAGCTCTAGGTTCGCCGTGTCGCTGAGGACCGACATGTAGGACTGGGCGGCGTTGAACAGCGTGTTCATCTCGGTGGCACGTAGCGCCTCCCGGACGCGGAGCACGTCCGATTCCGCCTGACGGGTCTGGTTGTCGGTGCGAAAGCCGTTGAACAGGGTCTGATTGACGGTGAGGCCCGCACCCCCTGGCCTCGTGACCTGGTTGAGACGAACCCTCGAGACTTGGCCGTCCGTCTGTGCCAGGCCGATATCGGCATCGAGGCTGACGGTGGGCCGATAACCGGATTTGGCTTGCGCGACGTTCTCGTCGGTGGCGCGCACGCCGGCGCGGCCGGAATTCAAAGTCGGATTGGCGGCGTACGCCCGCGAGAGTGCGCTCTCCAGCGTCTCGGCACCGGCCGGGCTCGCCAGGGCGACCGCCAATACGGCGAGGCCGGCCGGCCGAAGCCTCGTGCGCATCGCAGGTTTCGAATCTCTCACGCTCATCAGCCCTTGCGGTTTCTCGATGAACCGGACGGCCTCGCAAAAGGCCGCCGCGCCTGGGCGCGATACCGGGTTGCCCGCCTCGATGCGGAGACTACCCGACCTTGACCGGCAGAGCACCGGCCGCTTGCTGTGCATTGCGTGAATCCGTCAGGGGTGCCGCAAAAAAGCGACACTCCTTTCGGGTTACCTCCGAGGCGTGCGGTGCGCGAAACCGGTCTCCGTTCCACGGTATCGATGGCGACGAAGCGGTCCTTTTGGCAGCTCTGCGGAGGTCAGAACGCGAAATCGACCGCGTCCGCGAAGGCGCCCAGGGCCGGGAGCGCGGCATCGAAGAGGGGGCGCGCGCCGAAGGCGTCGCCGGCCCGCACGAACAGGGTCGCTTTCGCGGCCCGGTCCCGGCCCATCACGCAGACGAGGCGACCGCCGTCCTTCAACTGGTCCAGAAGGGGCTGCGGACGCGTCTCCACGCGGCCGTTCACCAGGATCGCATCGTACGGTGCACTCTGCGGGACGCCGGCCTCGAGCGGTCCTTCGACGACCGTGACGCGGTCGAGGCCGGTCAGGCGTTCGCGGGCGCCCGTCGCGAGATCGGCGTCGGACTCGAGGGCCACGACGTCGGCGCCGAGCCGCGCGAGGATCGCGGCGCCGTAGCCGTAGCCCGTGGCGGCATCGAGGGCGGTGTCGCCCGGCTGGATCGCCAGGGCCTGGATCATGCGGGCGAGCAGCATCGGTGCCGGCATCGCGCGGCCCGTCCGGCCGAGCCGCAGGGTCTGGTCGATATAGGCGAAGTCCTCGCGGCCCGGCGGCACGAAACGCTCGCGGGCGACCTCTCCGAAGGCGTCGAGGACCGGGACGTCGTTCACGTCGAAGGTCCGCAACTGACAATCGACCATGAGGCGTCGTGCCTGCGCGTAATCGAGCATGGATGCCGTCTTCCCTCGACCCTGGGCCGGCGCCGGGCGCCGCTCTGTCCTTCCGGGCGGCCGGGCGGCCACGCCGAAGCTTGCGGGTTGTCGTGGATCGATGGCGAAAACGCAAGGTTCCCGGAGGCGCCCCGCTGACACGCAGAAGCGGATCTTCCGGGCCTCGGCCGCGGCGATCGTTTCTGTCCACCCGGGTCGCCGAAAACTTGGCGCCGGTACCGGCGGGATCTCGTTCGTCGAATGGGACGCCGGTCGCGCCGGCAATAGAAAAGTTGGAGGCCTCGGAGGGAATCGAACCCCCGTACAAGGATTTGCAGTCCTCTGCGTAACCACTCCGCCACGAGGCCTCTGTCGCACCACCCCGAGGGGCTCGTCCGGCGACCCCCGTCCGGGCGGCCGGCTCGGGGAGAGCGGTCTCTAGCAGAGCCCCCCGCGTGAGGGCAACGGCCTTTGAACGATCTCTGCAAATTAGGCTGCACGGACGGATGCGTCCCCCTTCGCGCCCCTCGGTGGGACCATCTTCGGTCCTGCGCCTCGATCCCCCGCCTCCGATTCCACGCGGCTCTAGTCCGGGTCGCGAGGATTTCCGGCAACGCCCCGGGCGCCAGTCAAAAAATGTGACGGAATCGTCAAATCACCGGTCCAGACACTCTTGCGTCCCGGCGAAGCGCTGTGTAGACCCCCGATCGCGGTCCCCGATAGCTCAGTTGGTAGAGCAAGCGACTGTTAATCGCTTTGTCGCAGGTTCGAGTCCTGCTCGGGGAGCCAATCTTTCTTCAAAACTTGGCTGTACTCTTGATGAGTCAGCTAGAGCGGTTGAGCCGATCCTGGGATCTGGCCCCGCATCCTCGCAGCCGCTGGTTCGACGCCTTCGTCGAGTACGCCACACGGCGATGTTCTCGGTAAAGCCTGCTCTCTTCCGGCGTCGCGCCTCTCGCACTTGTCCGCGAACGACGAACCCCACCGGCCTCGGAGGCCGACGGGGTTCGTCTCGGGGGGGCGGCGTCGATCAGGTCAGTGGGCCGGGGATCGCGCTTTCGGCCTCCGCCAGCAGGCGCGTCTCGTGCTTGCGCACGAACAGCCAGAGGGCAAGGCCGCCGAATATCACCACGGCCAGCAGGGCGAGGCCCACGGGCCCGGCGACATGCTCGATCGAGCGGCCGCAGTAATACGAGCCGAGGCCCATGATCGTTGCCCAGGCGATGCCGCCGAGGCCGTTGAAGATCAGGAAGCGGCGGGCATCGAGCTTGTTCACGCCCGCGAGGACGGCTGCATAGGCGCGCAGCATCGCGGTGAAGCGGCCGAAGAAGACGATCTTCCCGCCATGCTCGCGAAAGAGATACTGCCCGAGCTTGAGGCGGCCGTGATCCAGGGCGATCAGGTGGCCATAGCGCAGCAGGAGCGGCATGCCCCAGCGGCGGCCGACCCAGTAGCCGAGATTGTCGCCCAGGATCGCGGCCGCCGCGGCCGCCAGGATGATCAGGCCGATGTTCAACTGGCCGGTGCTGCCGGCATAGACTGCCGACGAAATCAAGATCGTCTCGCCCGGCAGGGGCACGCCCGCGCTCTCCAGGGCGATGACGACGAAGATCGCGATATAACCGTAGCTGGCGATCAGGTCGGCGATGGGCAGGTTCGTGAGGAAGGACATGGGCATTCCCGTTCGGCAATCCCGCGACACAGAGCGGGCGAACATGGCGGGAACGGGGCTCGGCTGTGGCTGAGCCGTGCCTGAAGATTGGGTCACCGCTATCCTGCGGTGCCCGCAAAGCCCTGCCCCCGGACCATTGCCGGAGGCGGAGCGCTACTCTGTTGGGGGATCAGCTGAAGGAGCCGAAGCCTGCGAAACAGTCGCTTTCGATGCTCGGGGCGGTCGGCGTATCGGGCGCAGGCACCGGAGCGTCGTCGCCCGGATGCTCTGGACTTGGCAATGGGGACGGATAGATCTCGTGAGAGACGGTTGCGAGCGGCGAGGCAGAGCGATCGTGCTGCACGTCTAGGGTCATCCAGGCTCCTCAAGTGGCGTGCCAGTCCAACGGCACAGCTTGGGGTACCGGAAGCGGACCGGCCCGTTAACCCTCCCGGGGGTTCAGCGAGAACAGGTCTGGCATGCGGCGACCGGGAGCCATGTCGCCTCACGGTCATCGCTCCGTCGTTAGGATGTCGCCTGGGCGCGGAGGTCTCGGAGCCTCTGTCTCCAGCTCGTCAGGCGATCTTGCGTGGACGATGGTCCGGGTCGACGCCGCCCTCGGGGTCGGCGTCACGGGGGACGTCGGTCTTCCGGCGCGTGTGGCTATACCTGCTCCGTCGGGGTGGAATGCGCGCGTACGCGGAGAACCGCCCACGACCCGTTGCGACCACCGGAGCCAACCTGGCGCTGTGGCCGGCTGACGGGGTGTGCAGGTTCGTCGCGCCCGGAGCCTTCGCGGCCCCGCACGAAAAAGGCCGGGGGATCGCGCCCCCGGCCCCGATCGTCGACGACGCTCGGCGGAGCCTACGGCTGCTCGTTGCCGGCGTAGTTGATCGAGCCGTCGGCGCCCTTCTTCCACATGTACATCACGTAGTCCGGGCGGGTGATGTCGCCCTTCTTGTCGTAGGCGATGTCGCCGATCACCGTGTTGAAGGGCTTGCCCTCGTGCATGTAGGCGGCGACCTTCTGGCCGTCGGTGGACTTCGTCGCCTTCATCGCGTCGGCGAGGATCTGCATGGCGGCGTAGGAGTAAAGGGTGTAGCCCTCGGGGTCGAAGTTCATCGCCTTGAAGGCGTCGACGGTGGCCTTCGACTTCGGGTTCTTGCGGGCATCCGGCGAGAAGGTCATCAGGGTGCCGTCGGAGCCCGGGCCTGCCACCTGGGCGAATTCGCGGTCGGCGATGCCGTCGCCGCCCATCAGCGGCGCCTGCAGGCTCTGGTCGCGCATCTGGCGGATCAGCAGGCCGGCCTCGGTGTAGAGACCGCCGAAATAGACCACGTCGACATTGGCCTGCTTCAGCTTCGAGACCAGGGCCGAAAAGTCCTTCTCGCCCGGGTTGATGCCCTCGTACAGCACGTTGGTGCCGCCCTTGGCCTTCAGGGCCTTCAGGGTCTCGTCGGCCAAGCCCTTGCCGTAGGGGGTCTTGTCGTGGACGAAGGCGATCTTTTTGCCCTTGAACTTCTCGGCGAGATACGCCCCCGCCACCGCGCCCTGCTGGTCATCGCGACCGCAGGTGCGGAAGGTGTTCCAGTTGCCGCGCTCGGTATACTTGATCGCCGTGGAGGCCGGGCTGACCTCGACGATGCCGGCTTCCTGCAGCACGTCCGAGACCGGGATCGAGACGCCCGAGTTGAAGGCGCCGACCACGGCCTTCACGCCCTCGGAGGCGAACTTGTTGGCCACCGAGACGCCCTGCTTCGGATCGGAGGCGTCGTCGCCGACCGTCATCACCAGCTTCTCGCCGTTGACGCCGCCGGCCTTGTTGATGTCGGCGATGGCCTGCTGGGCCCCGGTCTTGATCTGCGCACCGAAGGCGGCGTTGGGACCAGTGACGGGGACCACCACGCCGATCTTGATCTCGGCCTGAGCGGCGGTGGCCGCCAGCATCAGGCTGAGGGCGACGCCGGCTGAAAACAGTGACTTCATGCTCGTTTCCCCTCTTGAGGCGCCGGACCGGGCGTTCGCTTCGCCGGCACGGTCGCCAACACGCGGTGTGGTCTCGCGACGCGCCGTCACGGCGTCGGCGCGCTCGTCCGGTCCCGCCAGCTCAGCGGTCCGGTGCGTTCGTAGAGCCAGGCATATTGCCGGGTCATCTGTCCGGTGCGGGTGTAGCGGTAGGCCACGGCCCCGATGGCGAGGACGACCGCCGCGTCGACAAGGTAAGCCGGCAGCGACAGCAGCGGGTCCTCGAACAGCGCGTAGTGAAGGAACCGCGTCACCGCCGCGATCAGCAGCAGGGCCAGAACGCAGTGCCAGAACGGCCGCCAGCCGCGGGCGAGCCCGCTGCCGGTCATCCAGGCCGCACCCCCGCCCATCGCCACGGTGATGAGGAGGAAGATTCCGAGGGTGCGCAGATCGAGGCTGAAACCGTCGGCCATGCTCAGTGCGATCCCCCCTCGAGATAGGCGGCCTTCACCTGCGGGTCGTCGAGAAGGGCCTGGCCGGTGCCGCTCATCGTGACCGCCCCCGTGACCATGACGTAGCCGCGATGCGCCAGCTTGAGGGCATGATAGGCGTTCTGCTCCACGATGAACACGGTCAGGCCTTCGCGGGCGTTGAGGTCGCGCACGGCGGAGAAGATCTGCTTGACCACCAGGGGCGCCAAGCCCAGCGAGGGCTCGTCGAGCATGAGCAGGCGCGGCCGGCTCATCAGCGCTCGGGCGATGGCGAGCATCTGCTGCTCGCCGCCCGACATGGTGCCGCCGCGCTGGTCGATACGCTCGCGCAGGCGCGGGAACAGGGTGCACATCCGCTCGAGGTCCTCGGCGAAATGCTTCCCCCCGTTGACGGCCGCGCCCATCTGCAGATTCTCACGCACCGTCATGCGGGAGAAGATCCGCCTTCCCTCGGGAGACTGCGCCAGGTTGAGCCGGGCGATCTCGTGCGTCGGCAGCTTGGTAATGTCCTGCCCTGCGAAGGTGATGGTGCCCTCGCGCGCCTGGGGCTGGCCGAAGATCGTCATCATCAGGGTGGACTTGCCGGCCCCGTTGGCGCCGATCAGGGCGACGATCTCGCCCGCGTGCACGTCGATGTCGACGCCCTTCAGGGCGCGGATGCTGCCGTAATAGGCCGAGACGCCGCGCACGCTGAGCAGCGGCGCTTTCGCGGCGTCCATCCGGGCGCGGGTCTCGTCCACCAGCACGTTGATGCCCGCGACGCTCATGCCGTTAATCCCGTAGAGGTTCCGGCAAGTCCGACTTCCGCTTCCACCGCCGCCACCTCCTCGTCGTCGACGCCGAGATAGGCCGCGATCACCCGGGTGTCGTTGCGGATCTCGTCCGGCGTGCCGTCGGCGATCTTGACGCCGTAATCGAGCACCACGATGCGGTCGGAGATCTGCATCACCACCGACATGTCGTGCTCAATGAGCAGCACCGAGGTGCCGTACTCGTCGCGGATCATCCGCAGAAGGGTGTTGAGGTCGGCCGATTCCCGCGGGTTGAGGCCGGCGGCCGGCTCGTCGAGGCAGAGCAGCACCGGGTCCGTGCACATGGCGCGGGCGATCTCCAGGCGGCGCTGGTCGCCATAGGGCAGATCGCCCGCCGGCTCGTCGGCCCGGTGGGTCAGGCCGATGCGCGCGATCCAGCCGGCGGCCTTGGCGATCGCCTCACCTTGCGCCCGGCGATAGCCCGGCAGGCCGAGGATGCCCGCGAGGGAGAAGCCGGAGGCCCGCATCAGGGGCTTGTGCATGGCGACCAGCAGGTTCTCCAGCACGGTCATCTGCGGGAACAGGCGGATGTTCTGGAAGGTGCGGGCGACCCGGGCGAGGCGGTTGACGTCGTGACCCGGCAGGCGCTCCAGCAGGTAGGTCTCGCCGCCGGCCTGCGCTAAGCGGATCATGCCCTCGGTCGGCTTGTAGAAGCCGGTGATGCAGTTGAAGACCGTGGTCTTGCCGGCGCCGTTCGGGCCGATCAGCGCGGTGATGTCGCCGCGCCCCACCTTGAAGGAGAGGTCGCCGACGGCGGTGAGGCCGCCGAACCGCATGGTCAGGTGGTCGACCACGAGGATCGGGTCGACCGGGCCGCCCGGATTCGCGGCCGGGGGCGCGTCCCGCAGGGTGGCGAGGCGGGTGGTACCTGTGGCGCGCGTCATGCGGTGCGCCCCCCGAGGCGGACCGAGGGCGAGCGCTCGGAGATGAGCCCGCGCGGGCGCCAGACCATCATGCACACCATGGCGAGGCCGAACAGCAGCAGGCGGTACTCGTTCGGGTCGAAGCCCTCGCC
This sequence comes from Methylobacterium sp. Leaf111, assembly GCF_001423285.1. Taxonomy (NCBI): domain Bacteria; kingdom Pseudomonadati; phylum Pseudomonadota; class Alphaproteobacteria; order Hyphomicrobiales; family Methylobacteriaceae; genus Methylobacterium; species Methylobacterium sp. Leaf111. The sequence goes on along the minus strand of NZ_LMNE01000021.1, from coordinate 11,143 downwards.
GAACACGGCCTTGAGGAAGGACAGGTTGCGCAGCAGTTCCGGGGCGCCGACCATGACGATCGCCGCGATGGCGACGCCGACCTGGCTGCCCATGCCGCCGAGAACCACGATGGCCAGGATGATCGCGCTCTCGAGGAAGTTGAAGCTTTCGGGGCTGACGAAGCCCTGGCGCACGGCGAAGAACGAGCCGGCGAAGCCCGCGAACATCGCGCCGAGCGCGAAGGCGGTGAGCTTCGTCATCGTGGTGTCGATGCCCAGCGAGCGGCAGGCGATCTCGTCCTCGCGCAGGGCCTCCCAGGCACGCCCCAGGGGCAGGCGACGCATACGCAGGGTGACGAGGTTGGTGATCAGCGCCAGCACCAGGATCAGGTAGTAGAGGAAGACGATCCGGTGCATCGGGCTGAAGCTCAGCCCGAAGGTCTGGGCGAAGCCGCCCTCCCCGGCCGTGAACGGGATGCCGAAGAAGCTGGCGCGGGGAATCGAGGACAGGCCGGCGGCCCCGCCGGAGAAGTCGACCCAGTTGATCAGGACGAGGCGGATGATCTCGCCGAAGGCGAGGGTCACGATGGCGAGGTAGTCGCCCCGCAGGCGCAGCACCGGGAAGCCGAGCAGCACCCCGAAGGCGGCGGCGAACAGGCCGGCCAGCGGCAGGCAGATCCAGAACGAGAGCCCGAACACGGTGGAGAGCAGCGCGTAGGAATAGGCCCCCACCGCGTAGAAGGCGACGTAGCCGAGGTCGAGCAGCCCGGCGAGGCCGACGACGATGTTCAGGCCCCATCCGAGCATGACGTAGGTCAGGATGAGGATGCCGAGGTCGATCCAGTAGCGCCCCTCCGACAGGCCGCCCGAGCCGAGGGTGGCGAGCAGCGGCAGGGTGAGCGCGACGGCCAGCGTCAGCGGACCGAGGACGCGGCCGGCCCGGGCGACGACCGGGGCCGCATCGACGGTCGCGAGGCGGTGGGCCTCCCGCCGGCGCGCGACCTCGCCCAGCAGCAGGCGCTGGCCGAGGCGCAGCACGAACACCGCGAGGCAGAGGCCCGCCACGACTCCCCAGCGGCCGGTGAGTTCAAGGCCGGTGCCCTGCCCGAGATCGGTGCGGTAGGCCACCACCGGGATGCTCAACCCGAGCGTTACCAGGGCGAAGAGGGCGGAATCCTTGAGCATCTCCGGCAGGGCCGCGGCGGAGCGGCGGCCGACGGTGGGGGACACCGCACCGATGGTCGATCCGTGAGTCGTCGATCCTTGCGCCATGGCTCAGACCTTCTCGACTTCGGGGCGTCCGAGGATGCCGGATGGTTTGAAGATGAGCACCACGATGAGGATCAGGAACGCGGCCACGTCCTTGTACTCGATCGAGAAGTAGGCCGACCAGAAGGTCTCGATCAGGCCGATGATCAGGCCCCCGAGGACCGCGCCGGGCAGCGAGCCGATACCGCCGAGCACCGCCGCGGTGAAGGCCTTCACGCCGGGCACGAACCCGTCCGAGAACGAGACCACGCCGTAATAGAGGAGGTAGAGGGTGCCGGCGACGGCGGCGAGCGCCGCGCCCAGCACGAAGGTCAGCGAGATCGTCCGGTCGACGTTGATGCCGAGCAAGGCCGCCATGCGCCGGTCCTGCTCGCAGGCGCGCTGGGCGCGGCCGAAGGAGGTGCGCTGCACGAGGTACCAGAAGCCGGCGAGCAGCAGCGCCGTCGTCGTCATGATGATCGCCTGCTTGTAGGACAGGGTCACGGTGTACTGCTCGTTCTGGTAGAGCACGATGACGTCTCGGACGAGGGGCGGCACCGGCTTGTTGCGGGCGCCCTGCACCACCTGGACGAAGTTCGACAGGAAGATCGACACGCCGATGGCCGAGATCAGCGGCGCGAGGCGGAAGGAGCCGCGCAGGGGCCGGTAGGCGACCCGCTCGATCGCCCAGCCCCAGAGAGCCGTGAGGATCATGGCGAGCATCAGCACGATCAGGAACACCAGGGCGACCGAGGTCAGCCCGAGCCAGGACGTGAGGATGAGGAAGAAGATCAGGGCAATGAAGGATGAGAGCATGAACACGTCGCCATGGGCGAAGTTCACCATCCCGATGATGCCGAAGACCATGGTGTAGCCCAGGGCGATCAACCCGTAGATCGACCCGAGCGTCAGGCCGTTGATGAACTGCTGGGCGAAAAATTCCATGAACCGGCCTTCGTTTCGACGGCGCAGCCATCGGCGAACGCTGTCTGCGATCGGCAGACGCTGTTTGCGAATGGCGTGCCAGCCTGGAATGTTCTGAACTGCCGCCTCCGGTCAATCCTCGCGGCGAGTCCCGGGGTGAGCTTTCTCGGACCCTGAAACGCGAACGGCCCGGCGCTGGGAGCGCCGGGCCGTCCCGGGAGGTGGGTCGTGCTCCGGTGCCCGAGGCACCGGTCGGACTTACTTGAGGAGGGAGACCAGGGCCTTGCCGGCGGGGGTCTTCAACTCCTTGGCGTCGAGGGTGCCGTCGTTGTCCGGATCGGCGGCCTTGAAGCGGGCCTCGACCAGGGCGAGGAACTCGGTCTTGTCGAGGGTGCCGTCCGAATCCGGGTCGGCGGCCTTGAGGGCCTTCTTGCTGACGCGGCCCTTGAGCTCCTTGGCGTCGACGGTGCCGTCCTTGTCGGATTCCAGCTTGTCGAAGAGTGCGCCGGCCACGGCCTGGGCCTCCTTGAGGTCGATGGTGCCGTCGTTGTCGGTGTCGACCATCGAGATCACCTTCGATGCGCCCGGACCCTTGGCGGAAGCCGGGATGGCCAGGGGAAGCGCGAGGGCGGCGGCACCCAGGACGACGGCGAGGCGGGACAGATGGGACATGCGAAGAGCTCCGTATCAGCAGTAACGATTGCCGATCTATCACGCTGAAATGGAGCGGCGAAAGCTTGATATTGCAATGCAGTATCGCGTCCGGGCCGGTGGTCCCCCTTCGGCCCGGCGCCATGACGCTTGGTCAGCCGGTCGGCGCGGCAGTCCCGGACAGGGCCTTCGTCTTGCGGATCACCCCCACGAAGGTGACGTGCGCCTCGACATACCCGCCGTCCTTCCGGGCGCGGATCTCGAAATGCTTTGGCCTGCGCCGGGCCTCCCCCTCGACCTGAAAGCCCGCCTTTCGGAGTGCCGCGAAGGCGACCGTCGGATCGGCCTGACCCGCATCGCCGTCTTCGGGACGCGGCCGGGCGATGGCGTGCCGCATCCCATCCGGAGCCGTGATGGCGATGGCCTTGATCTCCGAGGGCTTCCGCTCGCCGGTCACCGCGATGGCGTCGCCCGGCGTCAGCGTCACGCCCGCGAGGGCGAGCGCCCTGGCGCCCTCCGGGCCGAGATCTACGAGGACGCGGCCCTCGGGGGACTCGATCGCGAGGCGGTGGCCGAACAGGGCCCAGATCGTTCCGTGCGTGCTGCATGTTGGGGGCATCAGGATAGGGTGCTCTCTGTCAAAGGAGGGAGGTCGGGATGCGGCGGCTCGGGGAGCCGCCGCATCGCTGTTCGGGGTGGGATCAGCGGGCGTCGGGCTTGGCCGCTTCTGGCCTGGACCCGTCGGTCTTCGACGCGTCCGGCTGCGGCAGCGCGGCGAGGCGGTCGAGCATCTGCAGGGTCAGGTCGGCGCAGGCCTTCATGGGCTCCTCGTCGGCGCACTTCACGTCGACGACGGTCTCGCCCCGCTCCAGGCGGAAATGGGCGGCTTTCGGCGGCGGCGGTGCATCGGGACCGCGCCGGGGGCCGCCCGGAGGAGCGCCGGCTTCCGGCCCGGGGCGCGGACCGCCGGGCGGCGGGGCCGGCTGGGCGACGGCCGCGCCGGCGATCAGGATCGCGGCGGCGCCGAGGAGGGCTGTGGTCTTCGTCATGATGGATGTCCTGCCGGGTGAGATCGAAGGGGGGAGACGGCGCAGGGGACGCTCAGAAGACCCGCTTCTCGCGGACCTGACCGTCGAAGCCGACGTGGAGCTGGCGCTCGCGCCCATCGGTGCCGCGTGCGGCGACCTCGAGGTGACGCGGCCCCCGTCCGGTGACCCGGATGTCGGAGTAGCCGGCCGCCTCGACGCGGGCGGTCAGGGCCGGCACGTCGGGCTTCGCCCCGAGGCCCACCTTGTCCTTGGCCCAGTCCAGGGTTCCGGCGGGTGGGCCGCCGGCGGGGCCGAAGCGCACCTGGCTGCCATCGGCGCGGGTGATCAGCAGGGCGTGGAGGAAGCCGTTCTCGAACCGGCCCTGCACGGTGATGGCCTCGCCGGGCTTCACCAGGGCGCCCCCCTCCCCCTGGCGGCCGGTCTCGACCAGCGCCTTGCCGGTGCCGTCCTGCATCACGAACTTGTTGCCATAGATCTCGGCGACGTCGCCCTTGGCGGCGATGGAGCCCGAAGCCTTCAGGGCGGAGATCGCCGTGGGCGCCACCGGCGTCATCACCGAGGCTCCGGTCTGGGCGAGCGACAGGCCGACCGCGCCGAAGGCGAGGGGCGCCGCGATGGCGCCGACGACGAGAGCGCGGCGCGAGGGCTTCGGGGTCGGGGTGAGGCTGGCGGGCGCGGGGGTCTGGGTGGTCTCGGTCATGGTGGCCTGTCCTTCCGGGGTTCGGCGGTTGCCCTCTCGGGTTGACGCCGTTCTAGGCCGGGACCTCCAACCCGATCTGAACCGCACGGTTCAGCCCCCGTTAAACGACGCGGCGTAGGCCGCTCGCCGGTCCACCTTCGCCCTTCCACCCACGGACACCACGCCATGAAACTCTTGCTGGTGGAGGATGATGCGCCGCTCGCCGCCGAGATCGCCAAGGCTCTGCGGGCCGAGAACTTCGCCCTCGACCACGCGGCGAACGGCGAGGACGCGCAGCATCTCGGCGAGACCGAGACCTACGACGCGGTGGTGCTCGATCTCGGCCTGCCCAGGCGCGACGGGCTCACCGTCCTCCAGGCCTGGCGGGCGGCTGGCCGAACCGTGCCGGTCCTCGTCCTCACGGCGCGGGACGGCTGGAGCGACAAGGTCGCGGGCTTCAAGGCGGGGGCCGACGACTTCCTGGTCAAGCCGTTCCGGGTCGAGGAGCTGGTGATCCGCCTGCGTGCTCTGGTGCGCCGGGCGACCGCGCACGGGGCGTCCCGCGTCACCTGCGGTCCCCTCTCCTACGAATCCGGCCTGGGCATCTTCGAGCGCGACGGCCTGCCCCTGAAGCTCACCGGCCTCGAATGGCGCGTCCTGTCATGCCTGATCCTGCACAAGGACGGGGTGATGCCGCGCAGCCAGCTCATCGAGCGGGTCTATGACGGCGACGCCGACGTCGATTCGAACTCGGTCGAGGTCATCATCACCCGCCTGCGCCGCAAGATCGCCCCCGCCCGGATCGAGGGGGTGCGTGGCCACGGTTATCGCCTGCTCCCGGGCGATCCCGCGTGACCCCGACGAAGCCTCCTGCCGGGCACGCCGGCGCGGTTGGGCACGAACCGCCGGCCAAGCCCGCGCCGTCCGACCGGCCCGGTCCGCCCCCGAAGCCCGTCGGGCTCCTCCATCTCGGCTCCCTGCAGCGGCGCCTGCTCCTGGCCGCCCTCGGCCTCGTCACCGTGGCCCTGCTGGTCGCCGGCCTCGCCATCGGGCTCGTCCTGCACCGCTTCGTCCGGACCCAGCTCGACAGCCGCCTCGACAGCCAGCTCGTCGCCCTGGCGTCGAGCCTGGAGCGCGGCCCCGGCGACCGCCTGCGCCTCCATCGTGCCCTGGACGGGCCGCCCTTCGACCGCCCGCGTTCCGGCTGGTACTGGCAGGTTCGCCAGGGGGGCAGGACCTTGCGGGCCGAGTCCCTCCAGGGGGAATCCCTGGAGGCGCGCAACCTGCGCCTGCCGGACCCGTCCGCCCTGGGCGGCTCGATCCCGGGCGGCCCCGGCTCGGCCCGGCCACCCCGTGACCGGGACCCGGACCGCCCCCAGCCGGGCGACGGCACCGGCCCCTGGGGCGAAGCCCTGATCCTGCGCATCCAGGTCCTGCCCGCCCAGGGGGACACGCCGCCGGCCCTCCTCATCGCCACGGCCCCGGCCAAGGCCCTGAACGGACCCTTGCGCGAGGCCGGTCTGACCCTCGCGGCCATCCTGGGGATCCTCGGTCTCTGCCTGGTGGCCGGCACCGTCCTGCAGGTCCGCCTCGGCCTGCGGCCCCTGGAGCAGCTGCGCCGGGACATCGCCGAGGTCCGGGCCGGACGCCGGCCCCGGATTCCCTGCCCGCAGCCCGCCGAGATCCGTCCCCTGGTGGGCGAGGTGAACGCCCTCCTCGACCAGAACGCCGCAAACCTCGAACGGGCCCGCACCCACGTGGCGAACCTCGCCCACGGCCTGAAGACGCCCCTCGCCACCCTGACCCTCGCCCTCTCGGACCGAACCCGCGACCCGGATGGTCGCCTCGCCGAGCTCGCCGGCGCCATGGACCGGCAGGTGCGCCACCACCTGCGGCGCGCCCGGGCCGCCGCGTTGGGCGGCGCGACCCGCACCCGGACCGAACTCGCCGGTCCCCTCGCCGACCTGCGGACCACCTTCGGGCGCCTCTACGCCGAGAAGCGCCTCGCCCTTGAGCTCGACCTGCCGGCCGGCCTCGCGGTGGCCTGCGATCCGCAGGACATCGACGAGATGCTCGGCAACCTCATCGACAATGCCTGCCAGTGGAGCCGCGGTCGCGTCCGGGTCTCGGCCGCCGCCACGGAGGCGGGAATTGCCGTGACCGTGGCGGATGACGGTCCCGGGTTGGACGCGGAGGCGGCCGCCCGCGCCGTGCGGCCCGGCGGACGCCTCGACGAGAGCGTGCCCGGCCACGGCTTCGGTCTCTCGATCACCCGGGAACTCGCCGAGCTGTACGGCGGGGGCTTGCGCCTCACGCGCTCGGATCTCGGCGGTCTCAGTGCCCGGTTGCTTTTGCCGGCGTGACGGCCGCCGATGTCTCGCGAAGAACCGACGTCGACGGTGAGCAACGCCGCCTTCCCGGACAAACGAGCCGGTGCGCCACCAAGGAACGCACGGCCGTCGCCGAGACGTCGCGGGCATAAAGGAAAGTGAAAGGCTGGCACGGCATGGTCTCGCATCGGGCGGTTTCGTCGCGGGTGTCCGCAAGACCGGTTGATGTTCATCCTGTGCCGGCTCGGACCCGTCATCGACAGCGGGGGCTGCCGGTTTCGGGGTCCTGAGATGCGGATCGCGGCGTTTCCGTGGATTGTGCGTCGGTGAGAAAGGGTTGTCGTGCCGAGCTCCAGCGTCGAGGCGCAGCGTCTGGCCATCCTCAACGACCTGAGACTCTTGGAGTGTACGCCGGAGGCGCATCTCGATGCCGTCTGCCGGACAGCCTGCGCTCTGTTCGGCGTGCCCATCGCCCTCGTGAACCTTGCCGGCAGCGAGACCTATACGCTCAAGGCGCGATGCGGTGTCGCCGAGGGGGGCACCCTCTCCCGGGCCGGTGCCTTCTGCGACCGGACGATCCTGGGGGCGCCCGGCGCAGTGCTGGTCCTGCCCGACATCCTGGACGATGCCGAGTTCGCGACGAGCCCCCTGGTCACCGGGGGACCGCGGGCCCGGTTCTACGCGGGCGTACCCCTCGCCCTGTCGGACGGCCTGCCCCTCGGCACGCTCTGCCTCATCGACACGGTTCCGCGCGACGATTTCGACGCGACCCGCGTGGCGCAACTGCGCGACCTCGGCACCGTCGTCGAGGCCCACCTCCGGCTCACCGTCGCGCAGCGCGCGAGTCAGATCGAGCGAGCGGAGCGCCAGCGGACAGAGGTGCTCCTTGCCGCCAAGGCCGCCGACCTCAAGCTCGTGGTCGAGGCCCAGCGGATGACCGAGTCCGTCGCCCATATCGGCTACTGGCGCATCCATGCGCGGGCCCGGACCGTCTCGTGGTCCGAGGGGCTATGCGGTGTCTTCGGGCGGCCGATGCCCCCCGGCGGCGAGATTTCCCTCGACGACCACCTCGCCTACTACCATCCGGACGACCGGGCCGCGGTCTCGGCCCGCATCGCCAACGCTCTGGAGAGCGACGGGCCCGAGGGCGCCGCCTACCAGGGGCGGGCCCGCATTGTCCGGCCGGACGGCAGCCTCTGTCACGTGATCGTCCAGGGCGCGGTGGAGCGCGATGCCGGTGGCCGCCTCACGGCGCTCTACGGCCTCGTCCTCGACGTCACCGACCTCGCTGCCTCCGAGGCGCAGCTGCGGGAGAAGGACCTGCGCCTGCGCGCGACCCTGGAGACCATGGACCAGGGCCTGATCATGATGGATGCGCAGGGCTGCGTCCGGCTGCTCAACCCGCGGGCCCTGCAACTGCTGGACCTGCCGGAGGCGATCCTGTGCGAAGGGGCGCTCCTGTCCGACATCCTCGCGCACCTGACGGAGCGCGGCGAGTTTTCGGCGATGCCGACCGCCCAGGACGGCCGGCCGCGCCTGCGCGATGCGACCGGCGCCTGGACGCCCCTGCGGATCGACTGGCCGCGTCCGGACGGGACCACCCTCGAGGTCCGGGGTGTGACCCTGCCCGACGGTGGCATCCTGCACACCTTCACCGACGTCACGGAGCATCGGGCGGCGGAGGCCCGCACCCGAGAGGGCGAGCGGCGGTATCGCATCCTCGCGGATTCCGTCTCCGACATGATCGTCCGGCGCAGCGTCGCGAACGTCCGCACGTACGTCTCTCCGGCCGCCCGCGATCTCCTCGGCTACAGCCCCGAGGAGATGCTGAGCCTGCCCCTGGAGGCCTCGCTCCACCCCGAGGATGCGCCCGCCACGCGCGCGTTCCTCGAGGCGTTCCGGGCCGGGCGTACCGAGACGGGCCGCATCACCCATCGCCTGCGCCACCGCGATGGCCGCTGGATCTGGGTGGAGGCGCAGACGCGGCTCGTGCGCGACGAGGCGGGGCGGCCCTTCGAAACCATCACCGCCGCGCGCGACGTCAGCGAGCGCGTCGCCGCCGAGCAGGCCCTGCGCCTGGGCGAGGCCCGGTACCGCGCGCTCGCCGATTCCCTGCCGCAGATCGTCTGGGTCGTCTCCCTCCACGACGGCACCGCCACCTACGTCAACCAGCGGTTCGAGGACTACTACGGACCCATCGGCATCAGCCGGGAGGCCCGCCTCGCCCGCAATCACCCGGAGGATGCCGCGCGGATGGAGGCGGTCTTCAGCGAGGCCCGCCGGCTGGGGGATGCCTACGAGATGGAAGGCCGCCTCCTCCGGCACGACGGCGTCTATCGCTGGCACAAGCTCGTCATGCTGCCCATCCGGGAGGACGGCGTGATGGTCGGCTTGCTCGGGACGGCCCTCGACATCGACGACATCGTGACGGCGCGCCAAGCCCTGGAGGAAACCTCGAATCTCCTGCGGCTCGCGCAGGAATCGGCCGGGGCCGGACTCTGGTCCTGGGACCTGAAGGGCGGCACCGTCCGGCACTCCGTCGATAGCGCGCGGATGTACGGCCTCCCGGTGCCGGCGGGCCACGCGGCCGACAGGCCGGTGGAGGTCGGCATCGGCGCGTGGGACCGCCACATCCATGCGGGCGACCTCGCGGTCCTGTACGGACAGGTCTACCGCTGCCTCGCCGAGGGCGGATCCTACAGCGGCGAGTTCCGGCTGGCCGCGCCGGAAGGCGATCCGCCGCGCTGGCTCCAGAGCTTCGCCCGGGTCGTGACCGACCCGGAGTCGAACGAGCCGGTGAAGATCGTGGGGCTCACGATGGATGTCACCGCGCGCAAGCTGGCGGAGGGCCGGATCGCCCATATGGCCCTGCATGACGGGCTGACCGGCCTGCCGAACCGGCTCCTGTTCAAGGAGGGCCTGAGCAACGCCCTCGCCCGCGCCGATCGCCGGGGCGGCCGCTTCGCGGTCCTGGCCTGCGACCTCGATCGCTTCAAGGCCGTCAACGACACCCTCGGTCATCCGGCCGGCGACGCGCTCCTGCGCGTGGTGGCCGACCGCCTGCGCAGCGTGGTTCGGGAGGGCGACACCGTCGCGCGCCTGGGCGGCGACGAATTCGCCATCATCCTGGCCGACCTTGACGATCCCCAGGAAGCGGGGCTCGCGGCGCGCCGCATCATCGAGGCGATGGAACAGCCCGTCGACCTCGACGGGCACCGGGTCGGGATCGGGGTCAGCGTCGGCATCGGCCTCGGCTCCCAGGACGGCGCCGACGCCGACACGCTGTTCCGCAACGCCGACATCGCCCTCTACCGGGCCAAGGCGGCCGGCCGGAACACCTATCGCTTCTACGAGGCGGCCATGGATGCGGCGACGACCCAGCGCAACCTCCTCGAGCTGGAGATGCGCGAGGCGGTGCGCACGGGCGGCTTCAGCCTGCACTACCAGCCGGTCCTGCACCTCGACAGCGGTGCCGTGAAGGGCTTCGAGGCCCTGCTTCGCTGGCAGCATCCGGTGCGGGGCATGATCGCGCCCGGAGCGTTCATTCCCCTTGCGGAGGAGACCGGGCTGATCCGTCAGCTCGGAAGCTGGGCCCTCCGGGAGGCCTGCACCGAGGCGGCCTCCTGGCCGGGGGACCGGCGCATCGCGGTCAACGTCTCGGCGGTCCAGTTCGGGCAAGCGAACCTGGAGCAGAGCGTGGTCGCCGCCCTGTCGGCCTCTGGGCTGCCGGCGCGGCGCCTGGAACTGGAGATCACCGAAAGCGTGCTGATGCAGGATGCCGAGGCGGTCCTCGCCTGCCTGCACCGCCTGCGGGCTCTCGGGGTCCGGATCGCCCTCGACGATTTCGGCACCGGCTACTCCTCCCTGAGCTACCTGCGCCGCTTCCCCTTCGACCGGATCAAGATCGACCGGTCCTTCATCCGCGAGATCGCCGATCCCGGCACCGCCGCGATCGTACGGGCGGTGGTCGACCTCGGCACCCAGCTCGGCGCCAGCATCACCGCCGAGGGAATCGAGACGGAAGAGCAGATGGCGCGGGTGCGCCAGGAAGGCTGCACCGAGGCGCAGGGCTTCCTCCTCGGACGCCCCCTCCCGGCCGAGGAGGCACGTCGGTTCCTCGAAGGCCTGCGCGACGCAGCCTGAACGTCGTGTTTCTGTCACAAGGCTGTTGACAGGAGATTCGGGGATCCGTATACCCCGGTTCATCGGCGGGCGGCCAACGGGGTTGGCGGCTTGCTTTTGCATCTCCTGACGATTGGCGGGGTTTGGGCCTGGGGTTCTGG
>NZ_LMNE01000020.1:0-44568 GCF_001423285.1 Methylobacterium sp. Leaf111 | reverse complement strand
GCCATCACGCGCAGGCTGCCTAACCTCTCACCCCAGATGGACCAGAGCCTCCGCTCCTGAACACCGCTGAATGTCCCAAATCATCTGACGACAGACAGGCGCGGTGCGGTCGGCGAAGACCGACCAGTTGGTGCCGAACTGGTAGGACATCACCAGGCCCGACACGACGCCCATGGCGAAGGCGACGGCGAAGACCTTGAGCCAGTAGCGGTAGACATCGAGGTAGACGGCCTTGCCGGTGGCCAGCCAGCGGCCCTCCAGGACGGCCAGGAAACTCGCCAGGCCGATGGTGAAGGCCGGGAACAGGAAGTGCCACACGACGGTCAGGGCGAACTGGGTGCGGGCCAGGTCCACCGCGCTCGGCAGGGTCAGGGAAGGCATCGGGATCTCCGGGCGTCCGGGCGATGTGCCCGGATCCATCCGCCCGACGATGGCGGGGGGCCGACGCCGCGACCTTGCGCTGGATCAAGGCACCAAAAACTCTTCCCGGCGGGCGATGCGGGATCGGCGCGGCGACGCAGCGCTCGCCGTCGCGAGGCTTCGGCCCTCTCCGTCGACGCAACGGGCGCCTGTTGATCCAGCGCAAGGCTCCCCGGTCGACACGGGCGCACCCCGAAGGCCCCCGACAGCCGGAAGCGACCCTGAGAATGACGACCGCGGCCGTTGACCCCAGGACTTCGCGCGCGCCGGCGGGCCTCGGCTGGCTGACGGGCCTGCGCGGAGGGCTGGCCGTCCTTCCGCTCGCCGGCCTCTGCGCCGGCCTGTCCGCCGAAGCGCTCGGTCGCCCGGACATCGCGGCCTGGGCGTGGACGCTTCCGACGCTGGCGGTCCTTGCCGTCCTCGCGCTCCAGGTCGTGACCAGCCTGGCGCGCGGCGACGTCGGGCTCGACCTCGTCGCCCTGCTGTCGATGGGCGGCGCGCTCGCCCTGTCGCAGCCGCTGGCCGGCGTCGTCATCGCCCTCATGTATGCCGGTGGCCAATCCCTGGAAGCCTACGCCTCCGGACGCGCCGGGCGGGCCATGACGGCGCTGCTCGCCCGGCAGCCACGCTCCGCCCTCCGCGAGGCCTCGAGCGGCGTGAGGGAAGTCCCTATCGAGACCCTGGCCCCGGGCGACCGCATCCTCGTGCGCGTGGGCGACGTCCTGCCGGTGGACGGCCGCGTCGCCGCGGGCCGGGCCATCCTCGATCAGGCGACGCTCACCGGCGAGGCCCTGCCGGTCACGTTCGAAGCGAACGCGTCCGTGCTGAGCGGCACGGTCAATGTCGGGGCGCCCTTCACGCTCCTGGCCGAGCGCCGGGCCGCCGAGAGCACCTATGCGGGGATCGTCCGGCTCGTCGAGGCCGCCCGAACCCAGAAGGCGCCGATGGCGCGCCTCGCCGACCGCTACGGCCTGGCCTTCCTCGGCCTGACCCTGATGCTGGCCGGGGGCGCCTGGGCTGCCACGGGCGATCCCCTGCGGGCCCTCGCGGTGCTGGTCGTCGCCACGCCCTGCCCGCTCATCCTCGCGGTGCCCGTTGCCCTGATCTCCGGTCTGTCGCGGGCGGCCGGCATCGGCGTCATCATCAAGGGCGGCGGCGCCCTGGAGAAGCTGGCGCGGGTGCGCGTCCTGGTGGTCGACAAGACCGGGACGCTGACCCACGGGACGGCGCGGCTGACGGCCGTGGATCGCCTCGGTCCCGTCGCGGAGCAGGATGTCCTGAGGCTGGCCGCCTCCCTCGACCAAGCCTCCGGCCATCCGACGGCCCGTGCCCTGGTCGATGCGGCCCTCGCCCGCGGCCTTACGCTGACGCAGCCGACGCAGGTGGCCGAAGTCCCGGGCGAGGGCGTGTCGGGCCTCGTCGCGGGGCGGCCCGTGAGGGTCGGCGGACCCCGCACGATGCGGGCGCACGGCATCCCCTTCCCGGAGACGGACGCCGTCCGGAACGCGGATGCCGTGGCCGCGACGGTGCTGGTGGCCGTGGACGGCAGGCCCGCCGCGATCCTGAGCTTCGCCGACCCGGTACGAACGGATGGCGGACGGACGCTCGCGGACCTGCGCCGCTGCGGCATCCGGCGCGTGGTGCTCGCGACCGGAGACCGGCGCAGCGTCGCGCAGGCGCTGATCGCGGGCCTGCCCATCGATGCCCTGGCGGCCGATCTCGATCCTGCGGGGAAGACGCAGGTCGTGGCGCGCGAACGGGGCCAGGGGTTGGTGATGATGGTGGGGGACGGCGTCAACGACGCGCCCGCCCTGGCGGCCGCCGATCTCGGGGTCGCGCTCGGCGCCAGGGGCGCGGCCGCGGCGGCCGAGGCGGCGGACGTCGTCCTGCTGATCGACAGCCTCGCGCCGCTTCCGGATGCGATCCGCATCGCCCGGCGGGCCCGGGCCATCGCGCTCCAAAGCGTGCTGGTCGGCCTCGGCCTGTCGCTCGCCGGCATGGTCGCGGCGGCCCTCGGCTACCTGACGCCGCTGCGGGGCGCCCTGTTGCAGGAGGTCATCGACGTCGCCGTCATCCTCAACGCCATGCGGGCGCTCGGTGGTCCGATGACCGCCCCGGCATCCGATGCCGACGAATCCGCGCGCCCGGCCCAGCGGCCTCGTGCCGTCCCTTGAGATGGATCAAGGCCGGCGGAGCCGGGCCGAGCCAGATTGCCCTTCCGCCGGGCTCGGCGGCTCGGGGAGGCGGCCGTGGGTTACGCGCACATCCTGGTATCCGTGGACCTGGATCGCGGTTCCGCCGACCGCGTCCGTCTCGCCGCCGGCCTGGCGCGGCGCTTCGAGGCCGACCTGACCGGCGTGGCGGCCCGGCCGATCCCCGGACCGTCCGCATTCGCCAACATGCAGGCGGACGGGATCCTGCGCGCGGCCGAGGAACGCCGATCGCGCGACGAGGCCGCCCGGGTCCGGGACCTGTTCCTGCGCCATGCCCGCGAGGGCCTCCGCACCGACTGGCGGTTCACCGAGGGACATCCCACGGCCAACCTCGCCCGGGAGGCCCGCGCGGCGGATCTCGTGTTGGTCGGGCGCCATGGCCCGGCCGATGCCGTGCCGGGCGCGATGACGGTGCTGCCCGGCCCGTTGCTGATGGAGGCGGGACGTCCGGTCCTGATCGTTCCCCCGGGGATCGAGCACCTGGGCGCCGACCGCATCGTCGTCGCCTGGAAGGACACCCTCGAGGCCCGGCGGGCCGTCACGGCGGCGCTGCCTTTCCTGCGACAGGCGGACCACGTCTACCTCGTCTCGGTCGGACAGGAGACGCAATTCCAGGGAATCGAGGAGGTGGCGGCCCACCTGTCGCGCCACGACGTGAATGCCACCACCCATGCCCTGTTCGGAAGCCGGTCGGTCGAAGCCGACGAGATCCTGCGCTTCGCACGCCGGGAATACGCCGACCTGATCGTCCTGGGAGCCTATGGACATTCGCGCCTTCGGGAATGGATCTTCGGCGGCATGACCCACGCCATCCTGCAGACGGCACCCGTCTGCTGCCTGATGAGCCACTGATGCGCCGCGCGCTCGTCCTCGCATCGGTCGCGCTGTTCGGGCTCGTCGCGCCCCCCGCCACGGCCCGTGACGGATCGGCCTCACGCGGCAAGGCGTTGGCCCGCGCGACCTGCGCGCGATGCCATGGCATCGGCTCTCGGGGAGTCAGCCCGATGCCCGAGGCGCCGGCGTTTCGAACGCTCGCCCGCCGCTTTCCCATCGATGATCTCGCCGACATCCTGGTCGAGGGTGTCGAGCGACGTCACCCGGCCATGCCCGCGTTTCAGCTCGATCCCTCCTATGCCGACGACCTCACCGCGTATCTGAAGACCCTGAGGCGATGACAGTCCTCCCCGGGATGGCGATCCGGCCGGTGGACGAAGACGAAGGTCGAAGAAGCCCATGGAGCGATCCTTTCTCTACGTCAGTCGCAGGCAGGCGACGGAAGCGGACATCCGGGACATCGTGGACGCCGCCCATGTCAGGAACGTTCGGCTGAACGTCACCGGCGCGCTGATCGCGACCGACGGACGCTTCGCCCAGATCCTGGAAGGCTCGCGCGCCGCCATCGACGAACTGATGGAGAGCATCCGCCGCGACCGGCGGCATACGCAAGTCCACGTGGTGCAGGACCGAGACGCCCCGCGGCGTGACTTCGCCGACTGGTCGATCGCCTATTCGGGCGGGTCTCTCTTCGTCGACGGTTTGATCGGCGCCCTCGCGACGGGCTCGCGGCCGGAACCCGACCGCCACCATCTGCGACGGCTCCTGGCGTTCATGCGGGAGTTTGCGCGCGCCCCCCGGTGAAGGCCCCGCGCCGCTTCGAAGGGGTCTCGCCACAGCCCCCGGCATCCGTCACGGCGCGCGGGTCGTTTTCGTCCCAAGGCGCCTCCCGCGCCACGGCGGGATCGCGGACGGGACGGGGTGTTGGGCCGTGCGACCCGGACGGCCGCAACGGGAACGCGGTATCGGCGGCTCGGTCTCGTGACCGAACCTCCCCTCGTCAGTGCGCGAGGAGCAGGGGGGCCGGGCTGCTTCTCAGGAGGGCGCGCGTGACGCCACCGAAGAAGAACTCGCGGACGCGGGAATGGCCGTACGCCCCCATCACGATCATGTCGGCGTGAAACATCGTCGCCTGGTTGCGAAGCGTCTCCGCGGTGTCCCCCACCACCGGGACGTCGACGACGCTGACGGTCACGCCGTGGCGCGCGAGGTGAGGCGCGAACTCGGCACCCGGAACCGATGTGTAGAGTTCTTCTGTGCCGGCGACGCAGACGATCTCGACGGCGTCCGCCGCGCAGAGGAACGGCATCGCGTCGTTGGCCGCCCGCGCCGCCTGCGCACTGCCGTCCCAGGCCACGATGATCTTCCGACCGGTGAAGGCGTCGTGTCCCGGCGGCACTGCGATGACCGGACGACCACTTGCGAGGAGGGCTTTCTCGATCACCTCGCGATCCAGATCGTAGGTCCGCGGTCCCGCATCCAGGACGGTCAGGTCATGCAGGCTGGCCTGAGCCACCAGCCGACCGACGACGTCCGGGTAAGGCAGGCTCGGCGTCTGCGTCGTGCAGAGCACGCCCGCCTGCGCCGCGTCCCCGGCCGCACGGTCCGCGACGGAACGGGCCATCGCATCGAGGCGCCGGTCGATGCGCGCGACCCCGTCGTCGTCGAGATCGAAACTGCCGAGCCAGGCATCGTCGCCCGAGAGGCACCACGAGGCGGATTGGACCGTGAGGTGGGCGCCGGCGGCTTTCGCGAGCGTCAGGCCGTAACCGATGGCGCTCGAGGGTTCCTCGTACGCGGTCTCGACGGTCGTGCCGACGAGGATGTCGCGAATGGCTGCGAGCGGGGATGAGGGGGGCTTCGCCATGGGGCGTCTCCAAGTTCTGCTGGGTCCCGTGTTCGTCCCGTTGCGACCCAGCCGCCTTGATCCACCTCAAACGCCCCCTTCGCCACAAGATGCTTAGCCGCGGCCAGCAGTTGCGCGGTATCCATCGACTATCTTCAGTGATAGAAACCGCATCAATCGCCGGCCATTGATCTGCGGGCCATGATGTTGGCCGAAGATGTTGCTGTTCGTGGAAGCGTCCATCACGTGACGTCCTTGAACGGACTGGTTGCAGAGATTGTTCTTTGGAGCCCTGGAATAGCCAGCGCCGAAGGGGGCGAACGATGACGAACCCCATCGGCTCGATGTCCCTCGGCCATCTGGGCGACGGCACGCTGACCGTCGACGAACTCCGGCAGACCCTGGACGACGTGGGCGTCTGCATCTGGTCTCTGGATATCCCGACCGGCCGCGTCACGGTCTCGCCGACCTGCGCCCGGCTCTTCGGCGTTCCGCCGGAGCGACTGACCACCTTCACGGCCTCCCAGGCCCTGGTGCACCCCGATGACCGCCAGGCGCGGGCCGATGCCATCCAGGGGGCCCTGCGGGATGGCGGGAGCTACGAGGTCGACTACCGGGTTGTGCGGCCGGACGGTCAGGTCTGCTGGCTGCGCTCGTGCGGGCAGGTGAACCGCGACGCAGAGGGCCGACCGGTGCGTCACCGGGGCGTCGTCCTCAGCATCCACGAGCAGAAGAAGGCCGAGGCGGACCTGCGCGCCCGCGAGGCGCACCTGCGCTCGATCCTCGACACGGTGCCCGAGGCCATGGTCGTCATCGACGAGGCCGGCCTCATCACCTCCTTCAGCACGGCGGCCGAGCGCCTCTTCGGATACGCGGCCGCCGAGACCATCGGGCGCAACGTCCGCATGCTGATGCCGGAGCCGATGCGCGGCGAGCACGATGGCTACCTCGACCACTACCGCCGAACCCGGGAGCGCCGCATCATCGGCATCCATCGGGTCGTGACGGGCCAGCGGGCGGACGGCACGACCTTCCCGATGGAGCTCGCCATCGGTGAGATGCGCTCGGGCGAGCAGGTCTTCTTCACCGGCTTCATCAACGACCTGACCGAGCAACAGAGGATCCAGGCACGGCTGCAGGAACTGCAATCCGAACTCGTCCACATCTCGCGCCTGAGCGCCATGGGCGAGATGGCATCCACCCTGGCCCACGAGCTGAACCAGCCGCTCGGCGCCATCGCCAACTACACCAAGGGCTGCCGTCGCCTGCTCGCGAACCCGGGTCCCGAAGCCATTGCCAAGACCATCGAGGTTCTCGACAAGACCGCCGAGCAGGCCCTGCGGGCCGGGCAGATCATCCGCCGCCTGAGGGAGTTCGTCACCCGCGGCGAGACCGAACGCCGCCTCGAGTCGGTCTCGCGGCTGATCGAGGAGGCGGGCGCCCTGGCCCTGGTCGGCGCCCGGGAGCAGGGCCTCGTCGCCCGCCTCCGCGTGGCCCCCGGCCTGAAGGCCGTTCTGGCGGACCGGGTGCAGGTCCAGCAGGTCCTGGTCAACCTGATGCGCAACGCGCGCGAGGCCATGCAGCACAGCGAACGGCGCGAACTGGCCGTCGACGCCCATGCGCTCTCCGCCGAGGCGGTCGAGATCACGGTGGCGGACACCGGCCCCGGCATCGCGGACGAGGTCGCCGACAGGCTGTTCCAGCCCTTCGTGACCACGAAGGCCAGCGGGATGG
The DNA here is from genome assembly GCF_001423285.1 of Methylobacterium sp. Leaf111. NCBI lineage: Bacteria > Pseudomonadati > Pseudomonadota > Alphaproteobacteria > Hyphomicrobiales > Methylobacteriaceae > Methylobacterium > Methylobacterium sp. Leaf111. The sequence continues at coordinate 37,521 of NZ_LMNE01000020.1, read as the reverse complement.
GCGTCGGCCTCTCGATCTGCCGCACCATCATCGAGGCGCATGGCGGCCGCCTCACGGTCGAGCGCAACGCGGCCGGCGGGGCGACGTTTCGCCTGACCCTGGCGACCGCCCCGGAGGGAGATGCCATCCATGGCCCATAGCCTCGTGCACGTGGTCGACGATGACCCGGCGATGCGGGATTCGGTCGGCTTCCTGCTCGACACCGCGGGCTTCGAGATCGCGCTCTACGAGGCCGCGACGGACCTCCTCGACACGCTGGTCAAGCCGGCCCGCGGGTGCGTCCTGACCGACATCCGCATGCCCGGCGTCGACGGGCTCGAGCTGCTGCGCCGCCTGCGGGCCTGCGGCCATACCCTCCCCGTGGTGGTGATGACGGGGCACGGGGACGTGCAGCTCGCGGTGGAGGCGATGAAGCTCGGGGCCTGCGACTTCATCGAGAAGCCGTTCGACGACGAAGCGTTGGTGCAGGCGCTGCGCTCCGCCCTGAACCGGGGCGGAGCGGCCAAGGTCGTCGATCCCACCCTCGACGAGTTCGTCCGACGGGTCGGCACCCTGAGCGACCGCGAGCGTCAGGTGATGGACCAACTCGTCGCGGGCGGCTCCAGCAAGGACATCGGCCGCACCCTCGACATCAGCCCGCGGACCGTCGAGATCTACAGGGCCAAGCTCATGGCCAAGACCCAGGCGGCCAGCCTGCAGGAGCTGGTGCGATGGTCCGTGCTGGCCGGCCTAGCCTGACGCGGCTGCGAGGCCCGGCAAGGACGGAACGCGTGGGGGAGCCGCCGGTCCTGGCGCACCTGGCGCCCGACAGCGCGGAGGGGCGGTGAGGGCGTCGGCCGCTCACGGCCTGCAACGATCCGGCTCGGCCCCCTCGCCGCCCCAGGGACGGGAGTAGCGAGCCGACAGGGTCTCGCAGGGATGATGAAACAGGTAATATCCGAACGCGGCACTGGCCTCGCGCGCCGGTGCGGGTTGGAAGCCGAACGGCAGGCTTCCGGTCTCGCGGACCTCGGCGCCGAAGTTCCAGCCCTGGGCCCCGACGAAGGACGGGATCGACAGGTCCTCGCGGACGGCGCAACACAGCCCCGGCGCATGCCGGTGCTGGAAGATGCGGTAGATCTGGGGGCGGCATGGTCTGCCCGGCATCGGAGCCCGTCCTGCCAACAGCGCTTCAGGGTCTCGGGAGAAGCCCGCCGGAGCCATTGGCCGGTCGGCGGACGCCCGTGTCACGCCGCCTTGGCGAAGGCGGTCTCCGTGACGTCGTGCGACAGGGTCGTCGCCTCCTGCCGGTCGTCGGTCAGGCCACGGGTCACGAACGCCGCCTGGAGCGCGACGACCTCCTGGAGCGAGCCGCACCGCGCCAGCCCGACGAGGTGGTCCGCCTGGGCCTGAAGGCGACGGCCCGTGAAGCGCATCGTCTCGGCCGCGAGACGCAACGGCACGTCGACGGCGAGGGTGCGCCAGGCGGCCAAGCCAGCCCCCATCGCCTCGGCGGCGTCCTTGGGGTCATGGGCATGCAGGTGCGGCGTGTGTCCGGAACGCATCGCGATCTCCTTGTCTGGCGAAGGGGCGCAGGGTGCGCCGGCCCACGGCAAAGACCTTGACCCAAATCAAACATCGAGGGATGCATCGTCGTTCTGGAGATCAAGCGACGGCTTTACCAATCTTCGGCAGTTCTCATGCTGCCGAGACCGGACCTCTGTTGATTTGGGTCAAGGCCGCAGACCCATCGCGCGACGATCGTCCTCGCGTGGAAGCGACGGGACGTCCGTCGCTCGGCGTCCGGTCGGCCCCGACTCCCGGGCGCCTTGCTCGCGAGGAGAAGTCGATGCGCACCATCGAGAACCGAGCCGAGGACGCGGTCTTGAACGGCCTCAACGTCTTTCTGGGCATCACCCTGTTCCTGGCCCCCTGGTACCTGGAGCTGGGCAGCGAAACGGTCGCAGCGCGAAATGCCTTCATCTGCGGCGCCGCGATCGCCGTCATCGCCATGCTTGCGCTCAGCCAGTCCTACGACTGGGAGGAATACCTCAACCTCGCCGTCGGTCTCTGGGTGGCCGCGGCGCCCTGGGTGCTGGGCTTCGCGGAGCTGAAGGTCGTCGCGGGCGCCCACGTGGTCATCGGCCTCGCCGTTTTCGTCCTGTCCGGGTCTGAACTCTGGCGGCTGTACCGGTCGCCCGAGGCGCGCTCCGTCTGACCGGAGCGTGTTCGTCAAACAGCGGCTGCGCCGCGCCGTCACGGCCGGCGCAGCCCCGAAGCTCCAGGGCTCCCGATTGCTGCGAACCACGGTCATGCCGTCCGATCCCCTCGCGATCCTCCTCGCTGCGGCGTTCACCTCCGGCTGCGCCTCGATCCACGCTCTGCGCCATCACGCCGATGGCCTGACGTTCGTCCTCGCGGTGATGGCCTACGCGCTCGCCACCGCCGTCGGGTCCCTGCTCGCGGCCCGCTTCGGCCTGCTCATGGCGCCCGACCATGCCGGCGGATGGATGGCCGTGGCGATCGGCGGGGGATGACGGTCGACCCCCGGACCTACGTAATTGCCCTTACGCAGGGGCCCTTACGAAACGGGCCGGAATTTCCCTCCGGCGACGGCGCGGCCAACTTCCCCCTCATCCGATCCGGACGAGGAGTCGATCCATGGCCACAGAGATGACGCGACCCATTCCGTCGTTCACCCCCGCGAACGTCCCGGTTGCCATCGGCCGCGAGGGCGTCCTCTTCGCGGGTTGCCCCGAGATCGTCGGAACACCGTTTGCCTATGGCCGCGAGGAGGAGATCTACGGTGAGGGCGAGGACGCCGAGTTCGTCTACCGGGTGACCGACGGCGCGGTCCGAACCCACAAGGTCCTCAGCGACGGTCGGCGCCAGATCACCGGTTTCCACCTGCCCGGCGACCTGTTCGGCTTCGAGCAGGGCCAGACCCACCGGCACTCGGCCGAGGCCCTCTCGGACACGAAGGTCCTGATCTTCCGGCGCCTGGGGATACAGCGCGCCGCCACCCGCAACGCCGAGGTCGCCTGCCACCTCTGGAACATGGCCACCCGTGGCTTGCGTCACGCCCAGGACCACATGTTGCTTCTCGGCCGCCGCTCCGCCGTGGAACGGGTGGCGACGTTCCTGATCGAGGTCGACGAACGGCTCGGCGGCACCGGGACGTTCCTGCTCCCGATGACGCGGCGCGACATCGCCGACTACCTGGGCCTGACCATCGAGACCGTGTCGCGGACCCTGTCGCAGCTCGAGGAGGCCGGCGCCCTGCTGCGTGCCGGCGGACGTCAGGTCAGCCTGCGCCGTGCGCGCCTTCGCCGGGTCGTCGAGGACTGACCGGTTCCTCGCCGCAAGGCATGAGCCGCACGCGACGTTCAGGCATGGCTTGACACAGATCAACGAAGAAGAATTCGCCTCGAAGAAACATCGACCAGTTGAACGGAGCGCCAATCATGCCATCAACATCGACTATCAGCCGGAGGATCGTGAAGGTCGTGAAACCCGGGATGAAGGCCAAGGACTTGATTGCGGCCGTTCGCGAGCGCTGGCCAAAGGTCTCCAAGAAGAAGATTCGGCGTTCAGCCTTCGCGGCACTGATCGTGCGTGCAGGCAAGAAGGCAGGTAAGAGCGGCTCGGGCGATCGCGGCTCCGTGCAGCCGGCACCGACGCACTGACGGCGGGGCATTGGAGAGGCCGAACGGCAGCCCGGTCGAACGGTCGACCGCCTGCGCACGCACATCTCCGCGGTGTTTCGCCGCAACGGACGCGTCTTCAAGCTGAAGCGGCCGGTGCACGTCCCGGACCTCGACGTCTCGACGACCGAGCGCCGGCGCGCGATGTGCCGTCCCGGGGGCGACGAGCGCGAAGCGCGGCCCCGTCGCCGGGATGTCCCCCGCGGCAATCCGCTCCTCGGAGACGATGGGCAGTCCCGGGAATTGCTCCGAAAGTCGGCCGCCGATGGCGCGCTCGGCGGCGAGATCCGCACCGGTGACAGGCGATCCCCCCTTCCATCTCGGTGCGCGACCGGCCGCGGAGAGGACGGCCGAGCCGGCCGAGCCGGCGATGCGCGCGAGATCGCGTGCCCACCCATCCCCAGCGCGATGGCTTGCTGCGACCTCGTTCGAGTCCATGCCGGCTTCCGCGATCCCTGCCGTCCTGCGTGGGGCCCTGCTTGCGGCCGCCGGAGGCGCCCCGGTCAGTGGGACAGGTACAGAGGCAAGGGGCTGCGCTTGAGGAGGGACTGCGTCACGCCGCCGAGGAACCACTCCTGGAGGCGCGAATGCCGGTAGGCGCCCATCACCAGCATGTCGGCGCCGATCTCGCCGGCCCGGACCCTGAGCGTCTCGGCGACGTCGCCGACGACCGGCACGTCGACCGCGGAAACCGTCACGCCATGCCGCGCGAGGTGCGGGGCGAACTCGGCGCCGGCCGCGGAGGTCGAGAGGTCCTTCTCCCCGACGACGGACACGACTTCCACCAGCTCCGCCGCGCGCAGGAACGGCAGCGCGTCGTTCGCCGCCCGGGCCGCCCGGGCGCTGCCGTCCCAGGCGACGAGGATCCGCCGCGCGGCGTAGGTCTCGTAGCCGGGCGGAACCACGAGGAGCGGTCGCCCGCTCCGGAAGAGGATCCCGTCGATGAGGTCGCGGTCGAGATCGAGCTCCCTCGCCTCGGCATCGAGGACGGTCAGGTCCGCGAGCCGCGCGCGGGCGGTGAGGCGCGCGACCAGGTCCGTGTAGGCAAGGTAAGGCGCCTCGGCCATGCAGGTCACGCCCACGCTGGCGGCGTCCGCCACGGCGCATTCGGCCAGGGCCTGCGCGAGGCCGCGCAGCCGCCTGTTTTCGGTCGCCACGAGGTCGTTCACGAACCCCCACGCCCCGCCGGCGACCACGGCCAGGCGCCGTGCCGCGGATTGGACGGTGAGGTGGGCGCGCGTCGCGGCGGCGAGCGAAAGTCCGTAAGCCAGAGCGGTTTCGGCCTCGTCGCCGCGGCCCTCCTCGGTGAGGCACACGAGAACATCGCGGATCTCGGCGTGCGGGGATGAGAGCGGACGGGACATGCGGGGCTCCGGGCGTTTTGACGGACCCAGTTTCGCACCGCGGTTCGGTCCCGCGTTGATCCATCGCAACGCCGGCCGGTCGGGTCGCCTGGGCATCGCGCCGGGACGGCGGCCGTCATGTCCTGCCGACGGGTCCGCGGGCGCCCCTGGCCATCGTCCCGACCTGGACGAGCAGGAGCGGGGCGACGCTCGCGCCGAGGATGATCGCCCACATGGTCGCGTCGGGCGGCACGAGGCCGAGCACCTTCCCGGCCGCGGGCACGTAAGCCGGGCCGACGAGCAGCACCGTGCAGAGAAGGAGGGCGGCCCAGACCCAGGGGTTGCGCGTCACCTCGTTGCGAAATGGCTTCGCGCCGGAGGCCCGCATGTTGAAGACCTGCCAGAGTTGCGCGAAGGCGAGGGTCAGGAAGGTCACGGTCACGCTGGAGGCCCGGTCGAGGCCGAACCAGGATTCGGCGACCGCCAGCCCCGCGAAGGTCGCGACCGTCAGAACGGCGGCGTGCAGGACGATCCGCACCCATTGGGGACGTCCGAGGATGGGCTCGCGCGGGTCGCGCGGCGGTCGTGCGAGGATGTCGTCCCGTCCCTCGCACATCGCCAGGGCGAAGGCCGGGAAGACGTCGGTCACGACGTTGAGGTAGAGGATCTGCAACGGCTGGATGGGGAGCGGCAGGGCGGAGACGATGGCGAGTCCGACGATCATCACCTCGCTCAGGTTGCAGGCGAGGAGATAGGCGGCGAAGCGGCGGATGTTGTCGAAGATGATCCGACCCTCGCGGATCGCGCCCACGATGGTCGGGAAGGCGTCGTCCATGAGGATCATGGCAGCCGCCTCACGCGCCACGTCCGTCCCCCTCCGCCCCATCGCCACGCCGATATCCGCCTGCTTCAGCGCCGGCGCGTCGTTGACGCCGTCGCCCGTCATGGCGACGATCTCGCCCTTCGCCTGGTACGCCCTGACCAGGGACAGTTTCTCGGCGGGGCTCACCCGCGCGAAGACCGCGACCTCGTCCAGGCGGCCCGGGATCTCGCCGGTGCTGCCGCCCTCGACGACGCGGTCCCCGCGGCCGGCGAGCCCGACCGCGCGCGCGATGCTGAGGGCCGTGACGGCGTGGTCGCCGGTCACCATGACCACGCGAATGCCCGCGGCGCGGCAGGCGGCCAGAGCCTCCGGAACGTCCGACCTGGCGGGGTCTTCCAGCCCGACCAGACCGAGGAACGTGAGGTCCCGGAAGGGATGCCCCCCCGCAGCGCCCCCCGACCTCTCCGCGCAGGCAATGACCCGCAGGCCCCGCGCGGCCAGGTCTTCGACGCGACGCCGCCACAGGTCCCGGGCGCCGTCGTCCAGCGGGACGTCCCGCTCCGCGCCACCGACCGAGCGCGAGGCGGCCAGAACGGCCTCCGGGGCCCCCTTGACCGCCACCCAGTGGCCCGGTTCGACGGCATGGACGGTGGCCATCATGCGGGTGCCCGCATCGAAGGCGTGCTTCCCCACGAGCGGCCGGTCGCGCAGGAGTGCCGCGCGGTCGAGCCTGACGGCGCGACCCGCCCGCAGCAGCGCCTGTTCCATCGGGTCGCCGCTGCCCTGCTGGGAATCCTGCCCCAGGGAGGCGTCGTTGCAGAGGACCGCGACGCGAAGCAACCGTCCGGTCTCGGCGGCGGCGGAGCCCGGATCGGTCAGGTCGGCCTCGCCCGACGGCACCAACAGCCACCGCACCGTCATGCGGTTCTCGGTGAGCGTGCCCGTCTTGTCGGTGAGGATCACCGTGGTGGCGCCGAGGGTCTCGACGGCCGACAGGCGCTCGATCAACGCATTCCGCCGCGCCATCCGCCACATGCCTCGCGCCAGCGCCAGGGTCGCGACGACCGGCAAGCCCTCCGGGATGGCCGCGACCGCCAGCGCGATGCCGGCCTCGGTCATGAGGCGGAGATCCTTGCCGGTCGCCACGCCGAGGCCCGCGAGGACGAGGGCAAGCGCCAGGATCACCCAGACCATCTGGCGGGACAGACGCTCCAGGCGCCGCTCCAAGGGCGAGGTGTCCGGCTCGGCCTGCGCGACGAGGCGTGCGACGGCGCCGAGTTCGGTTCCCAGGCCGGTCGCCACGACGATACCGAGGCCGCTGCCGCGCGTGATCAGCGTGCCGCGGAACAGCATGCAGGTGCGCTCGGCGAGCCGCGCGTCCGGGGCGACCGGCTCCGGCGCCTTGTCCACGGGCACCGACTCGCCCGTGAGGGTGGACTCGTCCGCGCCCAGGTTCGACGCCTCGACCAGCCGGATGTCGGCCGGGACGGCATCGCCGCCTTCGACCAACACGATATCCCCCGGTACGAGATCCTCTGCGGGAAGCACCCGTGCGTGCCCGTCGCGGCGCACGCGGGCCGAGCGCGTCCCGAGCGCCCGCAATCCCTCGACGGACCGCGCCGCCCTCAGTTCGGTCGAGAAGCCAAGGCCGGTGTTGATGGCCAGCACCGCGATGATCGCGGTCGCCTCCTGCCAGTCGCCGAAGTAGAGCGAGAGCGCACCCGCCGCGGCGAGCAGGGAGACGACCGGGCTCATGAACTGGTTCAGGAGCAGGGCAAGCGTGCCGGCCTTCTCCTTCGTGGCAATCACGTTCGGGCCGAAGCGGGCGAGCCGTCGCCGGGCCTCCGCGTCCGTCAGGCCCGCGCTCTGGCACGTTCCGAACATCTCTGGAACGTCCTCGCTCGGCACGGCATGGGCGCCCTCCTTCCCAGCCAGCGTCGAACGGGGTGCGGTGCGCGGGTTCCAAGGCGCGGCCCCGATGTCCTGCCGGGCGGATCCGTGCGCGATTATCGGGCGTTCGGGACCGTGAGGCGCCACGGCCGGATCGCAGGCCGTCCTGGGGCTGCCGTGGGGTTGATCGCATGCCATCTGAAAGCCCGGTCTGGTCCGCCCCGTCCCAGTCTCCCGATGGTCGGCCGGCCGGGCGTTGATCCGCGTCAACGTCCAAGCGGATCGGCATCGGGCGCTGTGAGCATCGAAGCACCGCCCGAGGCCTGCGTTCGGACGCGCGGATTCCCCGAGAAGGCAAATGGAGCCGGCCACAGGCACCGGACACTCCGTTCGCCCAAGAAGGCTCAGAGGCCTTCAACGGCAGCGGTCGTGACCTCGGTGCCGGGCGCAGCGACGATGCCGGTGCTCGCGATAGCCGCGTACGATACGTCTGTGCGTCGGTGACACGAGGCCTGCCCCGAGCCGGCGGACCGAGCCGACCGCTGTCGAAACCGGGGCCGCGGCGATGACCGTTGCAAGCCCAAAGCTGAGCGCGTTCGGGCACATTGCCGCCTCTCACGGCCCGGGGCACCGCGACGGAGAGACGGACGAGCGGACGGGTTAAACGGACTGCCGCCGGTCGAAGCGCGAGCCGTTCGGACAGAACGCCCGGTCGGCGCCGGGTGGCGTTCCCGCCCTCGGTTCGCGTGCGCAGCGGCTGCGTTCCGTACAGTCCGAGCAGCCCGCCTCAAGGGCCCGCATGGCCGCGAGCTGTTGCCGCTGCCTGGCGACGGGGTCGAGGCTCAGGCGTCGCCGCGGGTCCGCGATGCCGCGGCGCCTCGTGCTGGCGCCCGAGCCGGAGGGAGGCCGGGCCGGGCGCCCCGGCCTCCAGCATCGTCTCCATCATCTCCCCGTCGACGTTCCGGAGTTCCTCAGCAGCCTTCAGCAGGCCGCACCACTCGTCCGTCGCGGCGACGATGCCGAAGGGGTCGAACGGGTCGGGCTCGTCGATGGGGGAGGACATCGCAATCTCCGTCTGGCTTGGGAATCCTCCGCACCGGACCGCGGCCCCGCGGGGACCGGGCTGGCGGACATGTCGATCCAGTGCCGCGGCCGTCGGCCGGGGCCATGATCTGGATCAAGTCCCGTCGGCGGATCGACGGACGGTGCCAGACCCGATGCAGCGGTGGGGCGCGCTGAGACGCGCCATGGCGCATGACGCCACCCGGGACGGTTCGCCCTCGGACCGGCTGGTCACGACGATCGGCACGCTCGCGCCCAGAACCAGGCCGGCGGCCTCGGCGCCGGCGAGGTGCACCAACTGCTTGGCCAGCATGTTCCCCGACACGAGGTCCGGCACGACGAGCACGTCGGCATCGCCCGCGACCCGTGAGACGATGTGCTTGGCCGCGGCCGCCGGTCCCGACACCGCATTGTCGAGGGCGAGGGGGCCGTCGACGATGCCACCGGTGATCTGGCCCCGCTCAGCCATCTTGCAGAGCGCGGCGGCATCGACGGTCGAGACGATCCGCGCGTTGACGGTCTCGACGGCGGAGAGAATCGCGACCTTCGGCTCCCGGATGCCGAGGGCGTGGCAGAGCTCGATGGCGTTCTGGACGATGTCGCGCTTGTCATCGAGCGAGGGGGCGATGTTGACCGCCGCGTCCGTGATGAAGAGCGGCTTGGGATGGTGCGGCACGTCGAGCGCGTAGACGTGGCTCATCCGCCGCTCGGTTCGCAGACCCCCCGCCTTTCTGACGGCGGCCTGCATCATCTCGTCGGTATGGAGCGCACCCTTCATCAGGGCGGCGACTTTCCCGGTACGCGCGAGCGCCACCGCCGTCTCGGCCGCCGCATGGCTGTGCCGCGCGTCGACGAGCTCGAAGCCATCGAGCGCGAGGCCAGCCTCGGCGGCGACCGCCCGTATCCGCGCCTCCGGCCCGACCAGGACGGGTTCGATCAGACCCGCCTCCCAGGCCGCGATCGCACCCAGGAGGGAGGTCGCATCGCAGGGATGGACGATGGCCATCCGGATCGGCGCGAGACCGCCGGCAGCCTCGCGCCATCCCCGAAGGGACGTCGCATTCCCGACCGTTCGGGGATCGGCGGTCCGTCCCCCCTCGTCGCCGACCGCGAGGCGTGCCCCGCGGGTCGCCGCGGCTCCGAGGGACAGGCGCCAGGTCATGCGGTGCTCCGCTGCGAACAGGCGCAGACCCTGTCCGCACGGGAAGCCGGGAACCTTGATCCATCTCAAGGCAGGGGTGACCGTGGCCTGGGCAGTCTCGCGGATGCCTTCCCCGAGGCCTGTCCATCCCGAGGCCTGTCCATCCCGAGGCCAGCCCATGCCCGGCCCGAACGACGCCCAACCCGCGCGACGGGCGATCCCTCGTCGGGTTCGCCACCGCTCCCGCTGGCTGGCCGGCCTCGCCGGCGTTGCCGCCGCCCTCCTGGCGTGCACGGCATCCCCGGACGCCCGGCGGGGGACCGGGGAAAGGACCGGGGATACGCCCGGCGGTCTCTACGAAGCCCTCAGCGTCTTCGGAGCGGCGTTCCATGCCATCCGCGCGAAGGCGGCGGAGGAGCGCCGCGACGATCAGCTCGTGGATGCGGCGATCTCCGGGATGGTCGCATCGTTGGATCCGTACTCGGGATACGTGACCGCGGCCGAGCTTCAGGCGTTCGACGAGGAGGATACCGGGACTTACGCGGGGATCGGCGTGACGGTCGAGGCAGGCGGGCGCGTCCGGTCCGCCTTGCCCGGCGCCCCGGCGGCCCGGGCCGGTCTGCACGCCGGAACGATCATCGAGCGGATCGACGGCAGGGCCGTCCACACCATCGACCGCACCGGGATCGTCGACCTCCTGCGCGGTGATCCTGGAACCGCCGTGCACCTGCGGGTCCGCCTTTCGGAGAGACAGGCCGCCACCGAGGTCGCCCTGACACGGGAGTGGCTTCCCCTGCACCCGGTCCGCACACGTCTTCTGGGCACCGTGGGCTATGTCGGGCTCGACCACTTCGACGACTTCACCACCGGGAGGCTGCTCAAGGCCGTGGCGGGCCTCCAGGCTCACATCGGTCCGGAGGCGATCACGGGTCTCGTCCTTGACCTGCGCGGGAACCCCGGCGGTCTCGTCGTGCAGGCCGTGGCGGTCGCCGGGGCGTTCCTGGGGCGGGGAGAGATCGTGCGCCTGGTGGGACGCGGCCCCGGGGACGTCGAGCGTTTCGCGCTCGACCGCGGCGGCAAGGACCTCGTCGACGGGCTTCCCCTGGTGGTGCTCGTGGACGGCGACACCGCCTCCGCGGCCGAGATCGTGGCCGGCGCGCTTCAGGACCACCGACGCGCGACCCTGGTCGGGACGCGCACCTATGGAAAGGGTGCCGTTCAGACGACGTATCTCCATCGCAGCGGACGCGGCCTGCGACTGACGACGGCCTGGTTCGTCACGCCGGCGGGCCGAAGGGTGCAGGGACGCGGCATCGAGCCCGACCTCGTGGTCGCGCAGGATGGCGATGTCACGACGCGGGACGAGGAAGCGGTGCCGACCGGCCATCCCGACGGGGACGCCACGTCCCTGCAGAACGGCATCGTCGAGGATGCCCGCATCGATCCGGCCGGCGATGCCCCGCTCGCGACCGCACTCCGGCATCTCGGGACCGTGGTGGAGAGCCGTGCCGGACGCCGCCCGCCGGGCCTTGATCTGCCTCAAGGTGCGCGCATCCCGGCGGGGCGAGAGTGAGGGAGCCGTTTCGACGTGGCCCGACAGGTGAGGCATCCGATGAACACGACGTTCGACGAGCGCGAGCGGGCCTTCGAGAGCCGCTTCGCCCACGAGGAGGAGTTGCGCTTCCAGGCGCGTGCCGCCGCAATCGCCTGCTGGCGACCTGGGCGGCCGAGCGGATGCACCTGACCGGGGACGCGGCCTCCGGCTACGTCACGTCCTTCGCCGAGGAAGCCGTGGTGTCCGACGACGACGCCTTGCTCGCGCGCCTTCGCGCGGACCTTCGTGCCTGCGGCATCGACGAGCCCCTCGCGAACCTGCGCCGGGAAATGGAGCGCTGCATCGCCTTCGTCCGCGCCGAACAGCGCGTCGGGCTTGCGCTGGATCAAGGCTCCTCCGCCTAGGGCGCGTCATCCTGGTCCGGACTTCCTCACGACAGCAGACGGGAGAGACGCCATGACCGACAAGGATCTTCGCCGCGATGTGCTCGACGAGCTCGACTTCGACCCGAGCCTGGATGCCGCCGAGATCGGCATCGCCGTCTCGAACGGCGTGGTGACCCTGACGGGGCATGTCGGCAGCTATGCCGAGAAGGTGGAGGCCGAGCGCGCGGCGAAACGGGTCAAGGGCGTGCGGGCCATCGCCCAGGAGATCCAGGTTCGCCTTCCCGACGCCAAGAAGATCGAGGACGATCAGATCGCCGCGCGGGCCCTGGCCATCCTCGACTGGTCCGTCCACCTCCCGAAGGACGCCATCCAGGTGAAGGTCGCGCAGGGCTGGGTGACGCTCACCGGGGCGGTGCCCTGGCAGTACCAGGCGATGGGCGCCGAGGCGGCCGTCCGCAAGCTCTCCGGCGTCTTCGGTGTGACGAACCTCGTCGAGGTCAGGCCGGACGTGCAACCGACGGCCGTCAAGGCGAAGATCCTGGAGGCGTTCCGGCGGAACGCCCTGTTCGAGGCGGACGCGATCAAGGTCAGCGTCGAGGGCGACCGGGTCACCCTGGAGGGGGCCGTCACGGTCGGCATCGAGCGGGATGCCGCCGAGCGGGCGGCCTGGTCCGTACCGGGCGTCCGGACCGTCGTCGATCACATCGTCGCCCTGCGCTGAGGAGACGGGACATGCCTCATGGGACACAGGGATCCTCCCCATCCGACCAGCGACACGGCAAGCCTCCCGGACAGCACGCCCTGCCGGGGATGCTGTATCGGGTGACCCTGACGCTGGCCCGCTGCCCGGACTTTCCGGACGGCAGCGTGGCCCGGGGCTACGAGATGGTCGTGCCGCTCGGACCGGACGGGCACCTCGATCCCGCCCTCTGGCGCGAGACCCGCGACAGTTGCCGTGTGCGCCGCTTCTGGGCGGGCCAACGCGACCGCGACGGTCGCCTCGTTCACCGGGCCGGCGGGGAGGGCGGCGCGACCTGGCTGATCGACTACGAGGATTGGACGAACGAGGACGACGAGCCGGGCTACCACCTCGGCACGCACGCCTTCGTTCCGGGCGACTACGTCTCGATCCGTGATGCCGACGACGGGGTCTACCGCACGTTCATGGTCGCCCGCGTCGACCGCGCCGGCGCTGGACGTCAGACCTGACGCCGAGGGTTCCCACGGGGGGAAGGCGGGCCGCTCGCGGCGATGGAGCCGGTCGCTCCGGGCCTCGGGTGCGACCGCTCCGGAGCGAGATCGGCGGTGAGCGGTGGCGCGCGGCCCGTGCGGGGTTTCGACCCGCCGCTCACTGGAGATTCGGGGGAACGACCTCGTGGGTGACGTCCTGACCCGACCCGGCTTCGCGCACGCTGATCCTGACGCCGCGGCGGATCAGCCGCTCCAGGTCCTCGGGCGCCAGGTAGGCTCGGCTCTCGGGGTCGTAGAGCCTGCACCCGCCATACCGTTTGAGCTGGCGGACGGGTGAGGGCTTCGTGCTGGGCGTCATCTCGACTGCGCGGCGCCGGCCGCCTCCGACGTGGGATAGATCTTATCTGGAATAATTAAAGTCTGGACGCCGGATGTGCAAGGGCCGGCGCCCGGGCCGCGCGCCCCTCGAGGCCCCCGTGCACCGAGCCTCCGGTCGCGACCGCGATCTCGCGCTCCTCGTCGGCGGAGACGACGCGGACCTGCACGCGGGAGGCGCGGGCCCCGATGACCCCCGCGGCACGGGCGTTGGCGTCCGCGTCGAGGGCCACGCCTGCGAACCCCAGTCCGCGGCAGACGGCGGTGCGGACCTCGGCGGCGTGCTCGCCGATGCCCCCGGTGAACACGAGGGTGTCGAGGCCGCCGAGGGCCGCGATCAGCGAGCCCGCCTCGCGCACGATCCTGTAGGCGAACAGGTCGAGGGCCTCCCGCGCATCGGGACTTGGGCTCGCCGCCAGCACCCGCACGTCGTCGCTGATCCCCGAGACCCCGAGGAGGCCCGACCGCTCGTTGAGGAGCGAGGCCACCGCATCGGGCGACAGGCCGCGCTCGCGGATCAGGTGCAGGACCAGGCCCGGATCCACCGAGCCGCTGCGGGTGCCCATCATCACCCCGTCGAGCGTCGTGAAGCCCATGGTGGTGGCGACGCTGCGCCCGTCCCGGATGGCGCAGAGGCTGGCCCCGTGCCCGAGATGGGCGGCGAGCACCCGGCCCTGCGGGCAAAGCCGGGCGACGTGGGCGTAGGAGAGGCCGTGGAAGCCGAAGCGGATGAAGCCCTCGTCGAGGAGGGCGCGGGGAAGGGGATAGATCTGGGCGAGCCGGTCCTGGGTGCGATGGAAGGCGGTGTCGAAGCAGGCGACCTGCGGCAGGTCAGGCCAGGTCTCCGTCACCGTCCGGATGCAGGCCAACGCCTGGGGCTGATGGGCCGGCGCCAGCGGGACCAACGTCTCCAGGTCGGCGAGCACCTCGGCATCGAGGCGCACCGGCGCGGCGTAGCGCAAGCCCCCGTGGACGATGCGGTGCCCGGCCGCCGTCGGCGCGGCGGGCAGCCGTCCGAAGAGCCACCGGGCGACCTCGGGATGGTCCCCGGCCGGGGGCTGCTCGTCGTCGCGGGCCAGGCCATCCACCGCGAGCCGCGGGGCGTTTCCGATGTCGGCGACGTGCGCGCGCCAGACCGGGGCATCCGCACCGGACCGGAACAAGGCGCAGCGCAGGCTGGAGGAGCCGGCGTTGAGGACGAGGATCATTGCTCGATTTCCGGCAGGACCGTCCAGCCGTCGACGGTCTCGCCGGCCGGGGGCTCGTGCCTGTCCGGCGGATCGCCCTGCATCAGGTCCGCCTCGATCCGGCGCCGGTCGGCGTGCGCGGGGCCCTCGGGCCAGACCCAGTCCCGGACCGCCGGCAGATCGTCGCCGGTCCGGCAGACGTGCTCGCGATGGGTCGCCAGCACGTCCCGAAGCGCCTCCTGGGCGTGTTCCCCCCGGGCGCCCAGCCGCGGCGCGGCCTGCAGGGCGGCTTGTGCGAGATGGAACCGGTCGAGCCGGTTCAGGACGCACATGTCGAAGGGCGTCGTCGTCGTGCCTTCCTCGATGAAGCCGTGCACGTGGAAGTTGCCGTGGTTCGTCCGCTTGTAGGTCAGCCGATGGATGAGCCAGGGATAGCCGTGATAGGCGAACACCACCGGCCGGTCGCGCGTGAAGAGGCTGTCGAAGGTCGGGTCGTCGAGTCCGTGCGGATGCATCTCGCGCGACGCCAACGTCATCAGGTCGACGACGTTGACGACCCGGACCCGCAGCTCGGGAACATGCCGGCGCAGCCAGTCCACGGCCGCGAGGGTCTCCATCGTCGGCACGTCCCCGGCGCAGGCCATCACCACGTCGGGCTCGGACTCGCCCTCGTTCGTCGCCCAATTCCAGATGGAGGCGCCGGCCGCGCAGTGCTTGGCCGCCTCGTCCGGGCTGAGCCATTGCAGGGCGGGCTGCTTGCCGGCCACCACCACGTTGATGCGGTCGTAGGTGCGCAGGCAGTGGTCCATGACGCACAGGAGGCTGTTCGCGTCCGGCGGCAGGTAGATGCGCGCCGTGTCGCCGCGCTTGTTGGCCACGAAGTCGATGAAGCCCGGGTCCTGGTGGCTGAATCCGTTGTGGTCCTGGCGCCAGACGTGCGACGACAGCAGGATGTTGAGGGAGGGGACCGGCCGGCGCCAGGGCAGCTCGCGCGCGGACTTCAGCCACTTGGCGTGCTGGTTCACCATCGAATCGACCACGTGCGCGAAGGCCTCGTAGGTCGCGAACAGGCCGTGCCGGCCGGTGAGGACGTAGCCTTCGAGCCAGCCCTCGCAGAGATGCTCGCTCAGCACCTCCATGACGCGCCCGTCGCGCCCGAGGTGGTCGTCGCCCGGCAGGATCGCCTCCTGCCACGCCCGGCTCGTCACCGCGAAGACGGCGTCGAGGCGGTTCGAGGCGGTCTCGTCGGGACCCATGATGCGGAAGTTGCGGGCCTCCGCGTTGAGGATCAGGACTTCCCGCAGGTAGGTCCCCAGCACGCGGGTCGCCTCGGCCCGGACCCGGCCGGGCTCGGGTACCGCGACGGCGAGGCGGCGCAGGTCCGGAAGGCGTAGGGGCGCGCTCGTGTGGGCATTGGCGTGCGGGTTGGCCGAGATGCGCCGTCGGCCCTTCGGGGGCAGTGCCGCGAGCTCCGGCACCAGCGCGCCGTCCTGCCCGAACAGCTCCTCGGGCCGGTAGGATCGCATCCAGGCTTCCAGGATGGCGCGATGGTCCGCGTTGTCCCGCACGGCGGCGACGGGAACCTGGTGCGCGCGCCAGGTCCCCTCGACGGGCTTGCCGTCGACGGTCTCGGGGCCGGTCCAGCCCTTCGGGCTGCGCAGCACGATCATGGGCCAGCGCGGCCGCTCGACCTTGCCCCGGTGGGCGGCGCTCCTGATCGCCGCGATGGCGTCGAAGGCCGCGTCGAGAGCCGTCGCCATGGCCTGGTGCATCGCGGCGGGCTCGTGGCCCTCGACGAAGGCCGGCTCGTAGCCGTAGCCGACGAGAAGGCTGCGCAGCTCCGCCTGCGGGATGCGGGCGAGAAGCGTCGGGTTGGCGATCTTGTAGCCGTTGAGGTGCAGGATCGGCAGGACGGTCCCGTCATGGCGCGGGTCGAGGAACTTGTTCGCGTGCCAGGAGGCGGCCAGCGGCCCGGTCTCCGCCTCGCCGTCGCCGACGATGCAGGCGACGGTCAGGTCCGGATTGTCGAGGGCCGCCCCGAAGGCATGCGCCAGTGAATAGCCGAGTTCGCCCCCCTCGTGGATGGAACCCGGCAATTCGGGCGAGGCGTGGCTCGGGATCCCCCCGGGGAAGGAGAACTGGCGGAACAGACGGGTCATGCCGTCGAGGTCCTGCGCCACGTCCGGGTAGGTCTCGCTGTAGGTGCCCTCCAGGTAGGCGTTGGCGACGAGGCCCGGCGCCCCGTGGCCCGGCCCCCACACGGCGAGCATGTCGAGGTCGCGCTGCCGGATGACGCGGTTCAGGTGGGCGTAGATGAAGTTCAGTCCCGGCGTCGTGCCCCAGTGGCCGAGGAGCCGCGGCTTGATCTGCTCCGCCCCCAGGGGCTCGCGCAGCAGCGGGTTGTCCATCAGGTAGATCTGCCCGACCGACAGGTAGTTCGCGGCCCGCCAGTAGGCGTGGATCTCCCGCAACTGGTCCGGGCCGAGGGGACCGGGCGCGAAGGGGTCGGCAGGCGGGAGCGGGGTGCCTCCGCTGGCGGCGTCCAAGCCTCCATCCAAGCCTCCTGTGAGCGGCTCATCCATGTCGGGGTCCCGGGGTGCGGTGATCTTCCGGACATGATGCGGTCTGCCAAACGTCCCGCCTTGCGCTGGATCAACGCCGCTCCGTCCTGCCGGAGGCAGCCTGCGGATCGTTCTGCGCGCACGGGGATGCGGACCATGATGCCGGCGACTGCCCTTCTCCCCCTCATGGTCTGTCTGAGCGTCTCGCTTCCGGCGCGGGCGCAGTCCCGTGCGCCCGCACTGGTCTTTCACGGCAATTATTGCGGCCTGGGCAACAACGCCCCTCTCCCTCCCATCGACGCCCTCGATGCGGCGTGCGCACGGCACGACGCCTGTACCCCTGTCGCAGGCCTGCCTCCCGCCCCCTGCAATCTGCGCCTGAAGCGCGAGGCGGAACGCATCGCGCGCGATCCGAGGATGCCGGACGATGTGCGGACCCTGGCCGGCATCATCGCCGCCGGTGCCTCCGTGCTCCCCTTCGATCCGAGACCCGCAGCGGTCGTCGAAGCTCGGTCACCGCCCCCGAAGCCACGCGGCCGTCGCACCGCCGGGTGAGGGCCGACAGAGCGTCCGCGGGGGCAATCACCGGCCGCGCCGGCGGGTCGTCGCGCGACATCACCTTGCGGAACGTCCGCAACGCGCCTGCTGTCGGAGGAGGGCACCATGTTCGCGATGGTCCTGCGGGAGGCCGGAGGATTCCTTGCCCCCGAGTGCCGCCCGACCCCGGAACCGGGGCCCGGCGAGGTCCGGATCCGGGTCGAGGCCTGCGCGGTCTGCCGCACGGACCTCCACCTCATCGACGGAGAACTCCCGCAGGCGACGTATCCCATCGTGCCCGGCCACGAAGTCGTCGGCATCGTCGCGGCGCGCGGCCCGGATGTCCGGGAGCCACCGTTGGGCAGCCGGGTCGGCGTGCCGTGGCTCGGGCATGCCTGCGGGCATTGCTCCCATTGCGAGGCCGGCCGCGAGAACCTCTGCGACGCGCCCGGCTTCACGGGCTGCACGCGCGACGGCGGCTTCGCGACCGACATCCTGGCCGAGGCAGCCTTCACGATCCCCCTCGGTGCCGATCTCGACCCGGTCGCGACGGCACCGCTGCTCTGCGCCGGCCTGATCGGATGGCGAACCTTGCGGATGGCCGGCGCGGCGGAGACGGTCGGGCTGTACGGCTTCGGCGCGGCGGCCCACATCATCGCCCAGGTCTGCCGATGGCAGGGCCGGCGTGTCTTCGCCTTCACCCGCCCCGGCGACCGCGAGACCCAGGCCTTCGCGCGATCCGTCGGGGCGGAGTGGGCCGGCGGGACGGACGCGCCGCCGCCGGCGCCGCTGGACGCCGCCCTCGTCTTCGCGCCGGACGGGGCCCTCGTCCCGACGGCGCTGAAAGCGGTGCGCAAGGGTGGCCGGGTCGTCTGTGGCGGCATCCACATGAGCGATATCCCCGCCTTTCCCTACGAACTTCTCTGGGGCGAGCGCGCGGTGCTGTCGGTGGCGAACCTGACCCGCGAGGACGCCCGCAGCTTCTTCGCGCTCGTCCCGCGGGCGGGCATCGTCACCCACACGCGTCCCTACCCGCTGGAGCGGGCCAACGAGGCGATCGCGGATCACCGGTCCGGGATCTTGCGGGGGGCGGCCGTCCTGGTGCCTCAGCCGCTCGCCCGGCGCCCAACGACGTGAAGCCCGCAGGCCCCGAAGGGGACGGCCTTGATCCATCTCAAGGCCGTCGCTGGTCCGACGGTCATCATGCCTCGCGTAATCGCGAACGGGAGCCGACGATGACCCTGGTCATGAGATCCACTTACATCCGGTCGGTCCAGCATGTCCGGATGCCGGTCACGCTTCGGGCGCACAATACGGATGCACCCTCGGTCGTCTCGGACGGGCACCGCTACCGAAGCATCGGCAGCCTGCAGGCCCTGGGTCTCGCGATTGTGGCCTCGCTGGTCACGCCGGCCCTGCTCTGGCTCGTGCTCTGAAGCCCCGCGTGAACGCGAACGGGAGACGGACGATGGACGACAGGACCCTGCGCCAGCACGTGCTGGAGGAATTGGACTTCGATCCGAAGGTGGACGCGGCGCATATCGGCGTGGCCGTTCGGGACGGTCTCGTGACGTTGTCCGGCCACGTCGCCACCTATGCCGAGAAGATCGCCGCCGAGAAGGTCGCGCAGCGGGTCCGCGGAGTCCGGGCCGTCGTCGAGGAGATCGAGGTCCGCTACCCCGCAGACCAGAAAACCGGCGACGAGGAGCTCGCCGCCCGCGTCGTGAAGGTTCTGGCCTGGAACGTCCAGGTCCCGGACGAAGCCATCAAGGTCAAGGTCGAGGAGGGCCGTGTCACCCTCGATGGCTGCGTCCCCTGGTACTATCAGAGGGCTGCGGCGCAATCCGCAGTGGCGAAGCTCGCCGGAGTCCGGGAGGTCCTGAACCTCCTCGCGGTCAAGCCCTCCGTTCGGTCGCGCGACGTGAAGGCGAAGGTGCTCGCAGCCCTGAAACGGACGGCGCGGGATCCCGACACGATTACCGTGCGCGTGGAGGGCGACACGGTGATCCTCGACGGATGCGTCGACCTGTGGCGGGAGCGCGAGCTCGCGGAGCGTGCGGCCTGGTCGACCCCGGGCGTCCATGCCGTCGACGACCGCCTCCGGCTGGCTTGGTGACGGGACCGGTGTTTCCCCGCCCCACCGATGCGGGCGGGTTCGGAATGACCGACGCGGATCAGCGGGACCGGATGGCGCGCTGCCAATCCGGACGCCCCCTCCCGCGGGGGCGGCGCGCGAAGCTGTCCGAGGGACTGTTTCAGGGATTGTCCAAGGGACGGGCGGCGGCCACTCCCCGTCATGCGCGGGACGCGCAGAGGATGGGCCCGATGGAGGGCGAAGCCCGGATTCGGGTCGTTCGATCGGGGACCGGGGAGGGCTTCGGCGCCCGCCCGATTCCCCGCCAGGCGCGCCCTCGCGAAGGACCGTCGCGCGCCAGACGCCGCTGCCGCGAGGCGGACGTGGCCGGCCATCCGCCGGTCCTTGAGATGGATCAAAGGCACCGGGGGCCATCGCAGGCAAGGTGTCCCGACAGGGCGGTCGAGCCCGGGCTCGGGGGGGAACTCGTGACGATCTCCAACATCATGGTCTCGGTCGATCTCGGGGCCGCTGCGTCGGACCGCGTTCGGCTTGCCGCCGGCCTCGCCGAGCGCTTCGGGTCCAAACTCACCGGCGTCGCCGGACGCCCGGTCCTCGGTCCGATACCGATCGGAGACGTGCTGCAGGCCGAGCGCGCCTGGGCGGCCGAGGAGCGATCGGCCGAGGAGGATCTCGCCGCGGCCCAGGCCCTCTTCGCGCGCGAGGCGGCAGCGGCGCAGTCTCGAGCCTGGAGATCCGTGACCGGCTCGCCCCTGGCCTACCTCGCCGCACAGGCGCGCAGCGCCGATCTCGTGGTCGTCGGACGGCAG
Source organism: Methylobacterium sp. Leaf111 (assembly GCF_001423285.1). Taxonomy (NCBI): domain Bacteria; kingdom Pseudomonadati; phylum Pseudomonadota; class Alphaproteobacteria; order Hyphomicrobiales; family Methylobacteriaceae; genus Methylobacterium; species Methylobacterium sp. Leaf111. The sequence goes on along the minus strand of NZ_LMNE01000020.1, from coordinate 16,883 downwards.
GGGCCGGGCGACGGCGACCCGGGGGTGATGGCTGTCTCGGTCGGTCCGCTCCTGATGGAGGTCGGACGCCCCGTGCTGCTCACGCCGCCCGGACTCGCACATCTCGCGGCAAAGAGGATCGTGGTGGCCTGGAAGGACACCCGCGAGGCGCGCCGGGCCGTCCATGACGCTCTGCCGCTCCTCGCACGGGCGGACAAGGTCCACATCGCCGTGGTCGGCCCGGCGGCGGACCAGGAGGGGGCCGAGGATGCCGCCGCCTATCTGTCCGGCCACGGCGTCACGGTCACCACGCATCTGCTGCGCAGCCCGGAGATCAGCCCCGCTGAGGAGATCCTTCGGTTCGCCCGGCGCGAAGAGGCCGACCTGATGGTGATGGGGGCCTACGGGCGCAGCCGCCTTCGTGAATGGATCTTCGGCGGCGTCACCCGCGACATCCTTCAGACGACCCCCCTCTGCTGCCTGATGAGCCACTGATGCGCCGCGTCTCCCAAAAACGACGTGATCTGCTGGCGATCAGCGCGGCGCCATTCCTTTGGCTGTCCGTCTTCGCCCCCGCCTCCGCCTGGGACCTCAAGGCGAAGCAAGGGGAGACCATCGCCCGGACGAACTGCGCCAGGTGCCACGCCGTGGGGCGGCAGGGTGCGAGCCCGCTCCGGGACGCACCGCCATTCCGTGAGCTGCACACGCACTACCCCGTCGAGAACCTCGCGGAGGCATTGGCGGAGGGCATCACCACCGGGCATCCCGCCATGCCGGAATTTCGCCTCGAACCGGACCAGGCGGACAACCTGATCGCCTACCTGAAGACGCTGGAACGCTGATCGAGGAGGAACTCGTGTACCTGCGCTGCCTCCTCGTACCCACGGCCCCCGGGAACGACGCGACGCCCCGGCTCGATGCCGCACTGCGCCTCAGCCGCCGCCTGCACGCCCATATCGGGGTCGGCTTCATGGCCCCCGGTCCCGAGCACGTCCTCGCCGGAATGGCGAGTTTGGTGCCCGTGGACGACCTGACCATCCAGGCGATCGAGCAGGGCGTGCGCGAGGCCGCCATCGCCGGAAAGGCAGCCCTGCAAGCCTGGTGCGCCCGGCAGGGCGTCGCGTTCATGCCGGCCGGCGAGCGCCTCGATGCCACCTTCGCGGCTTGGTCCGAACATTCCGGCGAGGTCGAACCGCTCCTGACGCGCCTCGGCCGGGTCAACGATCTCATCATCGTCGACCGCCCCGATCCGGCGCAGCCCTTCACCGGGCGGGCACTCGACACGGCCCTGTTCTCCGTCGGCCGACCGACCCTGATGATCGGGGAGCCCGTCACCTACGATCCGCTCTACCATGTGGTCATTGCCTGGAACGGCAGCTTGGAAGCGACGCGCCTGATCGGCCAGTCCATCGCCCTCCTGCGCGAGGCCACCCGCGTGACCGTCCTTCACGTCCGCACCGAGCGGTTCGCGGAGGCCTGCGCCGCCGACCTTTCGGAACACCTGCGCTGGCACGGCATCGTGGCCGAGACGGTGAACCTGCCGATGACGGCAACGGCTTCGGTCGGGGCGGCGATCCTGGCGGAGGCCGAGGCGCGAGACGCCTCCCTGCTCGCACTGGGCGCCTACACCCACAGCCGGGTCCGCGAGTTCCTGCTCGGCGGCGTCACCCGCCACGTCATCGAGAACGCCCGGATGCCGGTGCTGATGGCTCACTGAGGCGCCGGTCCCGGCACGCCGCGCTCCGCGCCCGGATCCTCCCGTTCTCGCCTCACCCGGCAGGCCCGGCTTGCGGGCGGCCTGTGGAGTCGCCCACCATCGGCTTCGGGCCGGCAGCCCGGGGTCGGTCCTTCAGGCATCGGCGAGATGGCGCCCGATCTCCTCGACCGGGTGTTTGGTCAGGTCCTTGTCGACCTCGGCCACGATGGCCCGCCGCAGGCGCTCGGGCAGGACACGCCGAAGTTCCGCGAGCATCCTCGGCGGTGCGACCACGACCAAGGCGAGGAGAGGATCGATGCGGTCCAGGGCCGTCACCACGTCCAGGGCGAAGCGGGTCTCGGCCATCCGATGCCAGTCCGTCTGCTCGATGGAACTGCGGCGGTCGCCCAGCCTGACCCGCGGAGGCCTGTCCGTGCCCTGTTCGCGGGTCGGCGGGTTGGGCGGGGCCTCGAACACCCTCTCCATTCGCAGGTCCAGGGCGCGCGGGTGCCCCTCGTTGCGGAGCACCAAGGCCTTGCGGCCGTCGCAGACGACGACGGAGCCGTCGTGCGGGATCATGAGGTTCAGCCTGCCGGTCATGGGGTCGCTCCAAGCCGAGCGTTCGTCTCCGTCAGTGGCTCAGGAGGCAGCAGACGGGGCAGCCGGCGAGCAGGTTGCGGGTGACGCCCCCGAAGGCCCATTCGCGCAGGCGGCCGTGGCCATAGGCCCCTGCCACGATCAGGTCGGCGGCGTACTCGCTGGCCGCCTCGACGAGCGCTTCGGCGGTCGTGGCGCCATAGGCGTCCTTCGGCATGGCGGTGGCGTGGACGTCATGGGCCTGGAGGAGGCTGACGATGTCCCGGGTATCGCCGGCGCCCTGGCCCTCATCGACGGTCAGCACGACGACATGGGACGCCCGTTTCAGGAAGGGCACCGCATCGCGGACGGCCCGATGCGCTTCGCGGGTGCTCTTCCACGCGACCGCCACCCGCTGCGCATCGAGGTGGTCGATCTCCGGCGGGACCACCAGCACCGGGCTGCCGAGCCGCATCACCGCATCCCCTGGATCGACCGACAGGAGCGGGTTGCCCGCGTCGCCCCGGCCGACGATCACGAGGTCCGCCGCGGTCGACTGGCGGGCCAGGAACTCCAGCGGAAAGTCCAGGTTCGAGCGCCACTCGACGCGGCTTCGGCCGGCGGCGGCTTCGTCGAAGGTCGCGTGCGCGATCCGAAGGTCGTTCAGGACTGCCTCCTGAACCGAGGGGAGGCAAAAGGCGCCTCCGAGCATCGGGCCGATGGGCGCAGCCTCGTAAGCCGGCATCTCGGCCGCGATGCCGATGAGGCGGGCCTTGAAGTCGTCGGCGAGGTGCCCGGCGAGGCGGATCCGGCCGCGCGCAGCTTCGCCGAGATCGACCGAGACCATGAGGCTGGCATAGGACATGGGGATCTCCCGTTCGGCGTCGGCTTCGGAAGGGGCGGCGCGGGGCCGGCGGCGAGCCCGACCCCGGTCGGTCGTTCAAGCGAGCGTCAGGTGGTCCACGACGGAGCGCACGCCGGGAGCGGACCAGGCGGCGTTCTCGACGAGGTTGCGCTCGTGCCAGGCATGCACCTTGCCCTCCAGGGTCACCTTGGCGTCCTTGACCGTCACCTTGATCGCGTCGGCCTCGACCTCGGCGTTGCGCTTGAGCGCCGCCTCGATCTTCGCGCGCACGTCCGTGGCGCTCGCCGCCGGCTTGACCTCGATCATGTTGATGATGCCGGCGACGCCCGAGAGGCGCTTGAGCGCGGCCTGGGCCTCCTCCTTCTGGTACTGCCACGCGACCTCGCCGGTGAGCGTGACCCAGCCGTCCTGCACCTTCACCTGGATGGCGTTCGGCGGAACGCTGACGGACCAGTCGAGCATCTGAACGGCGCGTCGGGCCAGGTCCTCGTCGCGGGGCGGTGCCTCGCCGGCGAAGCGGACCTTGATCTCCTCGACCACGCCGCGCACGCCGCGCACCTTCCGGGCCGCCTTCTCGGCCGCCAGCCGCTCGGTGTAGCTGCCGACATGGCCCGTGAGCGTGACGATGCCGTTGTCCACGGCGACGCCGATGTTGGCCGCATCGATGCTGGGCTCGAAATCGAGCTCGTCGACGATGCTTTGGCGGAGGATCTTGTCGTTCATGGGAGATCTCCTTCGGGGAGGGACCGGCATCCGTCCTCGTGACGATGGCCGGGTGCCGTATCCTGGCTTCCGCAGGCCGGGGGGCATTGATCCACCTCAAGGGCCTGGCCGGAGCGGATCCCGCCCTCCATCGGGCATTCCCTGGGCTCGGCCCGGGCCCCTTCCGCCAATCGCTGGAGCCGGATCGCCCGTGCGACGGCCTCCGTCAGGCAGGGGCGGTCGAGGACGAGGACGTCGCCGAAGGCTTTTGGAACGGGAATCGAGCCCGCGAACAGCGCGAACGGGATCCCGCGGCGGCGCAGCGCGCAGGCCAGGGGGAAGCAGGGGCCTTCCTGCAGGTCGACGCTGACGAGGGCGAAGGCCGGCTCGCTGCGGGCCAACCCGTCCACGGCCTCCTCGCAGGTGGAATAGGGGCCTTCGACCGCGTAGCCCTCATCCGTCAGCGTGTCCTCCAGCCACATGGCCGGCAGCGCCTGCGGCTCGGCCACGAGCACGACCCGTCTCGAGGCTTGATCCGTCCCTGGCATGGCCCGTCCTTCCAAAGCTGCAGGCGCCGAGAATCGGGGAGGGAGGTCCGGTCGACCTTGATCTATCGCAACGGAAGGACGGCGCTGATCAGCATCGCGGCGACGGTGAGCATCATGCAGGCGGTGGCCGCCCAGCCGAGCAATCGGAGCGGCCCGCGCACGGCGAAGGCCCCCATGATGTCGGTGCGGGACGCGGCCAGCATCATCACGGCCATGATCGGCACCGCGATGACGCCGTTGACGACCGCGCTCCAGTAGAGCGCCCGGATCGGGTCGACGGCGCCCAGGCTGATGATCATGCCGACGAGGGTCGCGAGGGCCACCGTCCCGTAGAAGGCGCGTGCCTCGAGCAGGTGACGTCCGAATCCGACCGGCCAGTGCTGCGCCTCGCCGACCGCGTAGGCCGCCGAGCCGGCCAGGACCGGCACCGCCAGGAGCCCGGTGCCGACGATGCCAAGCGCGAAGACGCCCGCCGACAGGGGGCCGGCGATGGGCCGGAGCGCCTCGGCGGCCTGGGCCGAGGTCTGGATGTCGGTGATGCCGTGCGGGTGCAGCACCGCGGCGGTCGTCACCATGATGGCCAGGGCGACGATGTTCGAGAACGTCATGCCGACGAGGGTATCGACGCGGATGCGGTGAAGGGCCGCCTTTCCCTGCTCGGGTGCGTGGGCGAGGTCGCGCCGCCGCGGGAAGGCGTGCAGGTCCTCGGCCTCCTCCGCCGCCTGCCAGAAGAACAGGTACGGGCTGATCGTGGTGCCGAAGATCGCCACCAGGGTGGTGAGGCTCGCCCCGCTGCCGTCGAGACGCGGCACGGCCATGGCCCATCCGAGCTCGGACCAGGAGACATGGGCGAACACGACCACACCGAGATAGGCGAACAGGCTCAGGGTCAGCCACTTCAGCACGGCGACGTAGCGGGTGTACTGCAGCACCAGTTGCATGAACACGCAGGCCCCCGAGAACAGCCCGACATAGAGCCAGCGCGGGCCCGGCAGCAGGAGATTCAGGGCATCGGCCATGGCGCCGAGGTCGGCGCCGAGGTTCAGGATGTTGGCGATGAGCAGGAGCAGGACCACGCCCTGGAGCAGGCCGTTGGGATAGTGCTGGCGCAGCACGCCGGCGATGCCGTGGCCGGTGGTGCGCCCGATCCGGGCCGAGACCATCTGCACGGCGGCCATCAGGGGCAGGCTGTAGAGCATGGTCCAGCACAGGCCGTACCCGAGCTGCGCCCCGGCCTGCCCGTAGGTGGCGATGCCGCTGGGATCGTCGTCCGAGGCCCCGGTGATCAGGCCCGGTCCGAGAACACCCAGCAGGCGTGGTTTCGAGGGGCCGACGGCGGCGCTCAGGCCCTCCGGGTCATTCGGCTCGGTCAGGATGCTTGCGACCGGGACCGGTATCTCGGTCATCGGTCGATGCCGCGCGCGCCACGAGGGCCCGTGTCGTGCCCAAGGGGGGGCAGGGCATCGGGGGCGGACCAGATCGTGCGGGCGACCTTCAGGGCCGCGTCCAGGTCCTCGTGGTCCGTGCCGTAGCGACGGTGCAGGGCTTCGAGCCACGGCAGCGTGCCGTCGGGGCCCGACCAGATCTCCGCGGCCGACACGTGGTACATCCCATCGAGTGCCTCGATGCCGTAGCCGGTGACGGCCCACTGCCGCCCGCGCCAGTGCACCGGTTCGGTAAGCTCGTGCGCCATGACCTCGCTCCCGATCCTCGCGCCGCTAGGCGCGTTCTTCCTGCACCGCGGCGGCCTCGCAGGAGTCCGCACGCAACCGCCAATCCACGATGCCGTTGGCTTCACAGAACAGCGCCTGCCCGGCTGCGCGGGCGGAGGCCTCCGACGTGGCCGGAACGAGGACTTGGTGCTGGCGCGCAGGCCGCTCGTGACCGGTATCGTCGCTGACCAGCTTGTGGAACGTGACCAGGAACATCCTCATCGGGTCGCCTCCGTGCGCGCGCGACGAGACGCCGTCGCGTCCCCCGCGAGCGGAGTTGACCCCGGATCCGGCTCGGCGCCTTGATCTGCCGCAAACTCGGCCCCCGTCTGCGGAAAGAAGCGCGTCCGCTTCGGCGCAAGGAGCGTGCTGCCGGAGCCGGACGACGCCACCCGATGGGCGTGGCCCTTGCCGTGCAGCGGCCAGTATCGCTCCATGGCGAGATAGGTGAACGAGGCCGACCAGCCGATCAGCAACAGGCCGTTCAGGGCCTCGACGCCGGAGATGAGGCGCGCATGCCCGACCGGGAAGTGGTCGCCGAAGCCGAGCGTCGTGTAGGTCACCACCGAGAAGTACAGGCAGTCCTCGAAGGTGGTGACCGGTACGCCCGCAAAGGCGCCGTTACCGAGCCGCAGCACGAGCAGCCAATAGGCGCCGGCATAGATCCACACCGCCGCCGTATGCCCGACGAAGGCCGCCAGCACCACGACGAGGATGCGGGCGCGCGGTGGAATCGGAAGCTCCGCCAGGTGCTCGGAGGTCAGGCGCAGGATCTCGTACAGCACCAGGATGGTGGTGATGACGAGGGCGACGCTGGCGGACATGGCGAGGAGCATGCGGCTGTCCCGAGAAGGAACCCGGGGGCAGCATGCGCCGCGCCGCACCGGGCGCCTTGACCTGCCTCAACGCGGCCCCGACGTCCGCCCCGCCGTCGTGGGCCGGCGGTCAGCGGGTCCTGATCCAGATCAACGCGTCACCCGATCCCGTACCATCACCTTGTCACTGCGCCCCGATCTTCCGGGCGCGCGTCAGCAAGGGAGGCCGGCCATGCCGGACGTTCGCGTATCCGAGGATCTGTGGTCCACGGGGATGCTGCCCGAAGGCATCCTGGAGCGCTGGCTGGTCGAGGACGGGGCCAGGGTGAGGGCCGGGGAGGCCGTGGCCGCCGTGCGGATCGGCGAGGCGCTCCACGACATCGTCTCGCCGGTCGGCGGGCGCCTGGAGGTCGTTGCGCCGGCCAGCGAGGTCGTCGACCCAGGCTGCATCATCGCCGAGGTTCATGCCTGAAGCCGCGCCGCGGAGAGACTTTGAGCGAGATCAAGGCCGGGCGGCCCGCGCGGCGAGAGGATGACGGCAGCGAACCGCGGCGGATGTTGTCGCGGGCACCGGTCGGAGGTGTCCCATGGCTCGATCCAACCTGCACGCGCGCCCCTCGCCACCGGAATGGCGGACGGACGAGATCCTGCTCGGCGCCCTGCAGCACGCGGCCGGCGTCGCGCTGGTGCTGGCCGCGTGGGTCCTCATCCTCGTCGACCAAGGCCGCCCCGGCGCCTCCGCGCTCCTGCCGGGCCTGTTGGTCTTCGGGCTGTCCACCGCCAACCAGCTTCGCTTCCGCGCCGTGTTGGAGCGTGCCATCGCGCTCATCGGGGCCTGGACGCTGCTGGCCCCCTGGATGCTCGGGTTCGCCGCCAACGATGTCGCGACCTGGGCCCACGTGACGCTCGGCGGCGTGAGTCTCGCCTCCGCTCTGGCATGGCTCAAGCTGGCGCGAAAGCCATGACCCCAGCGACACCATCCCGGATCGGATGGCTGGCCTGTTCGGGGCTGGCGGCGGTCACGCTGAGTTTTCCGGCCACTGCCGGCCCGGGGGAGGATCACCGCATCCGGGGCTGGACCGTGGCCGCGCAGCTTTGCAGCCGGTGCCACGTCATCGGCAGGGAGCCGCAGGACGGCGGACACGTTGGACCAGACTTCCGGACCATCGCCGCCATGCCCTCGACCACGGGCGTCGCGCTCAACGTCTTCCTGCAGAGCCACCATCAATGGATGCCGAGCGTGCGGCTGGACCGGGACGAGCTGGATGCGGTCATCGACTACGTCCTCAGCCTCAAGACGGCGGACGCCGCGAGGCCTTGAGGCCCGGAGATCGAGAGCGATGCTTCCCTTTCCCGTGCTCCTGGCCGACATCGGCGGCACCTACGCCCGGTTCGCCGTCCTGCCGCGGCCGGGCGCCGACCCGACGCCGATCTGGAAGGTCGCGACCGCCGGCTTCCCCGGCCCTGTGGAGGCCATTCGGTCCTATCTCGATCGACCCGGCACGGTCAGGCCGTGCGCCGCCTTCCTCGCCGTCGCCGGGCGGGTCGGGGGCGATGGGACGCGCCTGACCAACGCGGGTTGGCGGTTCGACCCCGGTGAGATCGGCATCGCACTCGGCCTCGATGCCGTGAGGCTGGTCAACGACTACGTGCCGCTCGCGGCCGCCCTCACGATCCTCGACCAGGAGAACCCGGCCGAACTGGTGCGGATCGGTCCCCCGGGGACCCCCTCGGGCACGGGGTCATCGGGCCGGGCAGAGACTTCGGCGCGGGGGCCCTGATCCCGGCCGGTGACCGCCTCCTGTTCCGGACCACGGAGTCCGGGCACTCGCGGCGGCAGGCGATGCCGCGATCGACCGGCCCCTGCCAGCGGGGGTCCTCGCCATGCGGTCCAAGAGTGCGGTCCACAAGTGCGGTTCAAGAACGCGGTCGCAGGCGAGGCAATCGAACCGTACGCACGCCTGCTCGGCCGTTGTGCCCGCGACCTGTCCGTGTCGGGCGGTGACAAGCCCCTCCCCGAGAGCCCTCCCCGAGAGCGTCCGCGAAGGGCGGATACGGGCGGGGTCAAAGCCCGCCAGTGGCGAGGCTTCGCTCTCGGGAAGGCCCCAGGATGTTTGGCGCGAAGGTCTCCGCGGCGGTTCGGTTTCATCGACGGCAACGCTCGTCGCGAGGCAGCCCGGGGTTTTGGGCTCGATCGCGAGACGATGGCCAGGATGCCCGCCGCCGGCCCTCACTTCGCCTTCTGGATCCGCGTCACCGCGATCGAACCGTTGATGCGCTCGGCGGAGAAGCGCACCTTCTCGCCCGGTTTGAGACCCTTGAGCAGAGCGGGGTCCTGGACCCGGTAGGCCATCGTCATCGCGTCCATGTCGATATTGGGGATGGACGCGTGGTCGAGGGTGACCTTGCCCGCGGCCTCGTCGACCTTCTTCACCGTCCCGGCGACGAGGGGCGCGTTGGCGGGCGTCGCCGACGCGGTCGGCTTCTCCGGAGCGGGGGGCGATGCGGGCTGGGTTTTCGCCGGCGCCGCCTGGACCGCCCGGTCGAGGGGGCCTTCGCCCGGCGGCGTCTGGTTGGGCTGCGGCCGGTAGCCCGCCTCGCGACTGCGGACCTGCCACTGCTTCAGGGCGTCGATCCGCGCCTGCTGCGTGTCCTGGATCGTCTGCGCGATCTCGCGCAGCTGACGGTCGGCGCCGTAATCGAGCTGCGCCTTGGCCAGGAACAGCGTCTCCTCGAGGCTGGCGATCAGCAGCGCGGCGAAATCCCGGTCCGGGTCGCCGGTGAGCTTCGTGTCCCGGAACCGGGTCGCCATCGTGTCGCGCGCCCGCTCCAGGGCTGCGGGCGCGGCCTTCGCGGGCTGTGCGCCGGCGGGAGGCGCGACCGAACCGACAAGGACGGCCGCGAGCGCGGTGGACAGGATCAGGCGTCGCATCGGGGCTCCATTTCAAGACTCGACGGCCCTCGCACCGGACCGGGTGGCGATCGTGCGAGGGCCCCTGGGGGGAGGGCGCTATTTCGCCTTCTGGATCGTCGTGACGGTGTACGCACCGCCGGTCTCGACCACGTCGAAATCGACCTTGTCCCCGGCCTTGAGGCCCTTGAGCACCGCAGGGTCCTTGACCGGATACGCCATCGTCATCGCGCCCATGTCGAGCTTCGGGATCGCGGCATGGTCGAGGGTCACCTTGCCGGCGGCCGGGTCGATCTTCGTCACCGTCCCCTTCACGGATTGCGCCCAGGCGGGCATCGCGACCGCCAGGAAGGCCATCGAGAGGACGGCGAGCGGGATCTTGCGTCTCATGGTCGGTTCTCCTTGAAACCAGCGAAGCACCACGCCGGCCCCGTCGAGCGGATCGGCGACCGGTGCGGCGGAGTCCGGACGGGATCGCTCCCGGTCCGAACGGATCTGCCCGGGCGGCAGCCCGGGGGGGCCGTCCGCGGGCGCGGGCGACGCGCGGTCGACCGGTCAGGGCTCATGGCCGCCCGCGTTGGACGCGGTGCGCCGCGTGCGCGGATCCACGGCCCGGAGGTCGGTCTGGCGCGCCCGCCGGCCCTTCGGCGTGCCGGGCGCGCGCGCCGGCTCGGGCATCGGCTCGCCGGTCCACTCGTAGGCCACGGAGCCTGCCGGGTGCTGGTACCAACCCGGGTCGCGATAATCGTCGGCCGCCAGTCCAGGCCGCACCTTCAGGACCGTGAACATCCCGCCCATCTCGACGGAGCCGAACGGACCGGCGCCGGTCATCATCGGCAGCGTGTTCTCCGGGAGCGGCATCTCCATTTCGGCCATCATGCCGCCGCCCGTCGAACCCATCGGCATGTAGCCGGGCGCGATCTTCTGGATCTGCTTGACCGTGCTCTTCAGGTTGACGCCGATATACGTCCGGACCGCATGGCCCATCGCGTTCATGGTGTGGTGCGACTTGTGGCAGTGGAGGGCCCAGTCGCCCGGGTTGTCGGCGTTGAACTCGATCACCCGCATCTGTCCGACGGCGACGTCGGCCGACACCTCCGGCACCTGATAGCGCTCGTCGATCCAGCCGCCATCCGTGCCGGTGACCTTGAAGTCGCAGCCGTGGACGTGGATCGGGTGGTTGGTCATGGTGAGGTTGCCGAAGCGCATCCGCACCTTGTCGCCCTGGCGGACGACCAGGGGGTCGATGCCGGGCCACGCGCGGCTGTTGAAGCACCACAGGTTCATGTCGAGCATCGTGTTGACCTTGGGCACGTAGGACCCGGCCTCGATGTCGTAGGCGTTCAGCAACCAGACGAAGTCGCGGTCGACCCGCCGCTCGACCGGGTCGCGCGGATGCACGACGACGAACCCCATCATGCCCATCGCCATCTGGACCATCTCGTCCGAGTGCGGGTGGTACATGAAGGTGCCGGAGCGCCTCAGGATGAACTCGTAGACGAAGGTCTTGCCCGGGGGGATGCCGGGCTGGGTCAGCCCGGCGACCCCGTCCATGCCGTTGGGGAGCGTCTGCCCGTGCCAGTGCACGGCGGTCGCCTCCGGCAGGCGGTTGGTGACGAAGATGCGGATCTTGTCGCCCTCGACCGCCTCGATGGTCGGGCCCGGCGATTGCCCGTTGTAGCCCCAGAGCCGCGCGTTCATGCCGGGCGCCATCTCCCGCACGACCGGCTCGGCGATCAGGTGGAACTCCTTCCAGTCGCCGCGCATGCGCCACGGCAGCGTCCAGCCGTTGAGCGTCACCACCGGCTGGTAGTCCGGCCCGCTCGTCGGATAGAGCGGCGGCTGCATGGTCGCCTTGTCCATGATCGGGGCCTCCGGCAGGCCCGCGGCCTGGACCCGTCCGCTGATCATCGACGTGCCGGCGAGCACGAGGCCGCCCGCTCCCAGGATCCTTCTGCGCGAGATGTCGGTCATGAGGCCTCTCCGAATGACATGGGCGGACCGGGCTCCGGGGCTCAACCGCCGGGCGTCCCGACGGCGAGGCTCTCGCCCGGGGTGCCTCCGGCGGCTTCGCCGCCGAAGTTGTCCGCCGAGAACCCGCCGCCGACGGTCGCCGCCTTGAGGTCGGTCGCCGCGATCCAGAAGTCGCGCTTCGCCTCGATGGCCTGGATGTTGCTCAGGATCCGGGCCCGGGCGTCGATGATGAGCGTCGTCACGTCTAGGAGCATGCCGCTGTACTGGAGCAGGGCCTGGTCCTGGATCGTCCTGCGCAAGGGCAGGACGCTCGTCTGGTAATGCCGGGTGATGTCGTACTGGCCGCGGTACCGCTGATAGGCCTCGCGGACTTCGGAGCGGGCGTTCACCGCACGCTCCGCCAGCCGGTTCGCCGTGGCGAGATAGGCCTCCTTCGCGCCCCGGACCGCCGTCGTGCCGAAATCGTAGATGGGGATGGTCAGGTCGGCCGAGAATCCGTTCAGGCTGCCCTTGTCGACCTTCGGGGCGGCACCGCTCTCGAACGTCCGCGACCGGGCGTACTGGTTCGCGAAGCCCACGTCGAAGACGCTGATGAAGCCAGTGGCCTGGTCCAGGCCGAACTGCCCGACGAGCGACTGCAGTTCGAAGCGGGCCGCCTGCACGTCGGCCCGCCGCCTCAGCGCCTCCACCTCGATGCCTCGACCGTCCACGAGGCGCTTGGGCAGCGCGGGAAGGTCCTTCGGAAGGCGGAACTCGATGTCCCGCCCCCAGAGGCCGAGCAGGCGGGTCAGGCGCTCCCGCTCCGCCCGCTGCTGGACACGCGCCTTGGCGAGCTGCGCCCCCAACTCGCTGTAGAAGGCGTGCTCGCGCGCCTGCTCCAGCTTGTTCAGTGCGCCCGTCTCGCCGAGTTGCTGGGTCAGGGTCGACGCGGATTCGGTGCTCGCCAGCGCCTGTTCGAGGAAGGCGATGGCCTGGTTGGCCGCCACCGTCCGATAGAACTGGCGCCGGGCCTCGCCCGCGAGTTTCAGGACCTGGTCCGCCGCGTTGTACTGGTCGCCCCGGAAACGCTGGCGGGCGATCTCGGCGCGGGCCGGCAGCGTCGCCAGGTCCAGCACGCTGGCGGCCACGGAGCGCTCGATCTCCGTGTTGAACCCAAGCCCCCATTGCGTGATCGAGAAGGTCGGGGCGTGCGGCAGGGTCGCCTGCACGTACTGCGCCTCGGAGACGCCGAGGCCGTTGAAGGCGGCCTGCAAGCCCCTGTTCCTGAGGAGCGCGACCTGGACGGCGCCATCCGCCGTGAGGGGACGCCGCAGCAGCGCATCCACCCGCGCCTCCGCGCTCGGCGCGATCCCCTGGTCGCTCGATTTCGCGATGTCCTTGCCGAGTTCGAGCGAGGCGTATTCGCTGGCGACCGACAGGCCTGCATCTGGTGAGAAGCTCGCGCAGCCTCCCAGCAGCAAGGCCACGCCGGCCAAGCTCCCGGTCAAGCTCCTGCCCCCCGGGCGCCCCCGGACGGCGCCGCCCGGAGGGCGCGCCGTCGTACCGGCATCTCCCGGCGTGGTCGTGTTGCGTCCCATGACCGTTAGTCCGGGAGGGGGATCGATCGGGTTACAGAGATGGACCATCACCGACCTCCCGAATCGCGCTTTCCGCCCATGCCGTCCATGCCCGGCATGCCTCCCGTCCCGCCGGACCCCGCCTTCGGGGCCACCTGCCGGTTGAGCTCCAGCCAGTCCTTCGTCTCGACCACACCGAAATCCTTCACGCCCCGGGTGACCGTCGCGTAGCGAGGGGGTGGGACCGTCACGTTCGGATCGGAGGGCAGGACAAGCCCGACGGGCACTGTGGCGGGCATGCAGCCGGCGAGCGGCAGGACCGCCGCAAGCGCGGCCGGTCTCGGCAACTTGAACATCGTATATTTCCCGAACTGAGGCGGAGGGCCGGGGACATGGCCCGGCGAGCCGCCGGCCGCACGGCGGAAGCCGACGACGGGGTCGCGCTCGACCAGGGCACCAAGGCGATGAGGGGGGAGGGGGTGGCCGTCCCGTCGGAACGGCCGTCGGCGGTCGCGAGAGCCGCCCGCGCATCAGGCGCCGAGCCTCGGCGGTCGCTCGATCCGGAGCGGGTGGGCGTCGACGGGTCCGTCCGCCCGTCCGATCCGTCCGCGGTCGGAGGGCGTGTCCTCCAAGGGCGGTCCGCCCCCTGCCATCGTCGGCAACGCGGCTTGGCAGCCGAGGGCGCAGCAGGGCGACGGGCCGCCCGGGCGCTTCGAACCGTGTCGGTGTCCCGGGCCGCCGTCATCGCCGGCGGACGCGGAGGGACCGTCCTGTGACGGCGCATGACGCGCCGCGTCCCGCGCGCTGTCCGGCGTGTCGGAATCCCGCGACGCCCGCGCGGGGTCGGTGTGCGGCATCCGCGCGGAGGCGTCGGAGAGCCAACGGTCGGCCGCCGCGGCCTGACGGCCCATCGTGCATGCCGCCGCCGGCGCGATGGCCAAAGCGAAAGCCAGGACGGCGAGCATCACTGTGCGCAGGAAGAGCATCGCTCAGGATTCCGGCCCGATCTGGAGAAAACATCGCGCGGCCCGGCGGGGCCTGCAATCCCCCCGACAGCAACAATCTCCGTTAACAACCCTCTGTTGCATTTTCGCCATGAGCCGGGTCCCGGACAGGTTCTGCAGGATGGGCGACGCAGCGGGCGGCGGCGGGACGGTCAATGGGTATGGTCGTTGGGAAGGGCACTCGGAGCCGGGACCGCATCGGTCCTGCCCACGGCATCGGGCGTGACGGCGTCATTCGTGGGGGTGTGGTCGTGCGCGTGGCTATGCCCCTCGGCATGGTCGCCGCCACCGGGATGGACGTGGTCGCCGGATGTCGGGAGTGCCATGACGCCCAGGCCATAGCGGTAGACGTTCTCGCCCCCGAGCCAGCCCGTCACCGCGAGCGCGCCCGAACCTCCCGCCAGCAACGCCAGCAGCACGAGGCCCGCTCCGGCGCTCTTTCGGCGCTCCAACCAGGCGACGCCCCCGGCGGCGAGGAAGACCAGCGCGGTGGCCACGGCCCAACGCAGGTGGATCGTCATGTTCCGGTGCGAGGCCGCGTCGTGCGCCACCGTGTTGTAGGCCGACCAGCCCGTGGCGAGGGTTGCGACCGTGATGCCGACACCCATCGCGAGGTTCCAGCGGGCGGCCGTCGTGAGCGCGCCTCCGTACGGCCGCTGCCCGAGCAAGGTCCCGAGGGCGAAGAGGCCGCTGCTCGTGATGAGGAGAGCGACCGTGAAATGGACCGCGACCGGATGCCAGTTCGGGATCACCTCGATCATGACTGCACTCCAAGAAAAGCGTCGATGGCCGGACGGCCGGTCTTTGTCCGGGTCAGTTCAATCGCGGGGAGGGACCGAGCGAGACATCGCACGGGGACACGGCCGACGCCGTCACCGGATAGGACGTCAGACCTAGCCGGATCCGGCCCGGAACACCTTGTCGTGGGATGGGGAGCGCGCCGGCGCCAAGGCTCGGAAACCTCCCTGCCCACCTGTCTCACCGTACCCGTCCGGGGTATAGGAATGCTACCTAAGCTTGACAATCATTCCCGCAACATACCTGTGCGTGAAGGCATGACGGGAGCGCAGTAACCTTTCGGGCCAGGATTGCGGACTGTCCGTTTGAGCGGCGGGAGCGATTCCGTGTGGCGATTGGGCCGCCGACCGCGTGAACTGGATCGCCGGACGAACGGCGTGCTTCGGCGACACCGCGTGGCCATTTTGAGGAGTTCTGCGGGGTGGCGGATGATGCGATCGACTTCGTTCTTCCGCTCGGCAGCCATGAACCGGCTCGCCTAGCTCGCGTGTCCCAGGCGGAGGAAGAACTGCGTGGCCTGCTCATCGCCAGCCTCGGGGGGAGCGCCGTCGACTACCGGCGCTTCCTCGAGCGCCTCGGTTCGCATCTGCGCGCGTACTACAAAGGCAAGCTGGTCCGGTCCGGGCGGACGGACACCGAGGCGGAGGACCTGGTCCAGGAAACCCTGATGGTGATCCATACGCGGCGGCACACCTATGACGTCACGCAGCCTGTGACGCCGTGGGTCCACGCCATCGCCCGATACAAACTGATCGACCATCTCCGGCAGACGCGCGCGACCGCTGCGAACGTCCCCGTCGAGGATGCGGGTGTGCTGCTGGCCCACGGCGATCACGTCGCGGCGGAGAGTTCCCTCGATGTCGCGCGCCTGCTCGCGCACTGGCCGGCCAAGATGAGAAGCGCGATCCAATCCACGAAGGTCGACGGCCTGAGCACCGCCGAGGCAGCCGCGCGCTCCGGCATGTCCGAGACGGCGGTCAAGGTGAGCGTCCACCGTGGCCTGAAGGCGCTAGCGAAACTGGTCGGAGGCACGGCGCGATGAAGACGGACGACCTCATCGGTTTCCTGGGCAGCAGTTTCGAGCGCGAACCGGTTCGGACCTCGTGGATGACCCGGCGGCTCGGCCTCGCCGTGGCCGTGGGCGCCGCTTGTGCCCTCTTTCTCGCGCTCGCCGTCCTCGGCGTACGCCCCGGCCTCATGCAGGGCCGCCCGCTCCTGTTCCTCGCCTTCAAGCTCGCCTTCGCGGCCGCGGTCGGTGGCCTCGCGATCCGGTATCTCGTCAGGGTGGCCAGTCCGGGCGGGGAGAGCCGCGTCCATCTCGGGATCGCGGCATTGCCGTTCGTCGCGGTCGCGGCCCTGGCCGGGGCCAGCCTCACGACGGTGCCCCGCGAGCACTGGCATGGCCAGATCTCGGGCCATTCCTGGCTCGAATGCCTGGTCTCGATCCCCCTGATCGCCATCGTTCCGTTCGCCGTCGTCACCTGGGCGGTCCGCCGGTTCGGGGCTCCGACGGACCTGATTCGCGCCGGAGCCCTGGTGGGTCTCGCAGCGGGCGCCGTGAGCGCGCTCGGCTACTCGCTGCACTGCATGGACGACACCGTCCCGTTCGTCGCCGTCTGGTACGGCGGGACGATCGCGTTGTGCACCCTGGCCGGGGCGGTTCTGGGGCCGCGTCTCCTCCGCTGGTAGCGCGCCGCCGAGCCTCCCCGCACCTGAGCCCGATGCTGTCGGGACAGGGGCGGCGGGG
>NZ_LMNE01000019.1:0-47598 GCF_001423285.1 Methylobacterium sp. Leaf111 | reverse complement strand
AGCGCCTGGAAGGTCTTCAGATACGTCGCCACCGCATGCAGCCGCGGGCCGAACGGCGTGCCGCGCGCCGCCTCCGGCACCGGCGCGACCACCCGCGCCTCGCAGGTCGGGCAGTRCACGGCCAACCGTCGATGCTGCGTCACGACCGGCGCCACCTCCGGCAACTCGATCCGCTCGGACACGCTCACGATCTCGGAGGGAAGATCGCCGTGCAGGGCGCCGCCGCAGCATGAACAGCGGTCGGGACGATTCTCGACAACCGCGTCGGGATCCTCGCTGATCGCCCGGCTATGCCCCTCGTGTCCCGGCTTCGCTCCGCCGGGTTTGGATTGCTCGCGCCGCTCTTTGCGGTCGGTCGCTGGCGGCTTCGAGGAGGTGCGNCGCCCGGCTATGCCCCTCGTGTCCCGGCTTCGCTCCGCCGGGTTTGGATTGCTCGCGCCGCTCTTTGCGGTCGGTCGCTGGCGGCTTCGAGGAGGTGCGCGAGGTCTTGTCCGGACGCTGCAGCCGCAGCACCAGCTCGATCAGCTCCTCGCGGCTCAACCGCTCAAGATCGCTGCGCCCCATCCCATGAAGGAATCAGCGAAATCCGACCCGCGCAAGGGCCTGGGTAATTGCNCTCGATCAGCTCCTCGCGGCTCAACCGCTCAAGATCGCTGCGCCCCATCCCATGAAGGAATCAGCGAAATCCGACCCGCGCAAGGGCCTGGGTAATTGCGGCGCAGGTCCATCAGGACCTGATGTCGCCCGCCAAGGCGTCCCTGTCCGTCGCCGACATCGCCCGCTCCTGGGGCTTCGTGCATATGGGCGACTTCGGCCAGCGCTATCGCTGCCAGTACGGCCGCACGCCGACGGAAACCCGCCGCACCGGCCGCGCCCTCTGAGGCGTCCGGAACGGCTTGGCGCCGGTGCCGGCTGCGAATCGGCCTTCGCCATCCATCGGAGCGGCGATCAGGCGTCTCTATCAGGATCGCGCGCGACCGTATCATGTTTGCGAAAGTTTGACAGTTTCAGTCATTTGATAGAATTTCAGTCAGCGTCATTTCGCCTGCAAGAGAACGCCGAAAACGCGATGGAGTTGCGGGGTAGACTTCGAATGTCTTGCGCGAAATTGATCGATATGGATCTGCGATCGCGGTCGTATCTGCTGCCGCAGCACAGTGCTGATAGTTCCACTCCTCTTTTGCAAGCCTCTCCTGATGTTGTCATCACACGTGTCGCCACATGCCATGTACTGAACCCACGCTTGCCTGGCTGGAAAACTTGAATCGGGACCGGACCGTCGCGCCGCGAGCCTTCCCCGAGGGAGCCGGTCCGGGCACAGGGGACGCGCCGCCCGCGTCGATCGCCATCGCCGATCCGACGGGCCTCGAGGACGAATTGCAGAGGCGTCTCGGCCAGATCGTGTTCTCGACCCTCTGCGAGGAGCTCGGCAGGTCGGCCCTGCTGTCGGTGGAGCGTGACATCGCCGCGACCGGGAGCCTGACGCCCGATCATCTCCGGGCCGCGCGAGCCCTGCTCAACTGGTCGATGTCCGATCTCGCCCTGGAGAGCGGCCTCTCGATCTCGACGATCAAGCGCATCGAACTGGAACCGCAGGACGTCGCCCGGCGCAGCTACCGCCTCGTGGTCGACACCCTGCGGGGCGGAGGCATCCGCTTCGTCACCCTCGACGGCGGCACGATCGCGGTGGCCAAGGCCAAGCGCACCACCCCGCCGGTATCCGCGCTTCCGGCACGGATTCCCGGCCACGCGGGCTGAGGCGCGGCGTCCCGCTCAGAACAGCGGGATGTCGTGATGCGCCAGCCCCGCATGCGGGGCCTGATGCGGGGCGACGTCGATGCCCGCGCCGGCATCGGTCCCGTCCGCGGGATCGCCGGTCTCGTGCAGTCGAGGCGCCGGGGCGCCGGCCATCATGGCCGTGGCCTCGACGCGCAGGTCGGCGGCCGGATCCCGCGGTCCCTGGCCCCCCTCTACGAACACGAAGCTGTCGGTGCCGGCTTCGCTCGCGAGCGAGCGGTGGGCATCACTGCCCGCGGGGTCCCCGTGCCCCTGCTGCCCACCGGCGTGGTGGTTGGGTCCGACCGGCGTGGCGGTGCCGTCCTCACCGGGGGGCGTCGTCGTGAGGGGCGGCGGCGTGGCGGAGGGAGGCGTGGCGGAGGGTGGCATGGGCGGTGTCGGCTCGGGCAAGACCGCCGCGTCGCCGGGGCCGTCATCGCGCAGGATGCCGTCATCGTGCATGACCTGGCCGGGCAGAACGCCCTCGGTGTCGACGCCGATGAGATCGAACTTGGCGACGTAGCTTCCCATCCCGGCCGCCTCGGCCTTGGCGTGGACATCGGCGACCTTCTGCGCCCCGGTCACGTACTCGATCGCGACGACGTCCTTGCCGGCATCCTGGGCGATCTTCAACTGGTCGAGGCTCGCCTGCGTCTCGGCGGCGGGCCGCTTCGCGGAGCCGTCATCGTTGTAGAACAGGTTCTCCTTGAACAACCCGTCGATGCTGTCGACGTAGGCTTTGTCCGTCAGCAGGTCCTCCGCTCCGTTGACCCAGACCTTGAAGGTCGGGGCCTGGGCCTTGGCATAGGCGCTCAACGCCTGGACCAGCGTCCGCATCGCGCCGGCGGCGTCGCCCCCGGGCGCATGCGCCTGGCTCCAGGGCAATTCGAACGCATCGACCACGTCGAAGTAGATGCCGTCATAGCCCGCCTGGACCATCCGATCGATGGCGGCTTCGGCGACGGCCTTCCACTCCGGCGTCCAGTAGGCGACTTCGAAATCGCCCGCCCAGTTCGGGTCCTCGGGTCCGAGGGCTCCGCTCGGGATCGTGGCGAAGTAGTCCCGGTAGGCCTCGGCCTCCCCGAGGCTGAAATAGCCGAGGAGCAGGGCCTGGCCCGGGCCGCCGCCCATCTGCTGCACCTCGGCCGGCGTGAACATCCGCCCGTCATCGGTGTAGGCCTCGACCACCTTCACGTCGAACGGAGCAGCCGCGATCACCGCCGGATCGACGCCTTGCAGGACATACATGGCCGTCTTGGGCATCGCCGTGCCTCCCTGGGGTTTTTCCGAGATCTCGGATGGTGATGCGTCAGGGCGTGCGCGCGCCGGGCCCCTTCGGGTCTCGGGATCGGGCGCCCCGTGGCCGGCGTCCTAGTCGGTGGGGGCCAGATCGTCCGCGGACCAGGTCTCACGGATGTTGCCCACGTCGATCTCGTAGGCTTCGCCCAGGTTCCAGACGCCCACGACGGCTCCCACGCGGCCATCGGGCAGGCGTACCAGGTCGAGATGGATGAAGGGGGAAGGGGTCACGGGCGCGTCCTCCAGCGTCTTCGCCCACGGATTACGCCCTCTTCGAACCCGAATATCAGTTCGTGCGGCGACGCCGGGGCGATCAATACGGATGACAATTGATATAGATATTTCTTCCTGCCGTATTGGTATAGCGTTGATCTTAGACGTTTATGGGATTGGCGTCAAAACATGCTGTTCCGGGGGGGCGACCGCTGCGCCTGAATGCGTTCGGCCTCCGGCGTCCCGCCCGGCCGGTTCAGACCGGCGGCGTGTGGCGGAAGCGGGCCGCGATGGGGCACTGGGATGTATTCCACGGCAATCAACAGCATCGTTGTCTGTTGATCTTTGTAAAGTCAAGTTCCAGCCACAATCATGGAGAAGGCTAGGTCTCCGGCTGTTTCAGTGGAGGCTGGCATGACAGTGACGATCTTTGACCCTCTGACTGGGAAGATGGTGACGATCACGCTGCCCGACTGGCGATAGGCCGAGGGCTCTGTCGAGCGGACGTCACCCGGAAGGGGCGCGCCCGTCCCGGGTGGGCCGGGAGCGCGATGGGCGGTCCCTACTCTGCCGCCTCGCTGTAGGAGTCCACCGGCGGGCAGGCGCAGACGAGGTTGCGGTCGCCGTAGGCGTTGTCGACCCGGTTGATCGGGGGCCAGTATTTGTCCATCCCCAGGCTTCCGCTCGGGAAACAGGCCGCCTCGCGGGAATAGGGGCGTTCCCAGGCTCCCACGAGGTCCCGCACCGTGTGGGGCGCGTGCTTCAGGGGATTGTTGGCCCTGTCCATCCGCCCGTCCTCGATGGCGCGGATTTCCTCGCGGATCGCCAGCATGGCCTCGCAGAAGCGGTCGATCTCGCCCTTGGTCTCGGATTCGGTGGGCTCGATCATCAGGGTGCCGGCCACCGGCCAGGACATGGTCGGCGGGTGGAAGCCGCAATCGATCAGGCGCTTGGCGATGTCCTCGACGCTGACACCCGCGCTCTTCTGGAACGGCCGCACGTCGATGATGCACTCGTGCGCCACCCGGCCCTGGGCGCCTGAATACAGCACCGGGTAGGCGCCCTTCAGCCGGGCCGCGATGTAGTTGGCGTTCAGGATGGCGATGCGGGTCGCCTGGGTCAGGCCGCGCCCGCCCATGAGGAGGCAGTAGCTCCAGGAGATCGGCAGGATCGAGGCCGAGCCGTAGGGCGCCGCCGAGACCGCACCCGCCTCTCCGGTGCGCGGGTCGGAGGGCAGGAACGGGATCAGGTGCGCCTTGACGCCGATCGGTCCCATGCCGGGGCCGCCCCCGCCATGGGGGATGCAGAAGGTCTTGTGCAGGTTGAGATGGCTGACGTCGGCCCCGATATCGCCGGGGCGGGCGAGGCCCACCAGGGCGTTCAGGTTGGCCCCGTCGAGGTAGACCTGTCCGCCGTGGCCGTGGACGATGTCGCAGATCGCGCGCACCTGCACCTCGAACACCCCGTGGGTCGACGGATAGGTGATCATGCAGGCGGCGAGCGTCTCGGAATGCAACTCGGCCTTCCGGCGGAAATCGTCGAGGTCGACGTTGCCCTGCGCGTCGGCGCCCACCACCACGACGCTCATACCGCACATCTGCGCCGAGGCCGGGTTGGTGCCGTGGGCCGAGGACGGGATCAGGCAGACGGTCCGGTGCGCGTCGCCCCGCGCGCGGTGATAGGCCCGGATGGCCAGGAGCCCGGCATACTCGCCCTGAGCCCCGGAATTCGGCTGCATCGAGATCGCGTCGTAGCCGGTGATGGCGCAGAGCTTCTCGGACAGGTCGTCGATGAGCGCCCGGTAGCCCAGCGCCTGGTCCGCCGGGACGAAGGGGTGGATCTCGGCGAATTCCGGCCAGGAGACGGGGAGCATCTCGGCGGTGGCGTTGAGCTTCATCGTGCAGGAGCCGAGTGGGATCATCGCCCGGTCCAGCGCCAGGTCCCGGTCGGCGAGGCGGCGCATGTAGCGCGTCATCTCGCTCTCGGCCCGGTTCATGTGGAAGATCGGGTGCGTCAGGTAGGGGGAGGTCCGCACCAGCGCGGCGGGCAGGCGGTGCTCCGGCCAGGCCTCGTCATAGGCCGGGTCCTTCGCCCCGAAGGCGCGCCAGACGGCCTGGAGGATGTCGGGCCGGGTGCGCTCGTCCACCGTGATGCCGATGCGGTCGTCGCCCACTGTCCGCAGGTTGACGCCGTTGGCCACCGCCTGTCCGAGGATGAGGCCCTGGAAGGCGCCGACCCGCACGGTGATCGTGTCGAAGAAGTGCTCCGGCTCCACCGTGAAGCCGAGGGCCTCCAGCCCGGCGGCGAGGCGCACGGCGTCGCGATGGACCCGGGCCGCGATGGCCTTCAGCCCGCGCGGGCCGTGGAAGACCGTGTACATGCCGGCGATGACCGCGAGCAGCACCTGCGCGGTGCAGATGTTCGAGGTCGCCTTCTCGCGGCGGATGTGCTGCTCGCGCGTCTGGAGCGCGAGGCGGTAGGCGCGGTTGCCGCGGGCATCCACCGAGACCCCGACGAGGCGGCCCGGCAGGGTGCGCTTGTGCGCGTCCCGGGTCGCCATGTAGGCGGCGTGCGGCCCGCCATAGCCCATCGGCACGCCGTAGCGCTGCATTGAGCCGACGGCGATGTCCGCGCCCATCTCGCCCGGCGATGTGAGCAGCGTCAGTGCCAGGGGGTCGGCCGCCACCACCGCGACCGCGCCGGCCGCGTGCAGGTCGGCGATGGGCCGGGTCAGGTCGTGGATGCCGCCGCAGACGCCGGGATACTGGAAGATCGCCCCGAAGACCTGGGCGGGGTCGAGGTCCTTGGCCGGATCGCCGACCACGACGGTCCAGCCCAGCGGCGCGGCGCGGGTGCGCAGCACCGCGATGGTCTGGGGCAGGCACTCGGCATCGACGAAGAACGCGGTCCGGCCCGTGCCGGCAATGCGCTGCGCCATGCCCATGGCTTCCGCCGCGGCGGTGGCCTCGTCGAGCAGCGAGGCGTTGGCGATGTCGAGGCCGGTCAGGTCGCAGACCAGGGTCTGGAAGTTCAGGAGCGCCTCGAGCCGGCCCTGGCTGATCTCAGGCTGGTAGGGCGAGTAGGCGGTGTACCAGGCCGGGTTCTCGAAGATGTTGCGCTGGATCACCGGCGGCATGGTGGTGCCGTGGTAGCCTTGCCCGATCAGCGAGACGAGGAGCCGGTTCTTGTCGGCGATGCCCCGCATGTGCTCGATCACCCGGCGCTCGGTCATGGCGACCCCGAAATTGAGGCGCTCCTCCTGCCGGATGTCGGCCGGCAGGGTCTCGTCCATCAGGGCATGCAGGCTCTCGGCGCCGACGACGCCGAGCATCGCCTCGATTTCCTGTGTCGTCGGGCCGATGTGGCGGCGGTTGGCGAAGTCGTAGGGGTCGTAGCGGTCGGTGGTCATGGGGGACCTCGGATTGTAAATGATCTGGACTGTGCCGTCGCATCCCTTCTCCCCTCAGCGGGAGAAGGTGGCCCGCGCAGCGGGTCGGATGAGGGAAGCGCCGTATCCGGAGAGGTTGCTCCCTCTCCCGCCCACTCCGTGGGCACCCTCCCCCGCTGGGGGGGGAGGGTAAGCGGCGGCGCTACTTCGCGAACTCGGCGTAGGCGGCCGCGTCCATCAGCCCCTCGAGGCTGGCCGGATCGTCGAGGCGTATGCGGTAGAGCCACCCGGCGCCCTGCGGGTCGGTGCCCACGCTGGACGGGTCGGCCACGGCCGCCTCGTTGACCTCGGTGACCTCGCCGGAGACCGGCGCATAGACGTCCGAGGCCGCCTTGACGGACTCGACCACCGCCGCGGCCTCGCCCTTGGCCAGCTTCGCGCCGACCTTCGGCAACTCGATGAAGACGAGGTCGCCGAGCTGTTCGGCGGCGTGGGCGGTGATGCCCACCGTGGCGACGTCGCCGGTGCAATCCAGCCACTCGTGCTCGTCCGTGAACTTCCGCATCGCTTTCTCCTGGTTGTTGGCAAAGGGGGGGACGGAACGGGCCCGATCAGGCGCGCTTGAAGCCTGCCGGAACGAAGGGAAGAGCCGAGACCGCGACGGCGAGGCGCTTGCCGCGCACCTCGGCGAAGACGCGGGTGCCGGGGGCGGCGAGGGCGGCCGGCAGGTAGCCCATGGCGATGGGGGCCTGCAGGCTCGGCCCGAAACCGCCGGACGTCACCTGGCCGACCGCCGCGCCGGTCTCGTCTGCGAAGAGCGGCGCGTCGGCCCGCACGGGGGTGGGCCCCTCGGGGCGCAGGCCGACGCGCTTGCGCGCCGGGCCGGCCTCCAGAGCGTCGAGGATGCGCCCCGCGCCGGGAAAGCCGCCGGCCCGGATCCCGCCACGGCGGCGCACGTTCGGAATGGCCCAGGACAGGCCGGCCTCCACCGGGTCGATGCCGGGGTGGATATCGTTGCCGTGCAGGCACAGCCCGGCCTCGAGGCGCAGGGAATCGCGGGCGCCGAGCCCGACCGGCAGCACGTCCGGATCGGCGAGCAGCGCCTCGGCCAGGGCCTCCGCCCTGTCCTCCGGTACCGAGATCTCGAAGCCGTCCTCGCCGGTATAGCCGGAGCGTGTGACGATGGCGGAGGCGCCCAGCAGCCCGAGCATCCGCACGTCCATGAAGCGCATCCCGGCCACCTCCGGTGCGAGGCGCGCCAGGGCCGCCTCCGCGCCCGGCCCCTGCAGGGCGACGAGGGCGCGGGCCAGCACGGTCACCGTGCAGGTGTCGGAGAGATTCGCGCGGAGATAGGCCGCGTCGTCGACCTTGTTGGCGGCGTTGACCACGACGAAGAGGCTGTCGCCGCAATGGGCGACCATGAGGTCGTCGCGGATGCCGCCCGACGCATCGAGGAGGAGCCCGTAGCGCTGGCGGCCCGGCTTCAGGCCCAGGACATCGATGGGCAGGAGGGTTTCCAGGGCGCGCGCCGCGTCGCCCACATCGCCCGAGTGCGGGGTGAGCCGGATCTGGCCCATATGCGACACGTCGAACAGGCCGGCCTGGGCCCGCGTGTGCAGGTGCTCCTTGAGCAGGCCGGCCGGGTACTGCACCGGCATGGCGTAGCCTGCGAAGGGGACCATGCGGCCGCCATGACGCAGGTGCAGGGCATGCAGGGGTGTGCGGGCAACATCAGGGGACATCGGATCACTCCACGACGAACAGCCTCCGGAAGCTCGACTGAGCGTGTCCGGCTGCCCCCATCTGTCGCGGTTACCTGAGAGCTTCTCCCCGACCGCGGCTGCGGTCCGGGATTTCTCCTTCGGTGGGCGCCATCAGGCGCCTCTCTCCAGATTGTCCGACGGTACGGTGATTGTGCCTGAGAGTTTCCGGGGGTGGTTGCTCCGTCGGCGCCATGGTTCGAAGGCTTCGCTCTGTGAAACGCTCGACCTGGGCTCTCCCGTATCGTCCTTGATGACTCGGTCAGGGTTTCACATTGCACTGCGTCAGGCAAGGCGCCCTGCCCGGCCGGCGCGTTACGCTTTGTCCGATCCGTCAGTCCGGGCATGGCCTGGCGTCGACTTCGGGAACCGCGACGACTCGGGCTCGATTCCTCCAGCATGCCGATCGCATCAGGGCACGACCTCGCCGGCCCCCGCCCCCGCCGGACCCGCTCTTCAAAGTCCGTACCGGCCGCGATCGATCCTGCCCTGACGGACAAGGCGTTGGCGATCCATGCTCGCCTCTGCCCGGTCTACGGCTGCCCGATCCCCTACTTCCACAGCCTTGACCCATTGAGCGAACTCGTCTCCTCGCTCCTCTCCCACCGAACCCGCAACGCGGAGTCCGGCCGCGCCTTCAAGGCCCTGCGGGAGCGCTACCCCGACTGGGACCGGATGCTGGCCGCCCCCGTCTCCGAGATCGAGGCGACCATCGCCGGGGTGACCTGGCCCGAGCTGAAGGCGCCGCGACTGCAGGCGATCCTCTCCGCCGTGCAGGCGCGCCACGGCGCGCTCACCCTCGACTTCCTGAAGGACATGGCGGTGGAGGAGGCCCGGGCCTGGCTCGAGGCGATTCCCGGGGTCGGGCCGAAGACAAGTGCGGCGGTGCTCTCCTTCAGCATCCTGCGGATGCCCGCCCTGCCGGTGGACAGCCACCACCACCGGGTCGCCCAGCGCACCGGGCTGATCGGTCCCCGCGTCGATGTCGGGCCGTCCCACCCGATCCTGCGGGCACAGCTGCCCGCCGACTGGAGCGCGCAGGCCCTCTACGACAACCACGAGGTGCTGATGCTGCACGGGCAGAAGGTCTGTCACCACCGCAATCCCGCCTGCACCCGCTGCGTGCTCCTCGACCTCTGTCCCGAAGGTCAGGGTCGGACGGGGACCGGGGGCGCGATCCGCGAGCCCTAACGACCCCGGTCGTCCCGCGCCGACGCCCCCGTGCGATCGTCGGGGGTTTTCGCGAAGCCTTGACCGGTTCCGGCTCGGCGTCCAGAAACTGGCGCTCGGCTGCACGGGATCGACGTCCGCGGCCGCTCTCCCGCAATCCGCACGAGGACCCCGCCGCGATGACCGCGTTCAAGGAACTGGTGTTCTCGGGCGTACAGCCGACCGGGAACCTGCATCTCGGCAACTATCTCGGCGCCATCAAGCGCTTCGTCGAGATGCAGGCGCGCGATGCGCAGTGCCTCTACTGCGTCGTCGACCTGCACGCGATCACCCTGTGGCAGGACCCGGCCGCGCTGAAGGGCCAGATCCGCGAGGTCACCGCCGCGTTCCTCGCCGCCGGTATCGACCCGACGCGCTCGATCGTCTTCAACCAGAGCCAGGTGCCCCAGCACGCCGAACTCGCCTGGATCTTCAACTGCGTCGCGCGGCTCGGTTGGCTCAACCGCATGACCCAGTTCAAGGACAAGGCCGGCAAGGACCGGGAGAACGCCTCGATCGGCCTCTACGACTATCCCGTACTGATGGCGGCCGACATCCTGGCCTATCGCGCCACCCACGTGCCCGTGGGCGAGGACCAGAAGCAGCACCTCGAACTGACCCGCGACATCGCCCAGAAGTTCAACAACGATTTTTCGCAGTCGATCGCCGCCCATGGGCACGACGAAGGGGCCGGCTTCTTCCCCGTCACCGAGCCCCTGATCGGCGGGCCGGCGGCGCGCGTCATGAGCTTGCGCGACGGCACCAAGAAGATGTCGAAGTCGGACGCCTCCGACAATTCGCGGATCAACCTGACGGACGATGCCGACGCGATCGCTGCCAAGGTGCGCAAGGCCAAGACCGACCCGGACGCCCTCCCCTCCGAGGTGGCGGGCCTGGCCGGTCGGCCCGAGGCCGACAACCTGGTGGGTATCTTCGCCGCCCTGAAGGACGTCACGCGCGAGGAGGTCCTGCGCGACTTCGGCGGCGCCCAGTTCTCGGCTTTCAAGGGCGCCCTGGTCGAGCTCGCGGTCGAAACCCTGGCGCCCCTCGGCACCGAGATGAAGCGCCTCGTGGCCGACCCAGCCGAGATCGATGCGGTGCTCGCCGACGGCGCCGAGCGCGCCGAGGCCATCGCGGCGCCGACCCTCGACGCCGTCAAGGACATCGTCGGATTCGTCCGCCGCGGGCCGCGTCTGCGGATGGTCCCCTGACGAGTGAGGCGATCCGGCCTCCCACAGGGCCGGCTTTGGGAGACGCACGATGTCCGACTGGAACCCCGCCCTCTACACCCGCTTCGAGGACGAGCGCACGCGTCCGGCGGCCGAACTCCTCGCCCAGGTTCCGCTCGCGGCGCCGCGCCTCGCCTACGATCTCGGCTGTGGCCCCGGAAATTCCACAGCGCTGATCGCGGCCCGCTTCCCCGAGGCCGAGGTGATCGGCCTCGACACCTCCCCGGCCATGCTGGAGCGGGCCCGCGAGCGCCTGCCCGGCCTCTCCTTCGCGCTGGCGGACGCGGCGACCTGGCAGCCGGACCGGGCGCCGGACCTGATCTACGCCAATGCCGTGCTGCAATGGCTACCCGACCACCCGGTGCTGCTACCCCGTCTCTTCGGCCTCCTGGCACCCGGCGGCGTTCTCGCCGTACAGATGCCCGACAACCTCGCTGAGCCGTCGCACCGCCTGATGCGCATGGTGGCGGAAACCGGCCCCTGGGCAGCGGCGATCGGCGACCCGGCCGTGGCCGGCCGGCTTGGGCGCATGCTGGAACCGGCCGGCTATTACGATCTGCTGGCGCCGCGCGCCGCCGAGGTGAATGTCTGGCGCACTGCCTATCACCACCGGATGGCAGATGCGTCCGCCATTGTCGAATGGGTCCGCGCCACGGGTTTGCGACCCTTCCTCGACCCGCTCACGCCCGACGAAGAGGCCGGGTTCCTCACAGCCTACACGGCGGCGATCGCGGAGGGGTATCCACCCCGCCGTGACGGACGGCGACTGCTCGCATTCCCTCGGGTGTTCATCGTCGCGCGACGCGCGGGCTAGAGCATTTTCAAGCGAGGTGGATTCCGGCTCGCGTGAAGACAATGCGACCACACAATAGATTTGGGCGATTTCGGTGATCCTGAGATTACCGAAATTGCCCTGACGCCGCGCCGGTTCAGCTCTCGCCGCGCGCGACCCGGGCCTCGTACTCGGGCAACTCGATCTGGCCTTCCCGTGCGACGCGGGCCTTGTCCTCCTCGGGGATGACGTCGGCGACCATGTCGAGGCGCTTCCAGAGGGCGAGCGGCGTCTCCTTGTCGGGGGTGGGCACGTACCGGTTCTGCGCCACCTTCTGGTACTTGTGGATGTAGCGCGGGCAGTTGACCCAGGCCTTCGTGACCTCGACGCGGACGAGGTACTTGGCTTCCGTGTATTCGGCCATCAGGGGATCGTCGCGCAGCATCCGGGCATGGCCCTGGACGCGGACCCGGTGCGGGGTCTCGAAGTCGATGAACAGCAGCCCGACCTTCGACTGCCCCTCGATGTTGCCCATCGAGTACCACATGCCGTTGCCGTCGAAGCCCGGGAACACCAGCGTGTTGCCGTCGAGCACCTTCACGAAGCCGGGGTTGCCGCCCTTGTAGGAGACGGTCGGCATGCCGTCGGGATCGACAGTGGAGAGAAAGAACATGTCCCGGCTGCCGATGAAGGCGGCTTCGGTCTCGCCGATCCTGTCCTGGACCCAGCCCGTGTCCAGGCGCTCGGCGAGCTTGACGGTTTTGAACTCTTCCTGCAGCGCGCGATGCGCGTCAGAGTAGAGCGATGCCATGGGGGTCCTCCGCGTTTCGGCTGCTCTCGTCCGGGCCGCCGTTGCCCGAGATGATCGCGGGAAACCCGTCTGAGCACAACAGGCGACGCGGCTCCGTCGTGTCCGAGCGCGCGCGGTGTGGCCCCGGGACCGCGCATCAAAGAGCCGGCGCCGCTCTCGCGACGCCGGCGCCCTCCGTCAGGGGAGGCCGGACGATGCCGGCCTCCCCGATCCCGACCTCAGTTCTTGGCCTTGTCGACCAGGGCCTTCTCGGAGATCCACGGCATCATGCCGCGCAGCTTGGCGCCGACCTCCTCGATCGGGTGAGCGGCGAGCTTGGCGCGGGTGGCCTTGAACGAGGTCTGGCCGACCTTGTTCTCCAGCATCCAGTCGCGGGTGAACTTGCCCGACTGGATGTCGTTGAGGACGCGCTTCATCTCGGCCTTGGTCTCGGGCGTGACGATGCGGGGGCCCGTGACGTACTCGCCGTACTCGGCGGTGTTCGAGATCGAGTAGTTCATGTTGGCGATGCCGCCCTCGTAGATGAGGTCTACGATGAGCTTCACCTCGTGCAGGCACTCGAAATAGGCCATCTCGGGGGCGTAGCCGCCCTCGACCAGGGTCTCGAAGCCGGCCTTGATCAGCTCGACGAGGCCGCCGCAGAGCACGGCCTGCTCGCCGAACAGGTCGGTCTCACACTCTTCCTTGAAGGTGGTCTCGATGATGCCGGCCCGGCCGCCGCCGTTGGCCGAGGCGTAGGACAGGCCGAGGTCGTGGGCGTTGCCCGAAGCGTCCTGCGCGATGGCGATCAGGGTCGGCACGCCGCCGCCCTTCAGGTACTCGCCGCGCACGGTGTGGCCGGGGCCCTTCGGGGCGACCATGAGCACGTCGAGGTCCTTGCGGGGCTCGATCAGGTTGAAGTGCACGTTGAGGCCGTGGGCGAACAGGAGGGCGGCGCCCTGCTTCATGTTCGGCTCCAGGGACTCCTTGTAGATGTCGCCCTGGAGCTCGTCCGGGGTCAGCATCATGACGACGTCGGCCTGCTTGGCGGCCTCGGCCACCGACATCACCGTGAAGCCCTCGTGCTCCGCCTTCTTGGCGGTGGCCGAGCCCTCGCGCAGGGCGATGACGATGTCCTTGACGCCCGAATCGCGCAGGTTGAGCGCGTGGGCATGACCCTGGCTGCCGTAGCCGACGATGACGACCTTCTTGCCCTTGATCAGGTTGAGGTCGGCGTCACGATCGTAATAGACCCGCATGGCGGTACCTTCTCTTTTCTCTCGATTGGGCATGAAATCGGCATGAGTGCGCTCCGGCGCCCTCATCTGAAACGACATCCGCGCGGCCGTGCGATCGCGGAGCTTTTAGCGAGGCGATCCCCTTGACGGAAGGGGCATTGTCGCATGCCCCTTCCTTTGCCGCCCCTGTGCCGCGTTCAGGCCGGCAGTTTGAGGCCTTCGCGGGCGAAGACCGCCTGCACGGCGGGGCGCGCGGCCATGGCCCGGGCATGGGCCGTCCAGGCCGGGAAGCGCTCGGCCATGTCGAAGCCGAGCGCCGGACCCCGGCCCCAGGTCCAGAACAGCAGCAGGTAGGGATCGGCGATGCTGTAGGCCTCGCCGACGGCCCAGCCGCCGTTGGAGAGCTTGACCTCGGTCATCGTGAACAGGTCGCCGCAGGTCTCGGCGCCCCTGGCCTGGATGCCCGGGAAGGCCGTTTCGTCGTTCGAGTACCGCTCGGCCCGGCGGATATGCGCGTAGGCAATGTGGTGGCCGGTGGAGAGCCAGCCGAGCCACTCGTCGACCCGGGCCTGGTCGCGCGGATCCTGCGGCCACAGGCCGGCTTCGGGATGCGCGCGCGCGATGTGGCGCAGGATCGCGGTGTTCTCCGTGAGCACCCAGTCGCCCTCTGCCAGCGCCGGGACCCGGCCGCGCTCGTTGACGGCAAGGTAGGTGGGCGCCCGCTGGTCGCCCTTGGCGAGGTCGAGCCGTACCGTCTCGTAGGGTGCGCCGGTCTCCTCGAGGGCGATATGGGAGGCGAGCGAGCAGGCGCCGGGGGCGTAGTAGAGCGTGGTCATGTGATCTCTGGAGCGTTCCAGGTGATGCCGATCAACGTCGCGAGCGTCCCGCGAACCTCGGTAAGGACAGAGTTCGGCACGGAGCCGATGGACCGGCGGATGCGTACGTTCCCGTCGATCGAGCGGACCCCATCGACCAGAACGGCTCCCGCGATGCCAGACCTTGGGACCTACATCGGCTCGGCGCCGCGTCCCATCGCGGCGATGCCGGTGCGGGAGATCTCCACGAGGCCGATCACCGTCATCAGGCCGATGAAGCGGTCGATCTCCTCCGTGGTGCCGGTGACCTCGAACACGAAGGAGTTCAGGGTTGCGTCCAGGGTCTTGGCGCCGAAGGCCGCCGCGAGGGTCAGCGATTCGGTGCGGTGCTCGCCGGTGCCCGCCACCTTGACGAGGCAGAGTTCGCGCTCGAGGGCCTTGCCCTGGAGCGTGAGGTCGACGACCCGGTGCACCGGCACGAGTCGGTCGAGCTGCGCCTTGATCTGCTGGATCACCGCATCGGTGCCGGCGGTGACGATGGTGATGCGGGAGAGGTGGCGCGCGACCTCGGTCTCCGACACCGTCAGGCTCTCGATGTTGTAGCCCCGTCCCGAGAACATCCCCGAGATCCGGGCGAGCACGCCGGGCTCGTTGTCGACGATGACGGCCAGGGTGTGCCGGTTGATCGGCTCGACCCGGCCGGCATCGGGATAGTGCGTGTTCATGGCGTTCATGGCGTGCCCCGGACCTTCGTCTGCGATGGCGTGTCTTGAGTGGCCCGGCGGGGCCGATCGGAAAAGGACCGGGCGCGCGGCGCCCGATCCGGATGCGTCAGGATGGGTCCGGAGGCTCAGACCAGCATCTTGCCCTCTTCGGAGATGACGTCCCCGATCTCGACCCCGGTCTCGCCGAGGTAGTCGGACAGCAGCATCTCGTTGTGCGCCTTGCCCGACGGGATCATCGGGAAGCAGTTCTCCTTCTTGTCGACGACGCAGTCGAAGACGACCGGGCCGTCATAGTCGAGCATCTCGGCGATCGCCGCGTCGAGGTCGCCCGGCTTCTCGCAGCGGATGCCCTTGGCGCCGTAGGCCTCGGCCAGCTTCACGAAGTCCGGCAGGCTCTCGGAGTAGCTCTGCGAGTAGCGCGAGCCGTGCAGCAGCTCCTGCCACTGGCGCACCATGCCCATGTACTCGTTGTTCAGGATGAAGATCTTGACCGGCAGGCGGTACTGAACCGCCGTGGACAGCTCCTGCATGTTCATCAGGATCGAAGCCTCGCCGGCGATGTCGATGACGAGCCCGTCCGGGTGGGCGAGCTGCGTGCCGATGGCCGCCGGCAGGCCGTAGCCCATGGTGCCGAGGCCGCCGGAGGTCATCCAGCGATTCGGCTCGTCGAACTTGAAGTACTGCGCCGCCCACATCTGGTGCTGGCCGACCTCGGTGGTGACGTAGGTCTCCCGGTCCTTGCAGGCCTCGTAGAGGCGCTGGACGGCGTATTGCGGCTTGATGATCGTGCCCGACGGCCAGTAGGCGAGGCAGTCGCGCGCCTTCCAGGTGCGGATCTTGGTCCACCAATCCTCCAGGCGGGCCGTGTCCGGCTGGCGCGGCAGCGCCTTCCAGGCGACGAGCATGTCTTCCAGCACCGAGCCGCAATCGCCGACGATCCCGACATCGACCTTGACGACCTTGTTGATCGAGGAGGCATCGATATCGACGTGGATCTTCTTCGAGAACGGCGCGAAGGCGTCGAGGCGGCCGGTGATGCGGTCGTCGAAGCGCGCGCCGATGCAGACCATGACGTCGCATTCGTGCATCGCCAGGTTCGCCTCGTAGGTCCCGTGCATGCCGAGCATGCCGAGGAACTTGTCGTCCGAGGCCGGGAAGGCGCCCAGGCCCATCAGGGTCGAGGTGACGGGAAAGCCGGTCTCGGCGGCGAGCCTGCGCAGCAGGGCCGAGGCGTGCGGTCCGGCATTGATGACGCCGCCGCCGGTGTACAGGATCGGCCGGCGGGCGGAGGCCATCAGCTCGACGGCCGCCCGGATCTGAGCCGCATCGCCCTTGAAGGCCGGCTTGTAGGTCTTGTGGCCGTTCTGGGTCGGACGCTCGTAGACGCCCGACGCGAACTGCACGTCCTTCGGCAGGTCGATGACGACCGGGCCGGGCCGGCCGTTGGCGGCGACGTAGAAAGCCTCGTGCAGGATGCGGGGCAGATCGTCGATCGATTTGACCAGGTAGTTGTGCTTCGTGCAGTGGCGCGTGATGCCGACCGTGTCGCACTCCTGGAAGGCGTCCGTTCCGATCAGGTGCGTGGGAACCTGGCCGGTGATGCAGACGAGCGGGATCGAATCGAGCAGCGCGTCGGTCAGGCCGGTGATGATGTTGGTGGCGCCGGGTCCCGATGTGACCAGAACGCAGCCGACCTTGCCGGACGAGCGCGCATAGCCCTCGGCCGCATGGACGGCGCCCTGCTCATGGCGCACCAGGATGTGCTTGAGGGTCTCCTGGTGGAAGAGCGCGTCGTAGATCGGCAGCACCGCGCCGCCGGGATACCCGAACAGCGTGTCGACACCCTGATCCTGAAACGCCCGGATGACCATTTCGGCCCCGGTCATGACCTCGCCGCCCATCGTCCTGCTCCTTGAAACTGTCTGTGCTGTTCGTGTCGTCCGGCGCGTCGCGGCAATAAAAAAGGGCCCCGAGGGACCCTGCATGCGCCACCATTCGGATCGCGGACCCTGTTGTCAGGTCCGCCCCGTCGGTGGCGCTTCCGTTACGATAAGGATGGCACGCATCGCGTCGTTGTCCGCCTCGTTCGTCCGCCCGACAAGGCGAATCGAAAATCGTGTGGGGTGTCTTACCGAAGGCGGCGACACCGGTCAACGCCGGGGCGCACGATCTTGCCGGTTCCGGCGTCGCACGTTCCTGGGCAACGGGCCCAGACAACGGACGCCGGATCACTCGACCGGAACTTCCCCGAGGATGGCGCCGGTCTTCGGGTCCGCATCGAACCGCATCCGTCGTCCGTCCTTGATCCCCTCGCCGTCCCAGTGTCCGTCATCGGCTTCAAGCTTGGTGATCTCGCTGTAACCCGCATTCTTCAGGGCCTGCTTCGCCTGAGCCGGGGTGAGCCAATTGGCGCTCGGAACCTCGGCCCGGGCCATCCCGGCGATCGCGAGGAGAACGAGGGTCAGGGCGGCGGTACGGACGGTCTGGGCGGGTCGGGACATGTGAGGACTCCTGGGATGAGAGGTCCCGGCGGGCGCAGGCGCGCGGGGTCTCACTATATTAGGGCGGAGGGCCGGCGCCGCGAGGGCGCGACCTCGGCCGAGGCCACGGATTCGTGTTTGCTCCCCGCCGCATCGCCGTCCTATCAAGGCCCAGGTCCGATGTCGGATCGCGTCCGGTCCCCGCCCGTCCACAAGGATCCCTGCCCCTGTCCGAGACCAGCGCCTTCCTCCTCCTGGACGTGGCGGGCGTCGCCTGCGCGCTCGCGCGCACGTCGGTGAGCGAGGTGCTGCCGCTGCCGGACCTGCACGCGCCGCCGGCCGGGGGTGGACCGTTCGCGGGCTTCCTCAATCTCGGAGGCCGCCCGGTGCCCGTGGTCGACCTCGCCCGGCTCCTCGGCCTGCGCACGGACGCCGCGCGCCGCGACGCCGAAGAGGCCTACCGGCACATCCTCCTCGATGCGCCGCGGGGCATCGGTTTCCTGGTCGACCGCGTCGAGGACCTGATCACGGTGGAGGCGGCGGCGCTCCGCCCGGTCGCGGCGGAGCGGACCCTCAACGGCTGCGTCGTCGCCGAGATCGCCCGGGATGACGGCCTGGTCCACGTGCTCGGCCTGGCCCACCTCCTCACGGCGGAGGAGCGGGCCCGCCTGTCGGCCCTGACCGATGCGGCGGCCGAGCGCCTCGCCGCCCTGTCGGCCGTCTGACCCGGCCGCCACCCGGTATGCAGCAACCATGACGCGTCCGCCGCGCTCAGGCCCGGAGGTCGATCCGGGCTTTCCGGCCCTCAAGGCCCGGATCATCGCCCGCACCGGCCATCACTACTATGCCGACAAGGACGACCTCCTGTTCGACCGCCTGCGCAAACGCTTCCGGGCGCTCGGGCTCGCGGATGCGACGGCCTATGCCGCCTGCCTCGACGACCGCCTGACCGGCGGTCCGGAATGGGCCGCGCTGGAGGCCGAGATCACCATCGGCGAGACGTTCTTCTTCCGCTACGCCGAACAGTTCGCGGCCCTGCGCACCACCATCCTGCCCGCCCTGATCGCCGCCCGCGCACCCGAGCGTACCCTCCGGGTCTGGAGCGCCGGCTGCTCCACCGGAGCCGAGCCCTACTCGATCGCCATCCTGCTGCACGAACTTCTGGGAACCGCCCTGCCGGAGTGGCGGGTCTCGATCCTGGGCACCGACATCAGCACGGCCGCCCTCGAGACCGCGCGGGCGGGGATCTACGGCCGCTGGGCGCTGCGGACCCTGCCCCTCGGCGAGCGCCTGCGCTACTTCGTGCCCGGCCCGGCCGTCGCGGGACCCGGCCGCGACGGCACCTACGCCCTGCGGCCGGAATTCCGCCGGATGGTGCGCTTCGAGCGGCGCAACCTGATGGACCTCCTCGACGTCCGCACCGCACAGCCCCTGGCGGAGTTCGACCTCGTCCTCTGCCGCAACGTGCTCATCTACTTTGAGGCCGAGGTCGTGCTCGGCATCGTGCGCGCCCTCGGCCGGCGCCTGACCCCCGAGGGCTGGCTCCTGATCGGGCATGCCGAGCCGAACCCGGCCATCGCGGCGATGCTGGAACCCGTGAACCTGCCCGGAACCGTCGCCTATCGGCCACGGGGCGCCGGCGCCCCGGTCCTCCCTCCGCCGCCCTGGGTCCCGAAGTTCGTCCCCGAGCCCGCCCCGGTCGCCCCGCCCATGCCGGCCATCGGGCAGCCGGAGGCGGCCGAGTTCGGCTCGTCCAAATCCGACCTGCCCGACCCGACCCTGCTCGACCTCCCCGAGCCCCCCGGCGCGGATGCGGTGGAGCCCCCGGACCCTTCGGTGCGACCGGACGAACCGGCCCGCATCCGGGCCCTGGCCGATGCCGGCGAGACCGCGGAGGCCTGGCGGGCGGTCCGGGCGGCGATCCGCGCTGCGCCGACCGATCCCGTCCTGCACTACTATGACGGCCTCCTCGCCCACAGCCTCGGGCGCGAGGCCGAGGCCGAGCGGGCCTGGCGCGGTGCGCTCTACCTCGACCGCACCTTCGTCATGGCGCATTACCAGCTCGGCTTGCTGATGATCGGCCTCGGCCGGCGGGCGGACGCGGTGCGGGCCCTCGACAACGCGATCCGTCTGGCCCAATCCCTGGCGCCGGATGCGGTGGTGGCCGAGGGCGACGGGCTCGGCCCGCACGAGATCGCGCGCAGCGCCGCCCTTGCCCGTGCCGGCGTGACAGGAGAAGGGCCGTGACGCAGACCCGGGCCGAAGCCCCCGCCGCCCGCCTGAAGGCCCTGCGCGCCGAGCGCTCCCGCCTGCTCGCCGGGCGTGGACGGGGGACGGCTGAGGCCGCCGGGCCTTCGCGGGCCGTTCTCGTCTGCGCCTGCGGCGACGACCGCTTCGCCCTCGCCCTCGCCCAGGTGGCCCAGGTGCTGCCGGCCCGGCCGGTGACCCCCCTCCCCGGTGCCCCGGCGGCGGTCCTCGGGCTCATCGCCATCTCCGGCCGGGTCGTCAGCCTGATCGCCCTCGCCCGCGCCCTCGGACGCGGCGCCGCGGCGCCCGGTGACGAGGGCCACGTGGTCCTCGTGCGGGGCGCGGGGGTTCCGGTGGCGCTCGCCGTCGACCGCGTCCTCGGTGTCGCCGAAATCGCCGAGGCGACGGACGTTCCGGCCCTCGCCGAGGCCGGTTTGAGCACGGAGGCGGTTTCGGGGTATGCCCCGCCCGGCGCCGGACCGGACGGGGAACCCGGGTTCGTCATCGTCGATCTGCCGCGTCTCCTGCGCCGGTACCTGCCGTGACCGTCCCTGCCGCGCTGCCGCGCCAGCGGTGAGCCTTCTTCGTACTGCCGAGACCCGGGGCCGTCCTGCCTCGGTCCCGCTCGAATTCCCGGAGCCTGGAGCCCCTCGTGTCGATCTCGATCGGAAAACGCATCCTCCTCGGCTTCGTCGCCATCACCATCGTCATCGTAGCGCTCGGCTTCTATGCCCTGGGGCAGATCGGCGTGGTGCGCGACACGACCGACGGCATCGTCACCCGCGACCTGACGGTGGCGCGCCAGCTCGACGATCTCGCCAACAAGGCCCGCGACATGGGCCTCCAGCGCCGCAACGCCATCATCGCGCTGCTGATGCGGGCGCGGGGCGGCCCGGAGCGGGATGATGGCTCCGCCTCCTGGCGCCGGTCCGCCGCCGAGGCCGAGGCGATCCTCGCCGAACTCGTGCGCGCGACGGACAGCTACCGGGCCCGGTCGGCTTCCGAAGAGCGCAGTCTCGCCTGGCGCAAGGTGAACGGCATCGCCATCGAGGCAGTGGCCGAACTGCGCGAGCTGCGCAGTGCGAGCGAGGCGCAATTCGCCGCGATCGCCGCCAAGGACGTGGACGGTGTCGAGGCCCGCAACGAGGCGTTGAACCGAAGCCAGGAGCTGTTCCTCAGCGACATCGAGCGCACCCGCAGCGCCCTTGACGAGGGTATCGCCGCCGGCCAGCGCAGCGTGGCCGATCTCTACGAGCGCAGCCGCCTCTCCATCCTGCTCACGCTGGGCGCCTGCATCGTTCTCAGCATCCTCATCACCCTGCTGATCAGCCGGGCCGTGGTGCGGCCTCTCGAGGCGGTGATGGCCTTCGCCGAGCGCGTCGGCGAGGGCGACCTCTCGGGGACCCTCGAGGCCCGGGGCAAGGACGAGATCGGCCGTCTCGGCCGCACCCTGAACCGCATGGTGGCGGGTCTGGCCGACCTCGCCCGGACCAACCGGGCCGCGACCTCGGACCTCAACGCGGCGGCGGCCGAGATCCGCGCCTCCGCCCAGGAGCAGGCGGCCAGCGTCGAGGAGCAGTTCGCCGCCGTGCAGGAGACCGCCGCCACGGTCGACGAGATCACCCATTCCGGCGCGCAGATCGGCAAGCGGGCCGGCGAGGTCATCGCCACGGCCCAGTCGACGGCCCAGACCTCCCGCGCCGGCCTGCGCGCGGTGGCCGACACCGCGCGGGCGATGGATTCGATCCGCGAGCAGGCCGAGGCGGTGGCCGGCAACATCGTCGCCCTCTCCGAGAAGACCCAGGCGATCGGCGACATCATCACCACCGTCAACGACATCTCGGAACGCACCCATCTCCTGGCGCTGAACGCCGCCATCGAGGCGGCGGCGGCCGGTGAGAGCGGGCGCAGCTTCGCGGTGGTCGCCTCGGAGATGAAGCTCCTGGCCGATCAGGCGAAGGCGGCCACCGGGCAGGTCCGGACGATCCTCGGCGAGATCCAGCGCGGCATCAACACCTCGGTCATGCTCACCGAGGAGGCGGTCAAGCGCGCCGCCGCGGGCAAGGCTCGCTCCGACACCACCCAGCGGACCATCGAGGAGATCACCGCCCGGGTCGAGGAGAGCGTCCAGACCTTCCAGCAGATCGTCGCCTCGACGAACCAGCAGCAGCTCGGCATCGAGCAGGTGATGGGCGCCCTGCAGAACATCCGCCAGGCGAGCCAGCAGACGGCGGCCGGCACCCGCGAGGTCGAGGCGGCCTCCGCCAACCTCACCGAACTCGCCCAAGCCCTGATGACGCTCGCCGAGCGCTACCGGCACTGAGCGGACTTCCACGGTTGGGGGACCCCCGGTTTCGCGGGGCATGCATGATGAACGAATGGCTTCGCGCGGATTCCGGAGGTGCGGAATCCGCCGCAACCCTGGGGCGACTTTAGGCGACCGATGGACATTCGCCAGCTTCTACTCGCGGCGTTCGAGGTCGAGCACCGCGAGCACATCGATGCGATCCGTGCCGCCCTCGGAGGCGAGGACGGCGAGCACGCGCCCGATTGGAACGACGTCTTCCGGCGGGCGCACAGCCTGAAGGGCGCCTCCCGGGCCGTCGACCTGCCGGCGGTGGAGGCGGTGGCCCATCGCCTGGAGACCCTGTTCGAGCGCGTGGTGGCGCAAGAGGGC
Source organism: Methylobacterium sp. Leaf111 (assembly GCF_001423285.1). Taxonomy (NCBI): domain Bacteria; kingdom Pseudomonadati; phylum Pseudomonadota; class Alphaproteobacteria; order Hyphomicrobiales; family Methylobacteriaceae; genus Methylobacterium; species Methylobacterium sp. Leaf111. The sequence goes on along the minus strand of NZ_LMNE01000019.1, from coordinate 24,980 downwards.
GGTCTCTCGCGCACCAACACCGCTGCCGTGCACCTCGCCCTCGACCGGATCGAGGCCTACGTCGCTGGGTTGACCGACGGGACGGGCCCGGACATGCCGGCCGATGCCCTCGCGGCCCTGGACCGCGCCCTCGATCCGCAGGCCGCCGCATCGCCCGAGACGGACCGGGCGCCGGACACGGCCCCCACCGCGGCGCCGGCCACGGATCCTGCCCCGCCCGTCGCCACGGCTTCGAAATCTGCACCGTCCGAAGCCCCCACCGAGGTCGCCCAGACCCTCCTGCGGGTGCCTGCGGACGCGGTTGAAGCGCTGACGCGGGCCACACACGAACTGGCCAGTGCCCTCGGGGGCGAGGCCGTGCTGGCCGAGGGCATCGCCCGCCTGGGGCGCCGGGCCGCCGACCTCGCCCGTCTCGCCGAGCGCCGGCGCGGCGCCCGCGGATCGGAGCCGGAGGGAGATGCGCGGGCCTTAGAGACCGGACTCCTCGCCCTGGTGCGCGATGCCGCCGACCTGGCACGGGTTCGCAGCGCCCTCGCATCCTCGGTCGAGGGCGCCATGGCCCGGGTCGCCGGCGAGGCCGAGCGCCTGGCCCTGGTCCCGGCCGAGACCGCCTTCGGGGGATTCGCGCGAGCCCTGCGCGACCACGCGCGCGAGGCGGACCGCGCCATCACGGTGACAGCGCGCGGTCTCGACCTGCCGGTCGATCGCGGGATGCTTCAGGTCCTCAAAGACCCCGTCCTGCACGCCCTGCGCAACGCCTTGAGCCATGGGGCCGAACCCCCCGAGACGCGCCGGCACCTCGGCAAGCCCGACGCCCTGGCCATCGGCCTCGACGTCGAGGTCCAGGGGGGGCGCCTGGTCGTCCGGGTCCACGATGACGGCCGGGGGCCGGACCTCGCGGCCATCGCCGCCACCGCCCGGCGCCGGGGCCTGCTCTCGGCCGACGCCGATCCCGGGCCGGAAGCGCTCCTCGCCCTGGTCTTCGAGCCCGGCTTCTCAACTGCCTCCGCCATCGACACCCTCTCGGGGCGCGGCATCGGTCTCTCGGTGGTGGCGGACGCGGCGCGCCGGCTCGGCGGCACGGTTCGCCTCCTGGCGCGCAGCCCTTTCGGCACCGAACTCGTCATGGCGCTGCCGCTCTCGGCCGCCCGCCGGGCGATGCTTCTCGTCCGGGGCGGCGGGATCACCTACGCGATCCCCAGCGCGTCGGCCGAGCGCCTGCTGCGCCTGGATCGCAGCGACCTTGCGCAGGTGATGGGCCGCACCGTGGCGCAGGTGGAGATCGGCGGCAGCCCCGTCAGCGTGCCGGTGCTGGATCTGGCAAGCCTTCTCGGCCTGCCGGATCGCGCGGAGGAGGCCGGGGCCACCTGCCCGGCGATCCTGCTCCGTGGCAACGGGCGCCGCTGCGTCCTCGCCGTCGATGCGTTGTCCGATGTGACCACCCTGCGGGTGTTGCCGGCCCCGCCGATCGGGACCGATCCGCGGCTGGTCACCGGAACCGTGATTCTGCCGGGGGATCGGCCCGCCCTCGTCCTCGATGCCGAGGGGCTGGTCGCATGGGCGGGCGAGGCCGGCTCGGCCGCGGCACCGCAACCCACAGGCAGTCGCGGAACGATCGCGCAGGCGCCACGTTCGACGATCCTCGTGGTGGACGATTCGATCACCACGCGAACCTTGGAGAAGGGTATCTTGGAAGCGGCGGGATACCGCGTCGTCGTTTGCGTCGACGGCCAGGATGCGCTCGACCGCTTGCGGGCGGGCATCGAACCCGTAGATCTCGTCGTCGCCGACGTGGAGATGCCGCGTCTCGACGGCTTCGGACTCCTGAAGGCCCTGCGGGCTGAGGAGGCCTTCGCGCAGCTGCCGGTCATCCTGATGACCTCGCGCGGCGATGCGGAGGACGTGGCCCGCGGCCTCGACCTCGGGGCGGACGCCTACCTGACGAAGCAGACCTTCGACCAGCGCAAACTCCTCGACACCATCGGGCAATTGCTGTGACCGGACACGCGCGGGACGGATCGACGCCGGGAGCGCCCGTGCGGGTGCGGGTGATGCTGGTCGAGGATTCCCTCGTGGTGCGGCAGCTCCTCATCCACATCGTCGGCCGGGATCCGCGCCTGGAGGTCGTGGCGGCCGTGGCCTCCGGCGAGGAGGCCCTGGCGACGATCGGCCAGGTCCGCCCGGACGTCGTCTCGATGGATATCCGTCTGCCGGGCATCGATGGCCTGGAGACGACGCGGCGGATCATGGCCGAGCGCCCGACCCCGATCGTGGTCATCGCCGACGCGATCGAGGATTCCTCCCTGCGCATCTCGATGAACGCCCTGCGGGCCGGGGCGCTCTCGGTGGTGGAGAAGCCGGTGGCCACCACCAATGCCGGCTACGACGCCGCCGCGAGCGAGATCTGCACGCAGCTGCGCATCATGGCCGCCGTGCCGGTGATCCGGCGCCGGCCGATCGGCTCGGAATGGGCCGGTCGCGTCGCCGCGCCGCCGCCGTTGGCCGCCGCCCTCAAGGTGCCGGAAGCCGCCAGCGTCCTGGCCATCGCCGCTTCGACCGGCGGGCCGCCCGCCCTTGCCCGGGTCATCGGCGCGTTGCCGGCAAGTTTCTCCCTTCCTGTCCTGGTCGTCCAGCACATGGGTCCCGCCTTCATGGAGGGTTTCGCCAGCTGGCTGAACGGGGTCGTCGGGCTGCCGGTCGCCCTGGCCCGTGAGGGCGAACGGGCCGAGGCCGGCCGCGTCTACGTGGCTCCGGGGGACCGGCACCTGGAGCTCGGCGGCGGCGGCCACCTGCGGATCAGCGATGCCGCCCCGGTAGGCGGCCAGCGCCCGGCCGCCACGGCCCTGTTCCGCTCCGTCGCCCGGCATGCCGGTGCGCGGGGCATCGGCGTGCTGCTGACCGGGATGGGCGAGGACGGGGCTCTCGGCCTCCTCGACATGCGTCGGGCCGGGGGGCTCACCGTCGCCGAGGACGAGAGCACCGCGGTGGTGTTCGGCATGCCGGCCGCCGCGATCCGCCTCTCGGCTGCCGGCACTGTGCTGCCCCTGGACCGGATCGCCGCCCATCTCGCTCGCGTGGCAGAGGCCGCGCCGTGACCGAGGCCACCCCACCCCGTCTCCTCCTCGTCGAGGATTCCGAGACCCAGGCGCTGGAACTGCGGCTGCTGCTGGAGTCGAAGGGCTTCGCGGTGGAGCGCTGCGCTACGGCCGAGGCGGCCCTCGACCAACTCAACACCCGCCTGCCCGACCTCGTGGTGGCGGACCATCATCTCCCCGGCATGAACGGCGACGAATTCGCCCGCCAGCTCCGGCTCTCCCTCCGCACCCGCGCCCTGCCCCTCCTGATGCTCACCGGCGCCCGCGACGGCGAGCGCCAGGGACTGGAGAGCGGCGCCGATGCCTACGTGGCGAAATCCGCCGATCGCGACCTCCTTGTGCTCCGTATCCGCGCCCTCCTACGCGAGCGCATGGGCGGCAGCGACGGGCCCGGCGTCTCCGCCTTCCGCCGGGGGCGCGTCCTCGTGGTCGATGCCAGCGCCACTTACCGGACCTTCCTCGCCGGCCTCCTCGCCCATGAGGGGCAGGAGGTTACAACCGCGGACAGCCACGCCGCCGCCATCGCAGCCCTGGAGGCGGCGGGCGCCGCCTTCGACTGCGTGACGATCGACCTCCTCGCCACGACCTATGACGGCCTCGCCCTCTGCCGGGCGATCAGCGACCACCGCAATGCCGGCCTCGCGGGCCGGGAGGCCGGCGCCCCGACCTTCCAGGTGGTCGGCATCGCCGGATCCAGCCCGGCCAAGGACTTCCTCGTGGAGGCCTTCGCCGCGGGCGCCGACGACGTGGTCTCGAAATCCGACGGCGAGATCCTGGTGATGCGGGTGCGCAGCCTCGTGCGCCGGAAGCTCCTGGAGGAGGATAACCGTCGCATCGCGGGCGAGTTCGGCGCCCGTGAGCGAGCCCTGGAGCGGGCCCGGGCCGAGGCCGAGGCGGCGGAGGCGCGCGCAGCCCTGGCCGGGGCCCTGGAGCAGGCCAACGCGGATCTCGCCACCGCCAACCGCAAGCTCACCGACGCGCAGGCCAAGCTCGTCCAGGCGGCCAAGATGGCCTCTCTCGGTGAGTTGGTGGCGGGCATCGCCCACGAGATCAACAATCCCCTCGCCTTCATCCTCGCCCACCAGGGAACGGTGGAGCGCATCCTCGGCGAGGTCGTCGCGGAACCGGATTCGCCCGACAGCCCGCGCCGGCTCAGGAAGTGCAGCGACCGGGTCGGGGCCATGCGCATGGGCCTGACCCGCATCCAGGACCTCGTCCTCAACCTGCGCAAGTTCTCCCGTCTCGACGAGGGCGAGCGCACCCTGGTGCACGTGCCCGAGGCGATCGAGACCGTCCTTGCCCTGATCCAGCACAAGCTCGGCGACCGGATCGCGGTAGTGCGGGATTTCGCGGGCCGGCCGGAGATCCACTGCACGCCGGCCCTCCTGAACCAGGTCGTCATGAACATCCTCGGCAACGCCGCGGACGCGATGCCCGATTCCGGCACCATCACCATCGAGACGCGCAGTCTCCCCGACACCGACATCATCCGGATCAACGACACCGGGTCCGGCATCCCGGAGACGCTGCGCGAGAAGATCTTCGAGCCGTTCTTCACCACGAAACCCGTCGGGTCCGGCACAGGTCTCGGCCTCGCGATTGCCTACAGTGTCGTGCAGGCGCATAGCGGCACGCTCAGCGTCGAGGCCGCTCCCGGAGGTGGGGCCTGTTTCGTCATCGGCATCCCACGACAGACGGATTGAGCATGTCACAGGGCACGATCCTCGCCGTCGACGACGAACCGGACATCCTCATCGCCCTCGAGGACCTCTTCGAGGACCAGTACCGCGTCCTCACCACGACGAAGCCGGCCGAGGCGCTGCGGATGCTGGCCATCAACCCGGACATCGCCGTGATCCTCTCGGATCAGCGCATGCCGGGCATGACAGGCGACGCCATGTTGGCCGAGGCGCGCAAAGTCCACGACGCCCAGGCCATCCTGCTCACGGGCTACGCCGATATGAGCGCGGTTGTGGCGGCCCTGAACCAGGGCGGCATCACCGGCTACGCCACCAAGCCCTGGGACGCGAACCTCCTGCGCAACACCGTGCGCCAGGCCTTCGAGCGGCATCAGCTCGGGCGGAACCTCGCGACGGAACGGGCGCTCCTGCGCGGGCTCCTCGACAATGCCGAGGATGCGATCTCCTTCAAGGATGCGGAGGGGCGCTTCGTGCGCCTCAACGCCCGCAAGGCCACGGGTCTCGGCGCCGACGTCGCCGGCTGCCTCGGACGCACCGAGGAGGCGATCCTGGGCGACGGCGCAGCGATCCGCAGCGCGGATGCTGCCGCGTTCGCGGCCGGCGAGCCGAGCGACAGCCTAGTCGCCGAGGGGGCGACCGGGGCCGAGCGCTGGCGCCACGTCACCCGCGTGCCGATCCGCGACGCGGGCGGAGAGATCACCCATCTCGCCACCATCGAACGCGACGTCACCGACCAGAAATCCCTGGAGGCGCGCCTCCGGCAGTCGGACAAGATGCAGGCGCTGGGAACCCTGGCCGGCGGCATCGCCCACGACTTCAACAACCTGCTGATGGCGATCCTCGGCAGCCTCGAACTCGTGGCGCCGAAGGTCGCCGACCAGCCGCGGGTCCAGCGCCTCGTCGGCAACGCCATGCAGGCGGCTCAGCGGGGCGCCTCCCTGACAAAGCGCCTCCTCAGCTTCAGCCGCTCCCGCGACCTGCGCCCGCGCGCCGTCGACGTGAACGAGCTGATCACCGGGATGCACGATCTGCTTGCCGGCAGTCTCGGGGGCCTCGTCACCGTCGAGACGATCCTCGCCCCGGAGGCGCCAGCCGCCTGCGTCGATCCGGACCAGCTCGAACTCGCGATCCTGAACCTCTGCATCAATGCCCGCGACGCCATGCCCGAAGGGGGGCGGATCGTCGTCGCCACCCGCAGCCTCGTGCTGGACGACGATCCGGACCTGCCGGCCGGCGCATACCTGTCCGTCGAGATCGCAGATTCGGGCAGCGGCATCGCCCCGGAGATCCTCGCGCGGGTCTGCGAGCCGTTCTTCACCACGAAGGCAGTGGGCCAGGGTACGGGCCTCGGCCTCGCCATGGTTTTCGGCCTCGCCCAGCAATCCCACGGGCGCCTGCGCATCGAGAGTGCCCCGGGGGAAGGCACCCGCGTCCTGATCATCCTGCCCCGGGTCGAATCGACGGGTCCCGACGAGGTGGCGGTGCCGGGGACCGCGACGCCGGCCGCCCGGGCGGCGCGCATCCTCGTCGTCGACGACGACCCGGAGGTCCGTCACGTCACGGCCTCGTTCCTGTCGAGCTTCGGCTACACCGAGCGTGAGGCCAGCGACGGGTCGTCCGCCCTTTCGCTGATGGAACAGGGAGCCTTCGACCTCGTGGTCGCCGACCTGGCGATGCCGGGCATGACAGGGGTGGAGTTCGCCGAGATCGTGCGCGCACGCTGGTCCGACGTGCCGGTGCTGATCGTCACCGGCCATGCCGAGGCGATCCCGATCCCGGCAGACCTGCCGGTGCTGCGCAAGCCCTTCGAATCCGCCGATCTCGCGGCGGAGGTCTCGCGTCTCCTCGACCGGGCCGCCTGAGACGCGGCGTCGTCCGGGCAACGAAAAAGGCGGCCCGGAGGCCGCCTTGGTCGTCATCGAACGGAGGCGTGGCTTACGCCGCGTCGTCCACCAGCACCGGGCCGGAATCCTTGCCGCGCGCGTCGACGTCACGGTCGACGAACTCGATGACCGCCAGGGGGGCGTTGTCGCCGTAGCGGAAGCCGGCCTTCATGATGCGGCAGTAGCCGCCCGGGCGGGTGTTGTAGCGCGGGCCGATCACGGCGAAGAGCTTGCGGACCATCGCCTCGTCGCGGATCTGCGACATGGCGAGGCGGCGCGCATGCAGGCTGTCGGTCTTGCCGAGGGTGATCAGCTTCTCGATGACCGGACGCAGGTCCTTGGCCTTCGGCAGGGTGGTGACGATCTGCTCGTGCTTGATCAGCGCGGCCGACATGTTGGCGAACATCGCCTTGCGGTGCTCGGTGGTGCGGTTGAAACGACGACCGCGAAATCCATGACGCATGATGGCTGTCCTTGGTTGATGGCCGCCGTGCCACGGTACGGCCAAGCGCCCCTCCGAATCACTCTTCGGGGCTGTTCATTCCGCATAACCCTGCGGCGGGATTCGTGTCGGAGTTCGCGTCGAGCGAACCCCGATGGTGTCTGCCGAACCGGCGGCGCCGAGATGCGCCGCCACGTCATGGCCGAGGCGGCTTGCCTCAGTAATGCTCTTCGAAGCGCTTGGCGAGATCCTCGATGTTCTCCGGCGGCCAGCCGGGGATGTCCATGCCGAGGTGGAGGCCCATCGCAGCGAGGACCTCCTTGATCTCGTTGAGCGACTTGCGGCCGAAGTTCGGGGTGCGCAGCATCTCGCCCTCGGACTTCTGGATGAGGTCGCCGATGTAGACGATGTTGTCGTTCTTCAGGCAGTTCGCCGAACGCACCGAGAGCTCGAGCTCGTCGACCTTCTTGAGCAGGGCCGGGTTGAAGGGAAGCTGCGGCGCGAGCGGCTGCGCCTCCTCCTTGCGGGGCTCCTCGAAGTTCACGAACACCTGGAGCTGGTCCTGGATGATGCGCGCGGCATAGGCCAGGGCATCCTCGGGCGACACGGCGCCGTTGGTCTCGATCGTCATCGTCAGCTTGTCCTTGTCGAGATCCTGGCCCTCGCGGGTGGTCTCGATGCGGTAAGACACCTTCGTGACGGGCGAGAACAGCGCATCGACCGGGATCAGGCCGATCGGCGCATCCTCGGGACGGTTGCGCTCGGCCGGGACGTAGCCCTTGCCGGTTGCGACCGTGAACTCCATCCGGATCTCCGCGCCGTCGTCCAGCGTGCAGATCACAAGGTCGGGATTCAGGATCTGGACGTCGCCCACCGTGCCGATGTCACCGGCGGTGACGACGCCGGGGCCGGTCTTGCGCAGGGTCAGGCGCTTGGGGGCCTCGGTCTGCGAGCGGATGGCGATCGTCTTGATGTTGAGGACGATGTCGGTGACGTCCTCGCGCACGCCCGGGATCGAGGAGAATTCGTGCAGCACGCCGTCGATCTGCACGGAGGTCACGGCCGCGCCCTGGAGCGAGGACAGCAGCACGCGGCGCAGCGAGTTGCCAAGCGTGGTTCCGAAGCCGCGCTCGAGGGGCTCGGCGACGACGGTGGCGACCCGCTTGGGGTCGTGCCCGGTCGAGACCTGGAGCTTGTTCGGCTTGATGAGCTCTTGCCAGTTCTTCTGAATGACCACGATGCTACCTCTCGCAAGATCGGCGCGGGCCACATGGGTGGTCCACGCATTGCCCGTCGACACCGCGCCATCGGCGCCCGGCGGGCTGGAAACTGATGCGTCCGCGTCTGGCGCGGACCGTTACTGGGCCGCGACCCAGAGCTCCGGAACGAAACTGTAGGCGGCCCCGTCCCGGGCGACGTAGCCCAGAGCCGGAAACTCCAGATGGGCGCCCGCCACGAAGGTCCGGTCGCTTGAGACGGCGTCGAGCATCCGGCGACGCACGGCGCGTGCCTGATCCCCGTCGACGTCGAAGACCATACCGGCTTCCGGCTGCTTGAACTGGATCGCCGGCAGGTGAACGATGTCCGCCCACATCAAAAGCGACGCGTCGCCCGACGTGATGCGGTAGCCGGTATGGCCGGGCGTATGGCCCGGCAGCGGGATCGCCTCGATACCCGGTGCCACGTTGCCGCCCGTGATCGTGCGCAGACGCTGCCCGTAGGGGGCGGTGGCCTGGCGCGCCATGTCGAAGTACGGCTTCGCCTCGTCCGGCGCCCGCGAAAGCGCGCCGTCGTCGAGCCAGTGCGCGGCTTCGTCGGCATGAACCACGAGTTCGGCATTCGGATAGGCTGCCGTACCGTCTTCCCGGATCAGGCCACCGGCATGATCGGGATGCAGGTGCGTCAGCAGCACGGTCTCGATGCTGTCCGGCGCGATGCCGGCCGCCGCGAGGGCCGCCGGAACGCGACCGAGGGACGGGCCACCGAAATGGCCCATCCCGCTGTCGATAAGGAGCGGGTTGCGCCCGGGACCCGTGATCAGGAAGGCGTTGAGCGTGATCCGGGGATCCTGCGCGCGAAAGCCGGCGGCCTGTAGGGCGCCGGCCTCCGCACGATCGATCCCGGTGACGAGATCCAGCGACCCCTGGAGGTAGCCGTCATTCATCACCGTGATCGTCAGATCACCCAAGCTCCACCGCAGCACACCCGGAAGCGGATTCTGAGCATTCGACACGCGTGTCTCCGTAACAGGCCCCAAAAAGTTCGCGACGACGTCGGCTCAGACGCGACGACGCTTGCGCGGACGGCAACCGTTGTGCGGGATCGACGTCACGTCACGGATCGACGTGACGGTGAAGCCGGCGGCCTGCAGCGCGCGCAGGGCGGACTCACGACCCGAACCCGGACCGGAGACCTCGACCTCGAGGGTGCGCATGCCGTGCTCGGCGGCCTTGCGGGCGGCATCCTCGGCCGCGACCTGGGCAGCGTACGGGGTCGACTTGCGCGACCCCTTGAAGCCCATGGCGCCGGCGGACGACCACGAGATGGTGTTGCCCTGGGCATCGGTGATGGTGACCATCGTGTTGTTGAACGACGCGTTCACATGCGCGACGCCCGAGACGATGTTCTTGCGTTCGCGGCGACGGACGCGGGTGGTTTCCTTGGCCATGTGTACTTTCGTCCTTCAGGCGCGCCCGTCATTCCAGGCGCTCGGGAGTCTTCTGCGATGCGGAGGGCGCGGTGTTCGATTGCCGGGCCGCGGCGCGGGCTGACGCGCACGGTTCACCGGGCGCGATGGTCGGGAGGCCGCGCGCGGCACGACCTCCCAAAGCAAGAGGCTTACTTCTTCTTGCCGGCGATCGGCTTGGACTTGCCCTTGCGGGTGCGCGCATTGGTGTGCGTGCGCTGGCCGCGGACGGGCAGGTTGCGGCGGTGGCGCAGGCCACGATAGCAGCCGAGATCCATGAGGCGCTTGATGTTCATCGAGACTTCGCGGCGCAAGTCGCCCTCGACGATGTAGTCGCGATCGATGGTCTCGCGGATCGACAGCACCTCGGCGTCGGTCAACTGATTGACGCGACGCTCGGCAGGGATCCCGACCTTGCCGGTGATTTCCTCGGCCTTCTTGGGGCCGATGCCGTGAATGTACTGCAGCGCGATGACGACGCGCTTGTTGGTCGGGATGTTAACGCCAGCGATACGAGCCAAGGTGTCTCTCCATGAGGCGCCGGACCTGAGGCCGGGCCGAGTGTCACGCGCGTCCGGTGGAGACCGGCCCCTGCGCGCCGTCCAAAACGACAAATCGGCCCGCATCGGCCTCTTGGAGAGGCGATCCGGACCCACTTCCTCTGAACGAAGACCGGCCCACTAGCGCGGGCCGGGGGGTGTGTCAACCCTGATAAAGCGGCGAGCCCGGCTCGATCCCGGCTCCGTGGCCGCGCCGGGAAGGTCCGGTCAGGACTCCGCCGACGCGGTGTGACGGTCCAGGATCGTCACCAGATCCTGGGTGACGGCATCGACCGGCTTCATGCCGTCGATGGTCTGCAGAAGGCCGGTGCCGGCATAGTAGTCGGACAGGGGCGCGGTCTGCTTCCGATACGCGTCGAGGCGGGTCTTGAAGACCTCGGGCGTGTCGTCCTTGCGCACGGGCTGACCGCGGGCCGCCGTTTCCTCGGCGCGCTTGGCGATTCGGCCCACCAGCGCCTCCTCGTCCACGGCGAACTCGATGACGGTGTCGAGGGCGATGCCCTTCTGGGACAGCATCGCATCGAGGGCCTTGGCCTGCTCCACCGTGCGGGGGAACCCGTCAAGGATGAAGCCGGGCTTGGCATCCGCTTCTTCGATGCGATCGGCCACGATCCCGACCACGATCGCATCGGAGACGAGGCCACCGGATTCCATCACGGTCTTGGCCTGTAGGCCCACCGGCGTGCCGGCGGCGACGGCCGCGCGCAGCATGTCGCCGGTGGAGAGCTGAGGAATGCCATACCGTGCCACGATCCGCTCGGACTGCGTCCCCTTCCCCGCGCCGGGCGGCCCAAGCAGGATGATGCGCATGGTGTCGTTTCCTCAGGTCCGGTCTGCTTGGATATCCGGCGATCCTGCTCGGCGCCGGCTTTCGGAACTCTAGCAAGGGCTGCGGCGGCCCTGAAGCCCGCCGCGCGCTCCCGTCAGCGCCGGCGGGTCGCCCCGCGCAGCTTCGCCTTCTTGACGAGGCCTTCGTACTGATGGGCCATCAAGTGCCCGTGAATTTGCGCCACCGTATCCATCGTCACGGAGACCACGATGAGCAGGGAGGTGCCGCCGAAGCCGATGGCGGCCGAGGAATACGAGGCCAGGATTTCGGGCACCAGGCAGACGAAGGTCAGGTACAGCGCTCCGATCAGGGTGATGCGGGTCAGGACCTTGTCGATGAAGGCCGCGGTCCGCTCACCCGGGCGGATGCCGGGAATGAAGCCGCCATGCTTCTTCAGGTTGTCCGCCGTTTCCTCGGGATTGAAGACCACGGCCGTGTAGAAGAACGCGAAGAAGATGATCAGGGCGGCGTAGAGCACCATGTAGAGCGGCCGGCCGTGACCGATATAGGTCGTGATCGTGGCCAGGATTCCGGTGCCGCCGTTGTTGGCCGAGAAGCTCGCCACGGTGGCGGGCAGGAGCAGCAGCGACGAGGCGAAGATCGGCGGGATGACGCCGGCGGTGTTAAGCTTCAGCGGCAGGAACGAGGTCTGGCCCTCGTACATCCGATTGCCGACCTGGCGCTTCGGATAGTTGATGAGCAGGCGGCGCTGCGCGCGCTCCATGAACACGATGAAGTATACGAGCGCGACGGCGGCGACGCCCATGCCGAGGATGACGGCCGAGGAAAGCGCACCGGTGCGGCTCAGCTCCAGGGCGCCGACGATCGCCACCGGAAGATGGGCGACGATGCCCGCGAAGATGATCAGCGAGGAGCCGTTACCGATGCCGCGCGAGGTGATCTGCTCGCCGATCCACATCAGGAACAGCGTGCCGCCCGTCAGGGTGATGACGGTGGACAGGATGAAGAACGGACCGGGCTCGATGGCCGCGCTCGATCCCTGGAGGCCGAAGGCGATACCCCAGGACTGCACCAGCGCCAGCACCACCGTGAGGTAGCGGGTGTACTGGTTGATGACCTTGCGGCCCGACTCACCCTCCTTCTTCAGCGTCTCGAGGCTCGGGATCACCGAGGTCAGAAGCTGGATGATGATGGAGGCCGAGATATAGGGCATGATGTTGAGCGCGAAGATCGCCATGCGCTCGACGGCACCGCCGGAGAACATGTTGAACAGCCCGAGCACGCCGCCCGATTGCTGCTGGAAGTTCCGCGCGAACTGTTCCGGGTCGATGCCCGGGATCGGGATGTAGGTCCCGAGGCGGAACACGATGAGCGCACCCAGCGTGAACCAGATGCGCTTCTTGAGCTCGTCGGCCTTGGCGATGGCCCCGAAATTGAGGTTCGCGGCAAGCTGCTCGGCGGCTGAGGCCATGGCACCGGTTCCTAGAGATGGATCACATGAGGGCGGGTCGTCTTCTCCGGCGAGAAGAGGCCGCTCCCTGATAAAACGGGAACGGCGGCCGCGCGCGAGGTCGCACGGGCCGCCGCTCAGAGCTTCGACTTAAAGTCAGTCGCGTGACTACGCAACCACGCGGGAAGGCTTGCCACGGGTGGAGACGCCGTCGCCGTAGGTCACGGTGACCGACCCGCCAGCCTTCTCGATACCCTCGATCGCCGACTTCGACGCGCGGGTGACCTCGAAGGTCAGCTTGGTGGTGAGCTCGCCCACGCCGAGGAGCTTCACGCCGTCACGGGCACGCGCGCAGATGCCGGCGGCGATCAGCGTCTCGACGGTGACGGTGGCGCCCGCCTCGATCCGGCCGGCATCGACAGCCTGCTGGATGCGACCGAGATTCACCTCGTTCAGGTCCGTGGAGTACAGGTTGTTGAAGCCGCGCTTCGGAAGGCGACGATGCAGCGGCATCTGGCCACCCTCGAAGCCCTTGATGGAGACGCCGGTGCGGGCCTTCTGACCCTTCACGCCGCGTCCTGCGGTCTTGCCCTTGCCGGAGCCGATGCCCCGTCCGACGCGCATCCGGTTCTTGGTGGCGCCGTCGTTGTCGCGGAGTTCGTTCAGTTTCATGATGCCCTCCCTCAGGCCGCGTCGCCAAGGACGCGCACGAGGTGCTGCACCTTGCGGATCATGCCGCGCACGGAGGGTGTATCCTCCAGCTCGGAAACCCGGTGCAGCTTGTTGAGCTTGAGGCCGATCAGCGTCGCGCGCTGGTCGCCTTCGCGGCGGATCGGAGACCCGATCTGCTCGATGCGGAGAGTCTTCTGTGCCATTGGACCCTCCCCTTACGCGACGGCGGCTTCGGACATGTCGGACGGATCGGCATCACGGCGACGGGCCTGGAGGGCCGACACCTTGAGACCGCGACGGGCCGCGACGGAGCGCGGGCTGTCTTCGTTCTTGAGCGCCTCGAACGTGGCGCGCACGAGGTTGTAGGGGTTCGAGGAGCCGAGGCTCTTGGCCACCACGTCCTGCATGCCCAGCGTCTCGAAGACGGCGCGCATCGGGCCGCCGGCGATGATGCCGGTTCCCTGGGGGGCGGCGCGGAGGATGACCTTGCCGGCGCCGTGACGACCGTAGACGTCGTGGTGCAGGGTACGACCTTCGCGGAGCGCGACGCGGACGAGGCCACGCTTGGCGGCTTCGGTCGCCTTGCGGATCGCCTCGGGAACCTCACGGGCCTTGCCGTGGCCGAAGCCGACGCGGCCCTTCTGGTCGCCCACGACGACGAGCGCGGCGAAGCCGAAGCGACGTCCGCCCTTCACCACCTTGGCGACGCGGTTGATGTGGACGAGCTTGTCCACGAACTCGCTGTCGCGCTCTTCGCGCTCATCGCGGCGGCCGCGGCCACCGCCTTCACGTTCACGTGCCATATTGAATATCCATCTCACTGACGCGGGTGGCGGACCCGCTCGCTTGAATCGTCCGGAACGGAGAGCGGCGGGCGCCGCCCTCCTCCGCCATTCTCAGAACTCGAGGCCACCCTCGCGGGCGGCGTCGGCGAGAGCCTTGACGCGCCCGTGGTAGAGGTAACCCGAGCGATCGAAGATCACCTGGGTGACGCCCGCAGCCTTGGCGCGCTCGGCGACGAGCTTACCAACGGCCTGGGCGGCTGAGACGTCGGCACCGGTCTTGAGGCCGGTGCGGAGATCCTTGTCGAGGCTCGAGGCCGACGCGAGGGTCTTACCCGCGGCGTCGTCGATCACCTGGACGTAGATCTGCTTCGAGGAACGGAACACCGAGAGCCGGGGCCGTCCATTGGCCGCCGCCCGCAGCGCGCGGCGCACACGCGCCTTGCGGCGGTCGAGTGCATCGATTTTGCGTGACATGTTCGGCGGCCCTTACTTCTTCTTGCCTTCCTTGCGGAAGATGAACTCGCCCGCGTACTTCACGCCCTTGCCCTTGTAGGGCTCGGGACCGCGATAGTCGCGGATCTCGGCGGCGACTTGGCCGACCACCTGTCGGTCGATGCCGGAGATGACGATCTCGGTGGGCTTCGGCACCGCGATCGTGATCCCCGCGGGGATCTCGTACTCGATGTCGTGGCTGTAGCCGAGCGAGAGCTTCAGAGCCTTGCCGGCCATCGCGGCGCGGTAACCCACGCCGGTGATCTCGAGCTTCTTCTCGAAGCCCTTGGAGACGCCCTCGACGAGGTTCGCCACCTGAGCGCGGGAGGTGCCCCAAAGCGAGCGCGCCTCCTTGGTCTGGTTCTTAGGCTGCACCGAGACGGCGCCGTCCTCGAACTTCACGTCGACCACGTTGGGAACGACGTACTGGAGCTCGCCCTTGGAGCCCTTCATCTTCACCGTTTGACCGGTCACCGTGGCCGTCACACCGGACGGGACGGGAACGGGCTTCTTGCCTACGCGAGACATCGCCTTATTCCTCCAAGTCCGAGATCAGAACACCTTGCAGAGCACTTCGCCGCCGACGTTGCGCTCGCGCGCCTCGTGGTCGGCCATGACGCCCTGCGGGGTGGACACGATGGTGACGCCGAGACCATCGGCGACGCGCGGCAACTCGCCGACCGACGAGTAGACGCGGCGGCCGGGCTTCGACACGCGCTGGATCGAGCGGATGACGGGCTGGCCGTCGTAGTACTTCAGCTCGATGGCGAACTCGGTGCGGCCGTTGCCGTAATCCGTGGTCGCGTAGTCGCGGATGTAGCCCTCGGATTTGAGGACGTCGAGCACGCTGGCACGCAGGCGGGAGCCGGGCGTCTGGACGACGTTGCGGCGGCGCTGCTGACCATTGCGGATGCGGGTGAGCATATCACCCACGGGATCGTTGACCATGGTGGTTGCTCCTTACCAGCTCGACTTGACGAGACCGGGGATCAGACCCTGGTTGCCGAGTTCGCGCAGCGCGATGCGCGAGATGCCCATCTTGCGATAGAAAGCGCGCGGACGGCCGGTCATGCCGCAGCGGTTGCGGATGCGGGTGGGGGACGAATTGCGGGGCAGCTCCGCGAGCTTGAGGCGCGCCTCGAAGCGCTCCTCCATCTCGAGGGACTCGTCATTCGCCGTGGCAAGCAGCGCCTTGCGCTTGGGGGCGTAGAGCTTCACCAGCGCTTCGCGGTGCTTGTTCTTCTCGATCGAGCTTTTCTTTGCCATTTCTCTCTCCGGTGTCCGCGTCTGAGACCCTAACGGGGGCTCACTGCCGGAACGGGAATCGGAACTGCGTGAGGAGCGCGCGCGCCTCAGCATCGGTGCGGGCCGTCGTCTGGATGACGATGTCCATGCCCCAGGTGGCCTCGGCCTTGTCGTACGAGATCTCCGGGAACACGAGGTGCTCCTTGAGGCCCAGCGCGTAGTTGCCGTTGCCGTCGAAGGAGCGCGGGTTCAGGCCGCGGAAATCGCGGACGCGCGGGAGCGCGATCGTGATCAGGCGATCCATGAACTCGTACATGCGCTGCTTGCGTAGCGTGACTTTGCAGCCGATTGGCATGCCCTCGCGCACCTTGAAGGTCGCGATGGCCTTGCGGGCCTTGGTGATGACCGGCTTCTGGCCGGCGATGAGGGCCAGGTCGCCGGCGGCGACGGACGCCTTCTTCGAATCGGCCGTCGACTCGCCGACGCCCATGTTGATCACGATCTTCTCGATGACCGGAACCTGCATGGGGTTCTTATAGCCGAACTCTTCGATCAGCTTCTGGCGCACCACTTCGTCGTAGTGCTTGCGCAGGCGCGGGGTGTACCCGTCAGCATTCTTCTCAGCCATCGATCTGGTCCCCCGTGGTCTTGGCGAAGCGGACCTTGCGGCCGTCTTCGAGGATGCGGAAACCCACGCGAGTCGGCTTGCCGTTCGCGTCCTGCAACGCGAGATTCGAGAGCTGGATCGCAGCTTCCTTGGAGACGATGCCGCCTTCCTGGTTCTGCGTCTGCTTCTGGTGCTTCTTCACGAGGTTGATGCCGCGTACGAACGCGCGATCTTCCTTCGGGAGAACCTGGATGACCTCGCCGGAGCGACCCTTGTCGCGACCGGTGAGGACGACGACCTTGTCGCCTTTCTTGACCTTAGCGGCCATCACAGCACCTCCGGCGCGAGCGAGATGATCTTCATGTGATTGCGGGCGCGCAGCTCGCGGGGCACCGGTCCGAAGATACGGGTCCCGATCGGCTCCTTCTGATTGTTGATCAGAACGGCGGCGTTCTTGTCGAAGCGGATCACCGAACCGTCGGCACGCTTCACTTCCTTGGCGGTGCGCACGACGACCGCCTTCATGACGTCGCCCTTCTTCACGCGACCCCGTGGAATCGCTTCCTTGACCGAGACCACGATGATGTCGCCGACGCCGGCATACTTACGCTTCGACCCGCCCAGAACCTTGATGCACATCACACGGCGTGCACCCGAGTTGTCGGCGACGTCCAGATTCGTCTGCATCTGGATCACGGGCAGTGACCTTTCTTTGTTTCAGGCGGGTTTCCGCACGCGGACGGTATTGCCCGGCGGACGACGCCTGAGGGGGATCTGATGTCCCCGGCTCATATGAAGCACCGCGCAATCGGTGTTTTTGGACACCGGCGCGGTCACCGCGTTCGAAAGGCGCGAACACCCTTCTCAACTGTCGCGAAGGCATGCCCACTACACCAGCGAACTGCAGGACGCAAGGCCGAACACGCGCGGACCCAAACCGTGCCGGGGGCTCAGAGATCTTCCCCGCACCCGTCCGGGACAGGCACTCCGGCGCGTTCGGTGAGCTTGAAGGTATTCGACGGGCCAGTGATCCGGCGGCCGATCCGGTTTGCGCTGCCGGCGGCTTCGCCGAGGACATCCGAGATAGTCGCTCGGTCCACCATATCGTCCCGCCCCGCAAAGGAGAAACTCTGGGCCAGGAGCCGGGCCGTCTCCTTCACGAAGGCGGCGCTCCGGCCGCCCGACAATGCGAGCGCCTCGTCGATCGCGCCTTCCTCGCACTCCAGGGACACCCCATAGAGTGCGACGAGCCGGCCCCTGCGAGCCGTATCCGGATCTACGATCTCGATGGCCTTGCCTGGGCGCCCCGGACGCGACACGAGGGCGTCCTTAATCTCCTGGGACGGTTGCCCCCACGGCCCGAATCACGCAGGGAAAGCCCGCGCAAATTCGAACGATTCGACGTCAGGCAGGTTCACGATCTCGACCTGCGAGAGCTCGATCTCTCGAAGGATGCTGTATTTCGAAAACAGCACCACCACGGGTCGATCCGCGACCTTGACGAGCCGGAGCCCATTGTCGAGGGCCGCGAACAGCTCGGCTTCACCGACATCCGTGTCGCGACCCTGCAGCGGAAGCATGGAGAAGGCTTGGCCGTGCTACCAAACAAGGTGGCTCGGAATTCGTCAGGGGCAGCTGATCGGAGACCTGGTGCACCCCCAGCAGTCCTGGGCTGGCAATGCGACCTCGGCGACGATCGCGGTCTGCAGGTCCGGCCGAGAGGGATGCCGAATTGCCGGCGCGCGCTGACGATCCCGTCGAGCTGCACCGCTCCGAAAAGAGCCACGAGGACTTCCACCGCTATCCTTAAGCGATGCGGGTGATGCCGGACGGGACCGCAATCATGCGCTCCCCCGAGCAATACGGCACGAAAAAACGGGCGCAGAAGCCTGCGCCCGTATTTGGAAGTTCCGGTGCTGTCGGTTCACGCCTCGGCGGCGGGAGCCTCCGACGTGGCGCCGGACACCAGCTGCCAGGTCTTGGTCTTCGAGAACGGACGGCACTCCTCGATCGACACGGTCTGGCCGACCTTGGCGACGTTGGCTTCGTCATGAGCGTGGTAATTCTTCGAGCGACGGACGGTCTTCTTCATCACCGGATGGGTGAAGCGACGCTCCACCTTCACGACGATGGTCTTCTCGCCCTTGTCGCTGACGACGACGCCCTGCAATACGCGCTTCGGCATGGTGTACTCCTCAGGCCTGCGCCGACTTCAGCGTCTTCTGACGCTGGAGTGTACGAACGCGGGCGATATCGCGGCGGACTTCGCGGACGCGCGCGACGTTCTCAAGCTGACCGGTGGCGCCTTGGAAGCGCAGGTTGAACTGCTCCTTCTTCAGGTTCAACAGCTCATCGGTCAGCTGATCGGGTGACAGGGCGGCCAGATCCGACTGTCTCTGCGACGACTTCATGATCCCCTCCCTCAATCAGCGATGCGCTGAACGACGCGCGTGCGGATCGGGAGCTTCGCCGCGCCGAGGCGCAGGGCCTCCTTCGCAACGTCCTCGGCCACGCCGTCGACTTCGAACATGATACGTCCGGGATGCACGCGGGCAGCCCAGAACTCGGGTGCACCCTTACCGGAGCCCATGCGGACTTCGGTGGGCTTGGCCGTGACAGGGACATCCGGAAAGATCCGGATCCAGACACGGCCCTGGCGCTTCATCTCACGGGTGATCGCGCGGCGGGCCGCTTCGATCTGGCGCGCGGTGATGCGCTCGGGCTCGACGGCCTTCAGGCCGAAGGTCCCGAAGTTGAGGTCGAAGCCGCCCTTGGCCGCACCGTGAATGCGACCCTTGAACTGCTTACGAAACCTGGTCTTCTTGGGTTGCAACATGGCAGCCTCTCAACACCTTTCTGGGTGACGGGGTCACGAACGCGCCGTCAGGCGTGTTCGCGCCGGCCGCGCTCGCGGCCACCCTCACCATCGCGCTCGCGACGGCCGCCCGAACGGCCACCCTCTTCCTGCGCCTTCTTATCCTGTGCCATCGGGTCGTGCTCGAGGATCTCGCCCTTGAACACCCACACCTTGATGCCGCACGTCCCATAGGTCGTGAAGGCGGTGGCGACGCCGTAATCGACGTCGGCGCGGAGGGTATGCAGGGGCACGCGGCCCTCACGGTACCACTCCTGGCGCGCGATCTCGGCGCCGCCGAGCCGGCCCGAGCAGTTGATCCGGATGCCCTCGGCACCGAGACGCATCGCCGACTGAACGGCGCGCTTCATGGCGCGACGGAAGGCGACGCGGCGCTCGAGCTGCTGGGCGATCGAGTCGGCCACCAGGGTGGCGTCGATCTCGGGCTTGCGCACCTCGACGATGTTGATCGTCACGTCGGCCTTGGTGAGCGTGCCCACCAGCTTGCGCAACTTCTCGATGTCGGCGCCCTTCTTGCCGATGACCACGCCCGGACGGCCCGAGTGGATGGTGACGCGGCACTTCCGGTGCGGACGCTCGATGACGATCTTCGAGACGGCAGCCTGCTTGAGCTGCTTCATGAGGGCGGCGCGGATCGCGACGTCCTCGTGCATGAGCTTGGCGTATTCACCCTTCTGGGCGAACCAGCGGGAGTCCCAGGTCCGGTTGATACCGAGCCGCAGACCGATCGGATTGACTTTCTGGCCCATCAGGTCCTCCTCACGCCGCTTCGGCGGTCGGGACTTCGCGCACCACGATGGTGAGGTTCGCGAAGGGCTTCAGGATACGGGCGCCGCGGCCACGGGCACGAGCGTGGAAACGCTTGAGCACGAGAGCCTTGCCGACGAAGGCCTGGGAGACGACGAGATCGTCGACGTCCAGGTTGTGATTGTTCTCGGCATTGGCGATGGCGCTCTCGAGGCACTTCTTGACCTCGCGGGCGATCCGCTTGCGGGAAAATTCGAGATCGGCCAGAGCCGAGTCGACCTTCTTGCCGCGAATGAGCTGCGCGACGAGATTGAGCTTCTGTGGGCTGACGCGCAGCATGCGCGCGACGGCCTGAGCCTCGTTCTCGGGGAGCGCGCGGGGAGTGGCGGGCTTGCCCATGATCAGCGCCTCTTCGACTTCTTGTCGGCTGCGTGACCGTGGAAGGTGCGGGTCGGCGAGAACTCGCCGAACTTGTGGCCGACCATTTCCTCGGAGACGTAGACCGGGATGTGCTTCTGCCCGTTGTGCACACCGAAGGTGAGGCCAACGAACTGCGGCAGGATCGTGGAGCGGCGGCTCCAGATCTTGATGACTTCGTTACGGCTGGAACCGCGAGCGGCTTCAGCCTTCTTGAGGAGGTAGCCGTCGATGAACGGCCCCTTCCAGAGCGAGCGTGCCATGGGCGTTACTTCTTACGGTTGTGACGGCTGGACAGGATGAAGACGTCGGTCCGCTTGTTCGAGCGGGTCTTCTTCCCCTTCGTGGGAACGCCCCAGGGCGTGACCGGGTTACGGCCGCCCGAAGTGCGTCCCTCGCCGCCGCCGTGCGGGTGGTCGACCGGGTTCATGGCAACGCCGCGAACGTGCGGGCGCTTGCCGAGCCAGCGATTGCGGCCGGCCTTGCCGAGCGAGATGTTCATGTGGTCCGGGTTCGACACCGCGCCGACGCTGGCGAAGCACTGGCCGTGGACCAGACGCTGCTCGCCGGAATTCAGGCGGAGCGTCACGTAGCCCTGATCGCGGCCGACGATCTGGGCGTAGTTGCCCGCGGAGCGGGCGATCGCGCCGCCCTTGCCGATCTTGAGCTCAACGTTGTGAACGATCGTGCCCACCGGCATGTTGCCGACCGGACCGGCATTGCCGGGCTTGATGTCGACCTGCTCGGCAGCCACGACCTTGTCGCCGGGCGACAGGCGCTGCGGAGCCAGGATGTAGCTCTGCGTGCCGTCGGGGAAGGCGATCAAGGCGATGAACGCAGTGCGGTTGGGATCGTACTCGATCCGCTCGACCGTGGCGGACACGCCCATCTGCTCGCGACGCTTGAAGTCCACGTTGCGGAGCGTGCGCTTGTGACCGCCGCCGCGGAAGCGGACCGTGATGCGGCCGAGGTTGTTGCGGCCGCCGGACGACGACTTGCCCTCGGTGAGCTTCTTGACCGGCTTGCCCTTGTAGAGCTCACGGCGGTCGACGAGCACGAGCTGGCGAAGGCTCGGCGTGACCGGTTTGAATGTCTTCAAGGCCATCGGTGGTAATCCTTAACCCGACTTGTCTCAGAGGCCGGTCGTGACGTCGATCGTCTCACCCTCGGCGAGGGTAACGATCGCTTTCTTCACGTCCGAGCGCTGTCCGCGAAGCCCGCGGAAGATCTTCTTCTTGCCCTTGGTGACAAGCGTGTTCACGCCCGTGACCTTGACGTCGAACAGCTTCTCAACCGCTTCCTTGATCTGCGGCTTGGTTGCCTTCGGGGAAACCCGGAACACGACCTTGTTCTGCTCGGTGAGGTTCGTCGCCTTCTCGGTGATGACCGGGGAGACGATGATGTCGTAGTGGCGCGGATCGGCACTCATTGGAAACGCGCCTCCAGCGCATCGATCGCTGCGCGGGTCAGCACGAGCTTCTCGCGACGCAGGATATCGTACACGTTGATGCCCTGGATCGGCAGCACGTCGATCTGCGGGATGTTGCGAGCGGCACGTGCGAAGTTCACGTCCACTTCCGCACCGCCGATGATCAGGGCGCTGGACAGGCCCATCTTCTCGAAGCGCTCGACGAGCGACTTCGTCTTGCCCTCGGCGAGCTTCACGTCGTCGACGATGATGAGGGTGGAATCCTTCACCTTCGCGGACAGCGCGTGCTTCAGGGCGAGCGCGCGGACCTTCTTGGGCAGGTCGTGGGCATGGCTGCGCACGACCGGACCGAAGGCGCGTCCACCACCGCGGAACTGCGGAGCGGAAGCGGCGCCGTGGCGAGCGTTACCCGTGCCCTTCTGCTTGTACAGCTTCTTGCGCGTCCGGTTCACATCCGAGCGGTTCTTGACCGCATGGGTGCCGGCCTGGCGCTTGGCGAGCTGCCAGCGAACCATGCGCTGGAGCAGGTCGACGCGGGGCTCGAGACCGAAGATGGTCTCATCCAGATCGACGGAACCGGCACCGGCGCCATCGAGCGTGGTGATATCGAGCTTCATCACGCGTTCTCCTCGGAAGCGGGAGCCTCGGGAGCCGGCGCTTCGGTGGCGGGAGCGGATGCGCCCTGCTCACGGAACTTGCCAGGCTGCGGAACGTCCGCGGGGAGCTTGCGCTTCACCGCGTCGCGGATCTGAATCCAGCCGCCGGCGACGCCGGGAACGGCGCCTTCGACGAGGATGAGGCCGCGCTCAGGATCCGTGCGCACGACGCGCAGGTTCTGGGTCGTGACCCGGTCGACGCCCATATGGCCGGGCATCTTCTTGTTCTTGAAGGTCTTGCCCGGGTCCTGGCGGCCACCGGTCGAACCGATCGAACGGTGCGAGATGGACACGCCGTGGGTGGCGCGCAGACCGCCGAAGTTCCAGCGCTTCATGCCGCCGGCGAACCCCTTACCCGTGGTGGTGCCCGTCACGTCGACGAACTGGCCCGGGATGAAGTGATCGGCCGTGATCTCCGCGCCGACCGGGATCAGCTTGTCCTCGGACACGCGGAACTCGGCGAGCTTTTGCTTGGGCTCGACCTTGGCGACTGCGAACCGGCCGCGCTCGGCAGCCGACACGTTCTTCACCTTGGCCTTGCCGACGCCGACCTGAAGGGCGACGTAGCCGTTCTTCTCGACGGTACGGTGGGCAACCACCTGACATTGATCGATTTTAAGCACGGTGACGGGGACATGTTCGCCTGCATCCGTAAAGATGCGGGTCATGCCGACCTTCTGTGCGATGACGCCTGAGCGCATAGGTGTCTCCCTCGCGCGATTCTACGGTAAGCTCTAAATCCCCGCGGGACTTAGAGCTTGATCTCCACGTCCACGCCGGCGGCGAGGTCGAGCTTCATCAGCGCGTCCACGGTCTGGGGCGTCGGATCGACGATATCGAGGACACGCTTGTGGGTGCGCATCTCGAACTGCTCGCGCGACTTCTTGTCGATGTGGGGCGAGCGGTTGACGGTGAACTTCTCGATATGCGTCGGAAGCGGGATGGGGCCACGGATGGTGGCGCCGGTGCGCTTGGCCGTCGAGACGATCTCGCGGGTCGACGCATCGAGGATGCGATGGTCGAACGCCTTGAGGCGGATACGAATATTCTGACCGTTCATGACCTGAAACCTTGGCGGGGCGATGGGGGGCGGGCGCGAGGACCCGCCCCTCAATCGTTCCCTGCAGACGTGACCGTGAGGACGGACGATTACTCGTTGATGGCGGCGACGACGCCTGCGCCGACGGTGCGTCCGCCTTCACGGATGGCGAAGCGCAGCTTCTCTTCCATGGCCACCGGCACGATCAGGGTGACGTCCNTACTCGTTGATGGCGGCGACGACGCCTGCGCCGACGGTGCGTCCGCCTTCACGGATGGCGAAGCGCAGCTTCTCTTCCATGGCCACCGGCACGATCAGGGTGACGTCCATGGTCACGCTGTCGCCGGGCATCACCATCTCGGTGCCCTCGGGCAGSACGCACACGCCGGTCACGTCCGTGGTGCGGAAGTAGAACTGCGGGCGGTAGTTGGTGAAGAACGGCGTGTGGCGGCCGCCCTCCTCCTTGGTGAGGATGTAGGCCTCGGCCTTGAACTTGGTGTGGGGCTTGACCGAGCCGGGCTTGCACACGACCTGGCCGCGCTCCACGTCCTCGCGCTTGGTGCCGCGCAGCAGCACGCCGACGTTGTCGCCCGCCTGGCCCTGGTCGAGCAGCTTGCGGAACATCTCGACGCCCGTGACCGTCGTGGTCTGGGTGTCGCGGATGCCCACGATCTCCACCGTCTCGCCGACCTTGACGATGCCGCGCTCCACGCGACCCGTCACCACCGTGCCGCGGCCCGAGATCGAGAACACGTCCTCGATGGGCATCAGGAACGGCTTGTCGATCGGACGCTCCGGCTGCGGGATGTAGGCGTCCACGCTCGCCATCAGCGCCAGCACGGCGTCGTGGCCGATCGCCTTGTCGCCGTTGTCCAGCGCCACCTTGGCCGAACCCTTGGTGATCGGGATGTCGTCGCCGGGGAAGTCGTACTTGGAGAGGAGCTCGCGCACCTCCATCTCGACGAGCTCGAGGAGCTCGGCGTCGTCGACGAGGTCGACCTTGTTCAGGAACACCACCAGCGCCGGAACGCCGACCTGGCGGGCCAGAAGGATGTGCTCGCGCGTCTGCGGCATCGGGCCGTCGGCCGCCGACACCACCAGGATCGCGCCGTCCATCTGCGCCGCGCCCGTGATCATGTTCTTCACGTAGTCGGCGTGACCGGGGCAATCCACGTGCGCGTAGTGTCGGTTCGTGGTCTCGTACTCCACGTGCGCCGTCGAGATCGTGATCCCGCGCGCCTTCTCCTCCGGCGCCTTGTCGATCTGGTCGTAGGCCGTGAACGTCGCTCCGCCCGTCTCGGCCAGAACCTTCGTGATCGCCGCCGTCAACGACGTCTTGCCGTGATCCACGTGACCGATCGTGCCAATGTTGCAGTGCGGCTTCGTACGCGCGAATTTCTCTTTGGCCAT
>NZ_LMNE01000018.1:0-50368 GCF_001423285.1 Methylobacterium sp. Leaf111 | reverse complement strand
CGGAGGATGCATGGGAACGAGCTTCCGCCAGGCGATGGCCTGGCTCCACACCTGGTCCGGCCTCGTCGTGGGCTGGGTCCTGCTGGCGGTCTTCGTCACCGGCACGGCGAGCTACTACCGGACGGACATCTCGCGCTGGATGCGGCCCGAGCTCCGCCAGGTCGAATCGCTCAGCCCCGACGCCCAGGTGCGGGCGGCCGAGTTCGGCGTCGCCCACCTCACCGCCCATGCGGGCGGGGCGCGGAGCTGGTTCATCGGCCTGCCGACCCCCGACAGCCCGGTCGTCGACCTGTTCTGGCGGACGAGGCCGGGCACCCCGCCGGGGCAGGCCCGCCTCGACCCGGCGACGGGGGCGCCGGCGGTGATCCGCGACACGAAGGGCGGCGACTTCCTCTACCGCTTCCACTTCGAGCTGCACATGCCGCCCCTCTGGGGCCGCTGGATCGTCGGCCTCTGCGCCATGATCATGCTCGTCGCGCTGATCTCCGGCGTGATCACGCACCGGCGCATCTTCGCGGACTTCTTCACGCTGCGGCGGGACAAGTCGGCCCAGCGCGGCTGGCTCGACGCCCACAACGTCACCGGCGTCCTCGCCCTGCCCTTCCACCTGATGATCACCTACACGGGCATCGTCACCTTGAGCGTGATGTACATGCCCTGGGGCATCACCACGGCCTACAGGGGCGAGGCCCAGACCTTCTTCGCCGAGAGCGGCCAGATCCCGGCGCCGCGCCCCCCCGCCGGGCAGCCCGGCACCCTGGCGCCCATCGGCCCGATGGTGCGCGCGGCCATGGCGACGGTGCCCGAGCCCCTGGAGCGGCTGGCGATCACCAATCCGCGGGACGCGAACGCCGTGGTGACGGCGGTGTTCGAGGAGCCGCACGGGCTCTCGCACGAGCACCCGCAGGTCGCCTTCGACGGGGTGACCGGCGCGGTGCGCGAGGTCCGGCAGGGCGGCCTCAAGCCGGCGACCCGGACCTTCACCACCCTGGTCGGCCTGCACGAGGCGCATTTCGCCGGACCGGCCCTGCGCATCCTGTTCTTCGTCTGCGGCCTGATGGGCTCCGCCATGGTGGCCACCGGCCTCGTGCTGTGGGCGGTGGCGCGCCTGCCCAAGGCCGGCGAACGGGGCTTGCCTGGCCTGCGCCTGGTCCAGGCCCTCAACATCGGCGCCGTCGCCGGGCTGCCGGCGGGAATCGCGGCCTACTTCCTCGCCAACCGCCTGCTGCCCCTCGGCCTGCCGGGGCGGAGCGACGGGGAGATCGCCGCCTTCTTCGCCACCTGGGGCCTCGTCACCCTGGCGGCCCTCGCCGGGCCGGGGCGCCGGGCCTGGGGCGCGGCGCTGACCGCGACCGCCGGCCTCTATCTCGCGGTGGTGGCCGCCGACCTCGCCCTGGTCGATCACGGCTGGGCCGGGCTCCTCGCCGGGCAGGCGCGCTTCGTTTGGTTCGACGCGACGCTGCTGGCCCTGGCGGGCCTGTTCGCCGGCGCGGCGCGCAAGCTCGCCCGCTACGCCGGGCCGCGGCAGGCGGCCCGGGCGGCCGCCGCGTCCGGCGCGGCGGGATCGACCCCCGCCGCGTCCGCCTCCCCGCCGCACCGCGCGCATCTCGGCGGCCTCGCCCCGACGGGCCCGTCGGCCCGCTGAGGTCCGGCGGCGGCAACCGGATCGACGCGGGGCAACCAAACGGGCCGGTGCCCGTTTCCAGGGTCCTTCAACGAACCCGAAACGGGACGACCCGCCATGATGTACCGCCTCGCCGCCGCCGCCGGATTCCTCGCCCTGAGCTCCGGCCTCGTGCTGGCCCAGACCCCCGCCGCCAAGATGGACGCCAACACGGACAAGGACCTGAAGGAGTACCAGCGCGCCGCCGTCAGCAAGGTCACCCTCGCCCAGGCGCTGACCACCGCCGAGCAGCAGGGCGAGAAGGGCCGCGCCATCGACGCCGACTTCGAGAAGGCCGACGGCAAGAACCCGAACCACTACAGCATCAAGGTCGTCTACCCCGACGGCAAGCTGGTGGAGTACGGCATCAACGCCGATGACGGCGCCCTGTACAAGACCGAGAACCAGCCGATCGAGCGCTACTTCACCCGCCTGAAGCCGGCCGATTTCCAGAAGGCCACCACCTCGCTCAAGGACGCTCTGAAGATCGCCGAGCAGAAGGCCGGCGGCGGCAAGGCCTACGAGGCCGAGGTCGAGCGCGAGGGCGCCTCGGTGCAGTACGACATCAAGGTGGCGCTCCCCGACCGCGAGCAGAAGGTCAAGGTCGGCCCCGACGGCAAGGTCGTCGACTGATCTGAAGCAGGCGGCCGGCCCCAGGGCCGGCCTCCCCGACCGGGGCCGTCAGCGGTAGTCGGTCGGCGTGAGCCCGTGGCGGGCGATCTTGTCGTAGAGGGTCTTGCGCGGCGTCCCCAGGGACTCCGCCGCCAGCCGGACGTCGCCCCCGGCCATGATCAGCTCCTCGCGGATCAGGCCGCGCTCGAAGCGGTCGACCTGATCCGCGAGGGTGCCAGCGGTGACGGCCTCCGGGGCCGGGCGCTCCAGGTCGGCGAGCCCCAGGGCGTAGCGCTCGGCGAAGTGCCCGAGTTCGCGCACGTTGCCGGGCCAGTCGTGCCGGCGCAGGTGGTCGAGCACCGGGCCCGTGATCGCCGGGACCGCGCGGCCGAAGCGGGCGGCCGCCCGCCGCAGGAATTCCTGGAACAGCAGGATCACGTCCTCGCGCCGGTCCCGCAGGGGCGGGATCGCGATCGTGATCACGTTGAGCCGGTGGTAGAGGTCGTCCCGGAAGGTGCCCTGGGCCGCGGCCTGGCCGAGATCGACCTTGGTGGCGGCCACCACCCGCATGTCGACGGCCAGGGACTCGTTGCCGCCGAGCGGCTCGACCCGGCGCTCCTGCAGCACGCGCAGCATCTTCACCTGCAGGTTGAGCGGCATGCTCTCGATCTCGTCGAGGAAGAGCGTGCCCCCCTGGGCGTGCTCGATCCGGCCGACCCGGCGCTTCAGGGCGCCCGTGAAGGCCCCGGCCTCGTGGCCGAACAATTCGCTCTCGGCGACGCTGTCGGGCAGCGCCCCGCAATTCATCGCCACGAAGTTGCGCTTGGCCCGCCGGCCCCAGCGGTGCAGGGCGCTCGCCACCACCTCCTTGCCGGCGCCGGTCTCGCCGAACACGAGGACGTCGACGTCGGCCTGGGCCACCTCGCGCACGAGCTGGCGCAGGCGCACGATGCCGGGCGAGACCCCGAGGAAGGCCGGATCCTCCTCCAGGGCGGCGTCGAGGCGCGCCCGCAGCTGGCGGTTCTCCAGGACCAGGCGGCGGCGCTCCAGGGCGCGCCGGGCCGAGGCCAGCAGCGCCTCGGCCGGGTAGGGCTTGGCCAGGAAGTCGTAGGCGCCGTCGCGCATCGCCCCCACCGCCATGCGGATGTCGCCGTGGCCGGTGATCAGGATGACGGGCAGCTCCGGGTCGAGGGCGCGCAGGCGGGCGAACAGCGCGACCCCGTCGAGGTCGGGCAGGCGCACGTCGGTGATGACGAGGCCGGGGGGATCGGCCAGGATCGCGGTCAGGGCCGGCCCGGCGGCCCCGAAGGTCTCCACCGTGAACCCGTCGAGCTCCAGGCTCTGGCGGTTGGCCCGGCAGACCTCCGCCTCGTCGTCGATGAAGACGACCCGCTCCGCCGAGGCCGCCCCCGCCATGGTCTCGCTCACGTCGTCGCCTCCGCCGGTCCGACCACCCCGGTCCCCCCCTGTGCCGCGGCCTTCACCAGGGCCATGCGGAAGATCGTGCCGCCCGCCGGATCGCCCTGGACGGTGAGGCTGCCGCCGCAATCCTCGACGATTCCGCGGGCGATGGCGAGCCCGAGCCCGAGCCCGTCCGACTTGGTGGTGAAGAAGGCGTCGAAGATCTGCGCTCGCACCGCCTCGGGGATGCCGGGCCCGTTGTCGCGGACCGCGACCACCACGCGGTCCGGCGCCTCCTCGGCGACCTGCACGCCGACGCGCGGGTCGGTCCGGCCCTGGACGGCATCGAGGGCGTTCTGGAGCAGGTTCACCACGACCTGTTCGAGGCGCGGCCCGTCGCCGAGCACCCGCAGGCCGGGGCGCGCGCCTTCCACCACCAGGGGGATGCGGGCGGCCGAGGCGCGGGCCTCCACCAGCTCCAGGCTGTTGTGCAGGATCTCGGACAGGGCCACGGGCTCCCGCCTGGCGGAGGAGCGCCGGGCGAAGCCCTTGAGCTGGCGGGTGAGGCCGCCGATGCGGTCGGTGAGGCGCCCGATGGCGAAGGCGTTCTCGGCCGCCTCCTCCGTCCGGCCGCGCCGGACCAGGATGGCGGCGTTGTCGGCGTAGGAGCGGATGGCGGCCAGCGGCTGGTTGATCTCGTGGGCCATGCTGGCGGCGAACTGCCCGAGGGCGGCCAGGCGCCCCGCCTGGGCGAGCTCGCGCCCCAGGCGCTCGCGCTCGGCCTCCGCCCGCTGCCGCTCCTCGATCTCGAGGCGCAGCATCCGGTTGGCGTCGGTGAGCTCCAGGGTCCGCTCCCGGACGCGGGTCTCGAGGGCGTCCCGCTGGGCCGAGGCGCGGGCGAGGCGCGCGCGGTTGCGCCGGCCCCGGCCCGCCAGCGCGGTGAGGCCGAGGCAGGCGAGGCCCGTGACCAGGGCGGCGATGATCCAGGCCTGGACCCGCTCGCGCTCCACGGTGCGGCCCAGGGGCGTCAGGGCGGTGAGCCGCCAGGCGGTGCCGGGGATCGGGGCGTCCAGGCGCAGGGCGGCCCAGGCCGGGCGCGCGCCCTGGCCGACGCGCACGAGATCCTCCGTGCCGGCGACGGGATAGAGCGGCATGTCGTCGAGGGGCGCGTCGCCGAATTCCAGGGCCTCGCGGATGCGCCGCCGCTCGGCCTCGTCGATCCGGCGCAGGGTGGTGAAGCGCCAGGCCGGCTCGCTCGCCACGAGGACGATGCCGCGCGCATCCGCGACGAACACCCCGTCCCCCGCCGCGCGCCAGGCCGCCTCGACGCCGTTGAACTCGATCTTGACCACCACGACGCCGCCGGCGGCGCCGATCCGCCGGGACAGGTAGAGGCCGGCGCGGCCGCTCACGGTGCCGAGGGCGAACTGCGAGCCGGACCCCTCCTGCATCGCCTGCCGGAAATAGGGCCGGAAGGCGTAGTCCCGGCCGAGGAAGCTGCCCCGGCTCCCCGCATTGCTGGCCGCGGCCGTGACGCCGTCCGGCCGGATGACGTAGATCACCGCCGAGTCCGTCGCGGCGGCGACCTCTGCGAGGCGCCGGTTCACGCGGTCGATCAGGTCCGCCGGGGGCGCGGCCTGCGCGGCGGCGGCGATCTCCGGATCCGCCGCCAGGGCCAGGGGCAGGGAGGTCTGCTTCTGCATCTCGGCCGCCAGGACGCCGACCTGCAGCCCCAGCGTCGCCGCGGCCGTGCGGCGCAAATCGGCCAGGGCCCAGCGCTCGGCGATCCCCCCGGCGAGCCAGGCCGCGAGCAGGATCGCGGCGACGCTCGCCAGCAGGACGAGGCTCCGCCGGCTCGGCCCCTGCGACGCGGGGGCCCGGGGCGCGCCGGGCCCCTCCTCCGGCCGGGATCGGGCCGGCTGGGCGCGGGGCCTCATGCCGGTCGGACCCCTGCGATTTCCCGGAAAGGATTTCGCCGCCGCGTCCGGGTTTTCGCAACGCGATCCTGCGCGCGCCGCGGACTCATCGTGAAAACGATCCCGATTTCAGGGGCTTAACGAAACGTTTCGCCGGCGCTCGCCCTGGCATGCCGGTTGCCATTCCGGAGGGGTAATGCAGCCCTGCGTCGACCGCAGGACTGTCCGCCGCAGGGCCGCCGTCCCCGCCGCCGCACCCCTCCGGGGCGCGGCCGGGGGAGGCCGGACCCCTCGGCGCAAGAGCAAGAGAGCGCGGACGCGGGACGCCGTCCCCGAGCCGCGCCGGCATCGTTCGAGAGACCCACCGGGAGAACGCCATCATGGCCGCTGTACCATCGCCCCTCACCGCGCCCCACGCGCCGCCCCAGCCCAAGCCGATCTACCGGACCCTGTATTTCCAGGTGCTCGTCGCCGTGGCGATCGGCATCGCCCTCGGTCACTTCTACCCGCAGGTCGGCGCGGACATGAAGCCGCTCGGCGACGCCTTCATCAAGCTCGTCAAGATGATCATCGCGCCGGTGATCTTCCTCACCGTGGTGTCCGGCATCGCCGGCATGACCAACCTGGAGAAGGTCGGCCGCGTCGGCGGCAAGGCGCTGATCTACTTCATCACCTTCTCGACCCTGGCGCTGATCGTCGGCCTGATCGTGGCGAACCTCGTCCAGCCGGGCGCGGGCATGCACATCGATCCGAAGTCGCTCGATCCGAAGTCGATCGCGATGTACGCCGACAAGGCCAAGACGCAGACGATCACCGACTTCCTGATGAACATCATCCCGACCACGGCGGTGGGGGCGTTCTCGGGCGGCGAGATCCTCCAGGTGCTGTTCTTCTCGGTGCTGTTCGGCTTCGGGCTCGCCTTCCTGGGCGACCGCGGCAAGCCGGTCCTCGACATCATCAAGGTGCTGTCGGAAGCCATCTTCGGCGTCGTCAACATCATCATGAAGGTCGCCCCCATCGGCGCCTTCGGCGCCATGGCCTTCACCATCGGCAAGTACGGCATCGCCTCGCTCGCCAACCTCGCCTACCTGGTCGGCGCCTTCTACCTGACCTCGGCGATCTTCGTCCTCGGCGTGCTGGGCCTCGTCGCCCGCTACAACGGCTTCTCGATCCTCAAGCTCATCCGCTACATCAAGGAAGAGCTGATGCTGGTGCTCGGCACCTCGTCCTCCGAGTCCGCCCTGCCCTCGCTCCTCGAGAAGATGGAGCGCGCCGGCTGCTCGAAGCCCGTGGTCGGCCTCGTGGTCCCCACCGGCTACTCGTTCAACCTCGACGGCACCAACATCTACATGACGATGGCGGCGCTGTTCATCGCGCAGGCCACGGACACGCCCCTCACCTACGGCGAGCAGGGCCTCCTGCTCCTCGTGGCGATGCTGTCCTCCAAGGGCGCGGCCGGCGTCACCGGCTCGGGGTTCATCACCCTGGCGGCGACCCTCGCGGTGGTGCCCTCGGTGCCGGTCGTCGGCATGGCGCTGATCCTCGGCGTCGACCGCTTCATGTCCGAGTGCCGCGCGCTCACCAACTTCATCGGCAACGCGGTGGCCTGCATCGTGGTCGCCCGCTGGGAGGGCGAGGTCGACGACGTCAAGCTCGCGGCGGCGCTCGGCGGCAACCCGATGCCCCTCGACTCGGAGCTCCCGGCCCTGCAGCCGGCCGAGTGAAGGCGAGACGGGACCGGGCGCGCCGCGCCCGGTCCCCACGAATGAAAGAAAGGGGGCGCGGACCGACTGGTCCGCGCCCCCTTTCCACTTCCAGCCCCCTTGTTCCACGTCCGGAAGCGGGCGGGCGCCCTATTCCACCGTGACGGATTTGGCGAGGTTGCGCGGCTGGTCGACGTCTTTGCCCATGAAGACGGCGGTGTGGTAGGCGATGAGCTGGATCGGCACCGCGTAGACGATGGGGGCCACCACCGGGTCGAGGTCGGGCATCGTCACGGTGGCCATGGTGTCGAGGCCGGCCGCGGCCGCGCCCTTGGCGTCGCCGATCAGGATGATGCGCCCGCCGCGGGCGGCCACCTCCTGCATGTTCGACACCGTCTTCTCGAAGATCGCGTCGTGGGGCGCGATCACGATCACCGGCACGCTCTCGTCGATGAGGGCGATGGGGCCGTGCTTGAGTTCACCCGCCGCATAACCTTCCGCGTGGATGTAGCTGATTTCCTTGAGCTTCAGGGCGCCTTCCAGCGCCATCGGGTAGCTGGTGCCGCGCCCCAGGTAGAGCACGTCGCGGGCCTTGGCGACCTCGCGGGCCAGCAGCTCGATTTCGCCCTCCAGCTTGGTCGCGTCGGCCATCAGGCCCGGCACGGTGATCAGCGCGTCGACGAGGCGGCGCTCCGCCTCGGCGCTCAGGGCGCCGCGGGCCCGGCCCGCCGCGATGGCGAGGCACAGCAGCACGGTGAGCTGGCACGAGAACGCCTTGGTGGAGGCGACGCCGATCTCCGGCCCGGCTAGGGTCGGCACGGTGGCGGAGGCCTCCCGGGCGATGGTGGAGGTCGGCACGTTGACCACCGCCAGGGTGTGCTGGCCCTGGCTCTTGGCGTAGCGGAGCGACGCCAGGGTGTCGGCGGTCTCGCCCGATTGCGAGATCACGAGGGTGAGCCCGTCCCGGTCCAGCGGCGGCTCGCGGTAGCGCGCCTCCGAGGCGACGTCGATCTCGACGGGCAGGCGCGCCAGGCTCTCGAACCAGTACTTGGCCACGAGGCCGGCATAGTAGGCGGTGCCGCAGGCGGTGATCGAGATCCGCGAGAGCGCGGCGAAGTCGAAGGGCAGGGGTTCGGGCAGGGCCACGCGGCCGTTGGCGAGGTCGACGTAATGGGCCAGCGTCCGGCCCACCACCTCGGGCTGCTCGTGGATCTCCTTGGCCATGAAGTGGCGGTGGTTGCCCTTCTCCACCCGATAGGCCTGGGCGACGATGCGCTGGCGCTCGCGGGTGACGGGCCGTCCGTCCGGGTCGCAGATCTCGGCGCCCGCGCGCGACAGGATCGCCCAGTCGCCCTCGTCGAGATAGGTGATCTCCTGGGTGAAGGGCGCCAGCGCCAGGGCGTCCGAGCCGAGATAGGTCTCGCCCTCGCCGAACCCGATGGCCAGCGGCGCCCCGTGGCGGGCGCCGATGAGGAGGTCGTCGTGTCCGGTGAAGATGAAGCCCAGGGCGAAGGCCCCGTGCAGGCGCGGCAGGCAGGCCGCCACCGCCTCGACCGGCCCCAGGCCCCCCTCCATCGCGTGGCTGACGAGCTGGGCCACCACCTCGGTGTCGGTCTCGCTCTCGAAGCGCACGCCCTGGCCCTGCAGCTCGGCCTTCAGCGCGCGAAAATTCTCGATGATGCCGTTGTGCACGACGGCGACGCGCGTCGTGGCGTGCGGATGGGCGTTGGTCTCGTTGGGCCGCCCGTGGGTGGCCCAGCGGGTGTGGCCGATGCCGAGGCTGCCGCCGAGCGGCGCGTCGCGCAGGCGCATCTCCAGGTTGGCGAGCTTGCCCTCGGCGCGCCGGCGCTCCAGGTGCCCCTCCGTCAGGGTGGCGATGCCGGCCGAGTCGTAGCCGCGATATTCGAGCCGGCGCAGGGCTTCCACCAGCTGCCCGGCCACGGCGTCCCGTCCGACGATGCCAACGATTCCGCACATGGGTCTGGGTCTCTCAGGTGTTTCTCAGATGCCCGGCGCGAGGCCCGGACGCGGTCGCATGCGTCCGGGCTTGTACCGGATCGGGACAGGGGCGCGCCAGCCGCGTGACCCGGCGGCCGCCAAGCCTGCTTCGGAGCCGGCCAAGCCCGCTTCGGCCAGCCAAGCCCGCTTCGGCCAGCCAAGCCCGCTTCGGCCAGCCAAGCCCGCTTCGGCCAGCCAAGCCCGCTTCGGCCAGCCAAGCCCGCCCCGGAGCCTGCGCCGACAATCCTGAACGCGGGCTTTCAGCACACGCCCGCGTCGGCCTCACGGCTTCGGTTTCGTGGCCCGCGCCGCCTTCTCCGCCTGCAGGGCCGCGCGCTTGCCCGGCGCCCAGCCGGCCAGGTTGCGCTGGCGACCGCGCGACACCGCCAGGGCGTCGTCCGGCACGTCCCCGGCGATCACTGAGCCGGCGCCCACGATGGCGCCCGCGCCGACGCGGACGGGCGCCACCAGGGCGGTGTTCGAGCCGATGAACGCCCCCGCCCCGATCTGCGTCCGGTGCTTGTTCACCCCGTCGTAGTTGCAGGTGATGGTGCCGGCTCCGAGATTGGCCCCCGCCCCGACCTCGGCGTCGCCCACGTAGGTCAGGTGGTTCGCCTTGGCGCCGGCGCCCATCCGGGCGTTCTTCACCTCGACGAAGTTGCCGATGCGGGCGCCGGTCTCCAGCACCGCCCCCGGGCGCAGGCGGGCATAGGGGCCGATCTGGACGCCGGACTCAAGCGTGGCGCCCTCCAGATGCGAGAAGCTGTGCACCACGCAGGCCTCGCCCACCGTCACATGAGGCCCGAACACCACGTGAGGTTCCACCACAACGTCCCGTCCCAACACCGTGTCGATGCTGAAGAAAACCGTCTCCGGCGCGATCAGGGTCGCCCCCGCCGCCATGGCCGCCCGGCGCAGGCGCCCCTGGATCTCGGCCTCGGCCACGGAGAGCTGGATCCGGTCGTTGACCCCCTGCGCCTCGGCCTCCGACACCGGCACCACCGCGACGGGCAGGCCGTCCGCCACCGCCAGGGCGACGGCGTCGGGCAGGTAGTATTCGCCCGCCGCGTTGGCGTTGCCGATGCGGGTGAGGAGGGGCAGCGCATGGGGGCCCGACAGGGCCATCAGGCCGGCATTGCACAGGGTGACGGCGCGCTCGGCCGCGCTCGCGTCCTTCTCCTCGCGGATCGCCAGGACGCGGTCCCCCTCCGTCAGCACCCGGCCGTAGCCGGTGGGATTCGGGCTCTCGAAGGCCAGCACCGCCACGGCCGCGCCCTGCGCCAGGGGCGCGCGCAGGCGCGCGAGGGTGTCGGCGGTGATCAGCGGCGTGTCGCCGAAGGCGATCACCACGTCGTCGTCGCCCGCCTCCAGGGCGGCGCGGGCGGCCAGCACCGCGTGCGCGGTGCCGAGGCGCTCGGCCTGGGGGTAGACCGCCGCGCCGGGCGCCAGGGCGGCGATCTCGCGGGCGACCGCGTCCTGGCCCGGCTCCGCCACCACGGCGATGCGGGTCGCCCCGGCCCCCTGCGCGGCGGCCAGCACGTGCCCGAGCAGGGTCCGGCCGGCGACCCGGTGCAGCACCTTCGGCAGGTCCGAGCGCATCCGCGTGCCCTTGCCGGCGGCGAGCACGATGGCGGTGAGGCTGCGGTCTGCGTTCCTGGTCATCTGATCCGTCATCGAGGGTTCCGCCGCGGGTCAAGCTGGTGCCCGGGTCAAGCTGGTGCTCTTGCGGGTGCTCTTGCGCGGGCTAAAGCGCCGATGGGGCTGTTTCAAGTCCGGGCTCGAACGGCATGGGCTTCATCGGTCCGGACCTCGTGCAGGGTCTCCGGCAGTATCGGTCGGGTCACAGGACCTGTCGGGCAAGCTTTGGCCCGGCCCGGACCGAACGGAAACGCGCCCTTCGGCGTTGACCGGCGCGGTTCGGGAGGGCTTAACCCCCGGTTCAGGGCCCGGCATGGTAGACACGACCGACGCTCGACCTCCGCGAGCCCCCCACATCGACGCCCTCGCCTTTCTCCGCGCGCCCCCGCCGACCCCACGGACCTGATGACGCCGCCGAACCCGGATTTCCTCGACGCCCCGTCCGCCAGCGGCCCGACCCGCTGCACCGGCCCGAGCCGCCGCACCGTTCTCCGGCAGGCCGGCCTCGCGACGCTTGCCGGCGGTCTCGCGGCCCTGCCGGGGGCCGCCGCCGCCGACGAGGCCCCCGCCCTGCCCGCCGACGGCACGCCGTTCCAGCCGGGCCTCGTCACCGATCTCGCCCGGGCCCTGGCCAGGCGCCCCTACGCGGCCCCCCGCATCGACGACCTGCCGGACGCCCTGACGGGCCTCAACCGCGAGCAGTACGCCGCCATCCGCACCCGGCCCGGCAGCGCGGTCTGGGCCGAGGCGGGCTTGGGCTTCACCCTGGAGCCCCTGCATCGCGGCTCGGTCTTCCGCTCCCGCGTGGCGCTGGCCCTGGTGGAGGAGGGCACCGTGCGCGCCCTGCCCTACGATCCGGCCCGGTTCGAGACGGAGGGCGTCGCCCTCCCGGCCTTCAAGGACGACCCCGGCTATTCGGGCTTCCGCATCCGCGCCCGCTTCCGCGGCGGGGAGCTCAGCGACTTCGCGATGGTCCAGGGGGCGTCGTTCTTCCGCCTCCTGGCCACCGGCCAGGGCTTCGGCGTCACGGCCCGGGCCCTGACCCTGCGCCCGGCCGACGCGAAGGGCGAGGAATTCCCCGAATTCCGCGCGATCTGGATCGAGCGGCCCGGCCCCGGCGGCCCCCTCGTCCTGCACGCCCTGGTGGATTCGCCCTCCGCCGCGGCGGCCCTGCGCATGAGCCTGCGCCCCGGCGACGCCTCCCTCTGCGACGTCGAGGGCACGGTCTTCGCCCGCGCGGCCATCGACCATCTGGGCCTCGGCGGCATGACCACGAGCTACCTGTTCGGCCCCCACGACCGGCGCGGGGCGGACGACGCCCGCGCGGGCGCCTCCGCCAGCGGCGGCCTGCAGATCCGCACCGGCGCCGGCGAGGCGATCTGGCGCCCGGTGCGCAATCCCCAGACCCTGCAGATCTCCTCCTTCCTCGACGAGAACCCGAAGGGCTTCGGCCTGATGCAGCGGGCGCGGGACTACGCCGCCTTCCAGGACGACGTGCAGCACTGGGAATGGCGCCCCTCCCTCTGGCTCGAGCCCCTCGGCGCCTGGGGCCCGGGGGCGGTGACCCTGCTGGAGATCCCGAGCGATTCCGAGTTCAACGAGAACGTGCTCGCCTATTGGCGCCCCAAGGCGACCCTGGCGGCCGGGGCCGAGATGCCCTTCAGCTACCGCCAGCACTGGTGCTGGCAGCC
Source organism: Methylobacterium sp. Leaf111 (assembly GCF_001423285.1). Lineage (NCBI taxonomy): Bacteria > Pseudomonadati > Pseudomonadota > Alphaproteobacteria > Hyphomicrobiales > Methylobacteriaceae > Methylobacterium > Methylobacterium sp. Leaf111. The sequence goes on along the minus strand of NZ_LMNE01000018.1, from coordinate 37,746 downwards.
CCCCGAGCCGCCGAAGGTCGCCCTGGTCTCGGGCACGCGCAGCGGGCGCGGCGGCGACAACCGCCGCCTGTTCCTGGTGGACTTCACCGGCGCGGGCATCGCCGCCCCCGGGGACCTCCAGACCCAGCTCGGCGCGGCCTCCGGGGCGATCCCGTCGAGCACCCTCTACCGCTACCCCGAGCGCGACACCCTGCGGGTGGCCTTCGAGCTCGACCCGAAGGGCGAGAAGTCCTGCGAGCTGCGGCTCAACCTGCAGCGCGGCGGCATCCCCCTCACCGAAACCTGGCTCTACCGTTGGACCCCGTGACCGCATCCCCCCTCTCCCCCGACGCGGCGGCTCCGGCCGCCGCGGCCCGTCCCGTGGATCCGGCCGCCCCGGCCCGTCCGGCCCCCCGGCCCTTCGCCGCCGCGATGCCCCCCGAGGCGCCGCTGCCGATGCCCGTGCAGGACCTGGAGCATTGGGACCCGGCCGACGGCCACCGCCCGGCCGCGCGCCACGCCCAGCCCTGGCTCGCCCGCGCCTTCGTCTTCGGCGGGGCGGCGCTGCTCACCGCCTACGGCGCGATGCAGATGTACGAGGTGGTGGCGGTCTCGGGCGGCACCACGGCGCTGCAATACGTGCTGCTCGCCCTCTTCACCCTGAACTTCTCCTGGATCGCGCTGGCCTTCACCGGCGCGATCCTGGGCTTCCTCGTCCTTCTGCGCCGCGGAACGACCCCGGCCCTGCCGGCGCGTCTGGCCACCCGCACCGCGGTGGTGATGCCGGTCTACAACGAGGCCACCGCGCGCACCTTCGCGGCCATCGAGGCGATGCGCGCCGAGATCGACGCCACGGGCCTGGGCGAGGCCTTCGACTACTTCGTCCTGTCGGATTCGACCCAGGGCGACGCCTGGATCGCCGAGGAGCGCGCCTTCCTCGAGCTCCGGGCCCGCTGGGGCGGCGCACGGGCGCGGCTGTACTACCGCCATCGCGCCAAGAACCACCACCGCAAGGCCGGCAACATCGGTGACTTCGTCTCCCGCTGGGGGGGCGCCTACGCCCACATGCTGGTCCTCGACGCCGACAGCCTGATGACCGGCTCCTGCGTGGTGCATCTGGCCGCCGCCATGGAGGCGGACCCGGATGCCGGCATCATCCAGTCGCTGCCGCTCATCATCAACCGCAACACCCTGTTCGCCCGGGTCCAGCAATTCGCCGCGCGGATCTACGGGCCGGTGATCGCCACGGGCCTCTCCGTCTGGTCGGGCCGCGACGGCAACTACTGGGGCCACAACGCCATCATCCGCACCCGCGCCTTCGCGGCGGCCTGCGGCCTGCCCGACCTGAAGGGCAAGCCGCCCTTCGGCGGGCACGTGCTCAGCCACGACTTCGTGGAGGCGGCCCTGATCCGGCGGGCCGGCTGGAGCGTGACCATGCTGCCGGCGCTGCCCGGCTCCTACGAGGAGAGCCCACCCTCGCTCATCGACGTGGCGGTGCGCGACCGGCGCTGGGCGCAAGGGAACCTCCAGCACAGCCGCATCATCGGCACGGCGGGGCTGGCCCTCGCCTCCCGCCAGCACTTCGCCACCGGCATCGCCGGCTACGTCGCCTCGCCCCTGTGGCTGGCCCAGCTCGTGGTCGGTATCGCCCTGGTGCTCCAGACCGCCTATGTGCGGCCGGAATACTTCACCTCCGAGTTCGGCCTCTACCCGGTCTGGCCGCGCTTCGATCCCGTGCGCGCGCTCCAGCTCTTCGGCCTGACCATGGGCATCCTGCTGGCGCCGAAGTTTCTGGGACTGGGCCTCGCGCTGATCGACGGACCCGTGCGCCGGGCCTGCGGCGGCGCGGTCCGCCTCGTGCTGTCGAGCCTGATCGAGGTCCTGCTCTCGGCCCTGATCGCCCCGATCGCGATGCTGATCCAGTCGGGCTCGGTGTTCCAGATCCTGCTCGGGCGCGACACCGGCTGGAACCCGCAGCGGCGCGACGACGGCTCGATCCCCTGGTCCGACATCGTGCGCCGCCACCGCTGGCACATGGCGCTCGGCCTGGTCACGGGGGTGGCGGCCTTCGCCATCGCCACCTCGCTGTTCCTGTGGATGTCGCCCACCATCCTGGGCCTCGTCCTGGCGATTCCCATCTCCTGGGCGAGCGGCCAGCTCGGCCTCGGGCTGGCCCTGCGGCGCCTCGGCCTGCTGATGACCCCGGAGGAGCGTGACCCCCCCGCCATCGCCGTGCAGGCCGGGGCCCTGAGCCGGCGCAACGCCGAGGCAGGCCTCGACGACGCGGATGCGCTCAGTGCCCTCCACGCCGATGCGGACCTCGCCGCGGCCCACGCGGCGATGCTGCCCGAGACCGCCCCCCGCCCGCGCGGGGCCATCGACCCCGACCGGGCGCTGGCCCAGGCCAAGGTGGTGGAGGCGGAGGGCATCGCCGAGGCCCGGGCCTGGCTGACGCCGAAGGAGCGCATGGCCCTCCTGCACGACCGCGCCCTCCTCGACCGCCTCACCCGCCTGGCGCCCTGAGCCCGCGCCGTCCGGCCTGACCGCACCGAGGCGCCGGCGGTGACGCGCCGCCGCCGGGCCCGGACGGGGTTTCCCGTTTCAATCCCGGCCTCTCGTCACCGGGGCCGGCCCCCACGCCTTTGCTGCTGGGATACCAAGTGGCAGGATACGGCGTTCCACCCAGGAACACCGAGGAACACCTTCACCCGCCCGGCCCAGCCGCGGCGGGTTTTTCGGGCGTGGACGATGGCGGCGGGGCGGACGGGCGACGCGCCGATCGCGCCGAAGCCCTCGGGCGACCGGGCTTGCGCCATCCCGCTCCACCGGGCGGCGCAAGGGCGGGCCCCGCGGCGACGGTTGACGCCGCCCCGCGGGCAGCCATAGACAGGATCGCCGGTTCGAACGAGGGCGAACAGGAGCGGCGGGTCCGGGCCCGGTGCTTCCGCGGCGGCGAAGTCTCTCGCTCCCGCATGGGCTTGGAAGGGTGGCCGAGTGGTTTAAGGCAGCGGTCTTGAAAACCGCCGTAGGCGCAAGTCTACCGTGGGTTCGAATCCCACCCCTTCCGCCAAAGTATCCATTCGATGCACTCGACCGAGACCAATCGGCGTGGTTCACGACCGATAGGCCAATTGGCGCAGTCCGAGAGACCGGATCGTCCAGGGCTGTGCGATCAGCTTGTTCCAAGCCTCGCAGCCGTGATCGGGGATGTCCTCGCAGGAGGCGAAGACCCTGTCGCCGAGCCGGTTCTCGCGCAGGACCTGCCAGACCTTCTCGACCGGGTCGAGTTCGGGGGCATGAGACGGCAACGTCGGCAAGGCGATGGTGTCGGGCGCCACGAGGTCGGCGGCGACGTGCCGGCCGGCTCCCTCAAGGATCGGGACAGCGTGAGCGCCGGGATCGATGGATCTCGGCCCGATGCGCGTTCATGGCCGGCCTGGCGCAGCAGGGCAGGACGAGGCCGGCGCCCTCGCCTTTCTCCGGGCAGATCGCCCCGAAGATGTCGGCGGAAGCCGTGCGCCGATCCCTCGGGGCGGCAGGCCGGCTGCCCTGGCGTGCCCAGCGCCGCGGGGTCGGGTTCTTCTGGCCGAGGCGGGCCTCGTTCTGCCACCGGAGTTCGAGCGGCGTGCCGGTCGGCAGATCGGCGCGGATCGCTCTCAGACGGGCGGGGCGGTTCTTGAAACGCCGTCAGCGTGGCCAAGTACGGCGTCAGTGCCGCCAAGTACGGCGTCAGCGCGGCCAAGTCCTGCTGGTGATGGCGCGGGCGGGCCGACAGCTTGGCATCGGCCATCTGCTTCACCGCTCGACCGACGCTCTTCTCGTCGAGGCTGATCCCAAAGCGCTCGAACAGCCAGGCGGCCGAGTCTTTCCGCCGCCAGCGCACCACGCCGTGCGGCTGCAGGTTCGGCCCTTCCTCGATGACAGCCGCCAGGGCGTGTCGCCGCGCATCGTCGCGCGTGAACCGTGGGCCGGGGCTCCTGCGCTCGAGCAAACCGTCCGGCCCAGCCGTGTCGAAGGCCAGCCCCCAGTCGCGCACCCTCTGCAGGCCGACCGCGCCGATCCGCGCAAGCCCGGGTGCGGCTTTCGCCCTCGTCGATCGCGGCCCGCGCTCGAAGGCGCCGGCTCTGACCGGCATCGCGGCTCGTCCGCGCCCGGCGTCGTCGGGCATCGGCACCAGTCCGCGCGCAGGTCCACGGCCTTCGACAGGGCAAACCTCCTGGCTCGCCGCATCGGATCACGCCCGACGCGCGCGCGTAGAACCCGTGCGTCCTCAGCCGTACCGATGGGTATCAGACGGCCTGGACCAGCAGATCGATGAAGCGCCGGACCTTCGGCGCGAGATGGCGGCGGCTGGGATAGATGAGGCTGATCGGCACCGGCGGGGCGCCATGGTCCGTCAACAGCGCGACGAGCCGTCCTTCGGCGAGATCCCGTTCGACGACATAGCCGGGCAGGAACGCCAGCCCCGCCCCGGAGACCGCCGCGTCGCGGAGCGCTTCGCCGCTGTCGAGCGACAGGCGGGCGCGGGGGGTGACGGCGACGGTCCTGCCCTCGACGGTGAAGCGCCACGGGCGCCTCTGCCCGGCGCCGATGTAATTCAGGCAGTCGTGCCCCGCCAGATCGTCGGGATGCCGCGGCGCCGGATGCGTGGACAGATAGGCAGGACTCGCGACGACCCGATCGTGCTGCTGGGTCAGGGTTCGGGTGATGAGGCGGCTGGTCTCGCGGGGCTCGCCGATCCGAATCGCCAGGTCGATCCCGTCCTCGATGAGGTCGCCGATCCGGTCGGTGAAGCTCGCCTCGGCCTTCAGCCGGGGCCAGCGGGCCAGGAAATCGTTGAGCAGCGGTAGGATCACGACGCGTCCGAACGTCATCGGCGCGGTCAGGCGGAACAGACCCTGCGGCTCCCCGCCGCCATCGGACATCGACGACTCCGCCGCTTCGAGGTCGGCCAGGATCGGCGTGCAGCGATCGAGGAACACGCGGCCGTCGTCGGTCAGCCCCAGGCTGCGCGTCGTCCGGTGGAACAGGCGGACGCCGAGGCGATCCTCGAGGCGGGCGACGCTCTTGGCGATGCCCGACCGCGTCATCGCGCGCGCACGGGCCGCGCCGACGAAGCTGCCCGCCTCGGCGGCCGCGACGAAGGCGACGATGTCGTTGATGTTGCCCGGTGCCATGCGGCGCCGCCACTCCCTCGCAGTGTCGACGTCCCGTCGCCAATCACCGGACTATATCGGGGACGTGAACGGATCAACGCCATCGGGAGCCAGCGCCATGACCTTCAACCCCACCGTGATTCATCGCCTCGACCGATGGGCCGCGAGCCTGCGGGACCTCGCCCCCGTCCTCCGCGGCGAGACCGCGTCCGTGACGATCGACGACATCCGGCGGTCGTACGTCCGCACGATGGCCGAGCATCCGACGCCGGCCGACATGCGGATCGAACAGGTCGACATGGGCGGCGTGCCGGCGACCCTCGTCACCCCGCCGGAGGTCGCGGGCGACCGCGTGCTCTTCTACATCCACGGCGGGGCGTACATCGTCGGCGGGCCGGGCGGCTATCACGGGCTGGCCGCGGCGTTCGCCAGGGCGTTGAAGGCGCGCGTCTACCTGCCCGATTACCGGCTGGCGCCGGAGAATCCGTTCCCCGTTCCGATCGCGGATACGTTCGCGGCCTACCGCTGGCTGATCGAGCAGGGGCAGGACCCGGCCTCGGTGACGTTCGCGGGGGATTCGGCCGGCGGGGCGATGGTCGTCTCGGTGATGGTCCTGGCGCGCAATGCCGGCGTGGCGCTGCCGGCCGGCGGGGCGGCGCTCTCGCCCTGGGCGAACCTCGAGCACACCGGCGCGTCGATGACCAATCGCGAAGGCCTCGACAGGCTGAACACCAAGGCCGGCCTCGACCTGATGGCCAGGACCTTCCTGGGCGGCGCGCTGCCGAACAGCCCCGAGGCATCGCCGGTCTTCGCCGATGTCCGCGGGCTGCCGCCGATCCTGGTGCAGATCGGCGAAGGCGAACTGATGCTGAGCGACGCCATCCGGCTCGCGGCGCATCTCGGCGAGAACCGGGTCCGCGCCTCGCTGGAGGTCTGGCCGGGGATGTTCCACGTCTGGCACATGTTCCATGCCGAACTGGCCGAAGGGCGCGAGGCGATCGCCACCGCGGCGGCGTTCCTGGATCGGGCCGTGACGGCGGCCTGCGCCGGTTCGGGGGATCGCGGCACGCCGTGACGGTCTGTTCACCACACCCGACGAAGCCGCCGCGGCGGCGCGAGGAGCCGCCGCACTGCAACAAAGTCGAAAGGGATCGATCCTATCCACCCCCTCTTAACGATGAGGGCAAGGGCGATGGGCGCGAAGGTGCTCCTGGCACTGACGGTGGTGGTCTACCTGACGACCGGGTCCGCTCCGCGGATGCGCGAGGTTCGCAACCCGGATGCCGAGGTGAGCGGCGGGCGGGTCGCCGCTCACCTGAAGCGGAATACCCTGTAGGGCCGTCGGTGCGGGACGCGCCGTGCGCGCCGCGATCCGGATGGCGGTCGACCCGACCCGTTCGTCGATCGCGGCCGAAACGAGAAGGGCCAGCCCGAAGGCTGGCCCTTGGTGGGATGCGGTGCGGGCCGCTTACTCGGCCGCCGACATCTCGGGCGTGAAGTGGCCGCACCAGTCGCTGGTGGCGACCACCGGCCAGAGGCCCTTCGACTCGGGGGCGGGCTGGGTCACGGGCGGGTTGTAGCGGCACAGGCCCTCTTCGCCGGCCGCCTGGGCGCCGTTCACCTTGTGCTCGTCGAAGAACTTGCAGCTGTCGCAATGCGCGTGGCCGGCCATGGGAGCTCCTTGGGATCTGCGCGGCGGCGAAGGCCGCGCTCAGTTGCGAATTAGATCAATTCCAATCTGGCTGTCAACGGCTGGGCCGGGCGCCGGTTCCGACTCGGCAGGCGGGGACCGTCTCGGCGACCGGGACGCCGCGTGCGGACGTCCCGGTCGCCCCGTCAGTGCTCGGTGCCCGGCATGTTCTCCCGCGGCGTGCCGCCGTGATCGCGCACGAAGCTCGATCGCTTCGGGTCGTTCTTCAGGTCGGCGACCTGCTTGCGGGCCCCGAGGGCGAGGAAGCCGATGCCGCCGAGGGTTCCCAGGGCGAGGATCAGAAGTGGATAGCCGGCGCTCATCCGTCACACTCCGTTTGACCCCGTTCGGACGTTTGGGGCGAGTCTGCATAATGCTGCAAGATGGGCGGAGGTTGCGCAGGAAATTTCCGAATCATAGCGGGCCGGTCGGCGTTCGACGGCGCCGGCGGTGTTCGGATGCGGGATCCTGTCCCCGTCGCGTCCGGGGCGGACCTTCACAACTCCCGGGGCTCGCCGGGGAGGCTTGGCCCGAAAGGCCTCGGGGTCGCGGGCTCTTCCCCGCTTCCGATCTCCCCGTGCGGCCGCGGACGGGCCGCCGCGTCCCACAGCCAGGATGTGGCGAGATAGGAGATTTCCACCGCCGCCAGCATCAGCACGGCATGGCCCAGCACGGAGGCCGGGTCCCTTTGGTTGAGGGCGCCTTCGAGTCCGATGGCCACCGCCAGGAGCGCGACGATCGCCAGCAGGCCCGAGATCCGGAACGCGCGGCTGGCCACGGCGCCCAGGAGAAGGAAGGACAGGTACAACATGGCGTCCCCGAGGGTTGGGCCCGTTCAGACTACCTACGGTTCGCGAAGGTACAAGTTCCACCAATAGGCTAGTTTGTGCTCCGCGGTATTACCCGTGCATTGCAAAAAAGCAGGATGGCAAAAGTGTTGTCGGGTCGAGATCGGTGCGGATCAGGAAGAGATGTCGGCGGATAGTGGCATCGAGACCGATCGCGAGGCCCGTCGCGACGCCGGGGGCGCTGGACGCCCCTCCGGGCCGAGGCGCGCCGCGCGTCGGCGCCCATGTCCGGGTGGGACGGGACGTGGTAGAGGCGAAGGCCGCAAGGCTCCCCCGGACCCAAGCCCCCGCCCCGGAACAATCGATGCCCCGCCTCCCCCACGCCGCCCTCCGCCTCGCGCTCGTCGCGCTTCCCCTGGGCGCGCTTCCGTTGGGCGTGGTCCCCTTGGGGCTGACCGGCCCGGCCGCGGCGCAGAGCCCCGCGAAGGATTACCTGTTCCAGGAACAGCGCTTCAGCCGGGCTTGCCGGCCGCCGCTCAAGTACGCCGCCGGCGCCTGCGTCCGGCGCTGCCCGGCGGGCTTCGAGGATATGGGCCGCACCTGTCGGCAGAGGAGCATGCGGGGGGGCGCCGGCGGGCGCTGACGACTTCTTCCATGAGGACTTCCCCCAGGACGCCGCCGCCCGGCGGTCCTGCCCGCGCAGGCTTTGCGTGCGCGGGCCACCTCTTGCCATCCCGCCCTTGCCATCCCGCCCTTGCCATCCCGGCGCCCTTGCGTGCATATGAGAACAGAGAGTGAACTCGAGCGCGTCCCGGCGCGCGGCGACGGGGGAGTCAGAGCAGCATGGCCCGCTACCGCTTCCACTGCACCAACGGCCGCGAATGCATCTTCGATGCCGTGGGCAACGACATCCGGGCGCCCCATCGGCTGATGCGCCGGGCCGAGGCGGTGGCGCGGGACGTGATGCGCAGCCTCGGCGCGGGAGGAGACTGGGCGGAGTGGCACGTGACCGTCCACGACCTGCGCGGCCGGCGCGTCCTCGTCCGGCCCTTCCTGTCCGTCGATCCTCCGGCGCAGGGCCGGGACCGGCCCGCACGGACGGCGCGGCGGGCCCGCGACGGGGACGGCCTCGGGCAGGCCGCCTGAGCCCCGCGCGCGCGATCCCCTTCCAGCCCGTGTGCCCCATCCCATGTCCCCTGCCCCGCCCGGCCGCACGCTGTTCTTCTTCGAGAAGCCGTCGGCGATGCGTCAGCTCCAGCGCTACTTCCGCTCGCCCGGCACCGTCTGCGTCGCGGCCGAGGGGCACCTGCTCGCCGCCGAGGAGCCGGGCCGGATCCGGCCGGACTGGAAGGTCTGGCAGTTCGAGGCCCTGCCGATCGTCCTCGACACCCTGCCGGTGATCTGCGGCACCAACCGGTCCGGCCAGTCGCATGCGGGCAAGCTCGCGGCGATCGGCCAGGCCCTGCGGGGCGTCGAGCGCGTCATCATCGCCACCGATCCGGGGCGGGAGGGGTCGATGATCGCCTGGGAGGTGCTGGAGCATCTCGGCTGGCGCGGCCGGGTCGACCGCCTCAAGCTCGGCGCCCTCGACGACGTCTCCGTCCGGCGGGCCTTCGCCATGCTGGCCCGGGAGCCGGAATCCGGCGAGCGGGACTACGCCGCCTACCTGGAGGCGCTGTGCCGGCAATACGAGGATTACCATCTCGGCCTCAACGGCACGCGCGCGATCTCCCTGCGCCTGCGGCCGCCCGCCTTCCGCGAGCCCTGGCGCTTCGGCGGGGTGCAGACGCCCACGCTCGCCATCCTGGCGGACCTCGAGGCGCGCATCCGGGCCTTCGTCCCGCAGGACTTCTTCAAGGTGGCGCTGCACGCCGAGACCGGCACGGGAGCGGCCCTGACCCTGTGGCACCTCCCCAAGGAGCGGATCTTCGAACGCGCCGCGGCCGAGACCATCCGGGCGGCGGCGACCGCGTGGTCCGGGCCCCTCGGGGTGACGCAGCGGGACGTCCGCCGGGCGCCGCCGCGCCTGTTCTCGAAGGACACCCTGGCCCGCCGCTGCGCCAAGCGCTTCGGCTGGGACCCCCAGCACACGGCGCGGCTCGCGCAGGATCTCTACGACCAGGGCTATCTCAGCTATCCGCGCACCGAGTCGGATGCCCTGCCCGAGGGGCAGGCCGGGGATGCGGGCGCGGTGCTGGCCGCCATCGCTTCCGTGCTGCCGGACCTCGGCGCCCTGCTGACCGCGGCGCCGCCCGTCATCCGGCGCGGGGCGCGGGGGCACTACGTCAAGGATCCGGGCGAGCACCACGCCATCGTGCCCCTGCGCAAGGTGCCGGAGCCCGGGCGCCTCGCGGCGGACCTCGCCCGCCTCTGGGAACTCGTCGCCAAGGCCTATGGCGCCGCGCACCTGCCCGACGGCATCGATGCGCGCACCGAGGTCGTGGCCGAGGTGGCGACGCCCCTCGGCGCGAAGCGCTTCGCGGTCGGCGGGCGCGTCGTGCGCGCGCCGGGCTGGCGCGCCCTCTACGGGGCGGAGGCCGAGATCGAGGCCGATCCCGTTCCGGGCAAGGCCCGGCCCGAGGACGAGGCCCGCGCCACCCGCCTGCCCGCCTTGCGCGACGGGGAGGCGGCCAGGGCCGCCGGTGCCGAGATCGTCGAGGCCGTGACCGAGCCGCCCCGCCGGATCACCCGGGGCGAGCTTCCCGTGGTGATGGGCCGCCTGATCGACCAGGTGGACGATCCGGCGGCGAAGCGGGCCCTGGAGAACCCCGTCAATCCGAACGAGCCGAAGGGGCTCGGCACGGCCGCGACCCGGGACACCATCCTGCCCAAGCTCCTGAAGAGCCACTACCTCGCCCTCGGGGACGGCAAGGACCCGGCCCTCACGGTGACCGAGGTGGGGCTCGCCTTCATCGCGGCGGTGCGGCGGGTGTTTCCGGCCTATGGCGACCCGGTGGGCCGGGCGTCGTTCGAGGCGGAGCTCGCCGAGATCGGCCGGGCGCCCACCCGGGTCGAGGCGCGGGCGCGGGCCGAGGCCTTCCGGCAGCGCACCCGCACCCGCCTCGACGGCCTGATCGCCGCCATCGCGCAGGCGGAGGTGGTCAGCCTGGACCCGAGCCTGATCCCGCCGTCGCGGGGACGCGGAGCCGCGGGCGGCGGCGATCGTCCGCCCACGCCGGCCATGGTCGCCTTCGCGGTGGCGCTGGCGGCCCGCAAGGGCATCCCGCTGCCCCGCGGCTGCAAGAGCAGCCTCGCCCGCTGCCGGGCCTTCCTGGATGCCGAGGCCGGTCCCGCCGCGTCACGAACGGCGGCGCCGGGCGCGGCCGGCGGGCCGCGTGCCCCCAGCGCGGCGATGCTGCGCTATGCCCGGACCCTGGCGGCGGAGCGCGGCCTGGACTGCCCGCCCGAGGTCGAGACGCAGTTCGAGGCCTGCCGCCGGTTCCTCGACGCCCAGGCGGCGCCGACGCGGACGGGGCCGACCGCGCGCCAGGCGAGGCCGGGGCCGGTCAAGCCGACGCCCGGCGGGGCGGCCGGCCGGGGCATCGCGAAGGCTGCCGGCAAGGAGGCCGGCCGGGGGATCGCGAAGGAGGCCGGCACGGCGGCGGGGCGGCCGCGCCGGAGGACGGCCGGTCGCGGCGCCGGCTGATCGGGACCCGGCTGCGGGCCCGGGTTCAGGTGGCGGCCGGACGGCCGCGCAGGAGGCCGCCGAAGCTGTGGAACGGCAGCCAGAGGAGCTTCAGGAACGCCCGGATCGTCAGGACGGCGGCGACGGTGAAGAGCGCCAGCAGCGTTTTGATCATGGGAGAGACTCCTTGTGCATGGTCGTGGCCGCTGCGTGATCCAGGGCCCCGACCCGCCCCACTGGGCTCGGAGAAACGGGCGGGATTATGGAGCCGCCGCCGAATTCGGGACTCATCGGCGAGGCCTCCCTCCGGTCCGCCGGCCGCGCGCCGGTGCCGGAGGAACGGCGGCACGCTGCGACCGGAATGGTTAACAAAACATGGTGGCCGGGATGCCGAGCCCCGCACGGGGCGGCGGAGACCGAGGGGGCGACGAAGACCTGCGGCGTCCCGCCCGGAACGAGCGTCACGGGGATCGCCTATCCTGCGTCCGGCAGGCCGGATCGCGCCGGGCCCGGCCCCGGCACGGGCCTGGCAAGACCGAGTCGGCAACACCCGCCCGGGCAACGTCGCCTGGGCAACACGGCCCCGCGAGGGGGCCGCGCGACCGGCGCTGCGGAGCGAGACCCGACCATGACGAACCGACGCTGCATCCTTCTCGGCGCCCGCGTGCAGGAGGGCGCCGGCCGCCTCGGCTGCGACATGGGGCCGAGCGCCTACCGGGCCGCGGGCCTCGCCGAGACCCTCGGGGGCCTCGGCCTCTCCATCGTCGATGCGGGCGACCTCGCGCCGGCCCTCGCCGAGGAGCGGGCCCATCCCAACGGGGCCCTGCGCCACCTCGGCGCCTTCGCGGCCTGGACCGAGGCCCTGGCCGAGGCCGCCTACCGGCACAGCGCCGAGGGCCTCCCGATTTTCCTCGGCGGCGATCACAGCCTGTCGGCCGGAACCCTGTCGGGGCTCGGGCGCCGCGCGGCGCAGGAGGGGCGGCCTCTGTTCGTGCTCTGGCTGGATGCGCACGCGGATTTCCACACCCTCGACACCACCACGAGCGGCAACCTCCACGGCGTCCCCCTCGCCTACGCCACCGGCCGGCGCGGCTTTTCCGGCTACCTGCCGGCCCCCGCCGCCCCGATCGACCCCCGCAACGTCTGCCTGATGGGCACCCGCAGCCTCGACCCGGCGGAGCGCGTGGCGGTGCTCGAGGCCGGCGTGCTCATCCACGACATGCGCAGCATCGACGAGGTCGGCGTCGTCGCCCCCCTGCGGGCCTTCCTCGGGCAGGTCGCCGCGGCCGGCGGGCGGCTGCATGTCAGCCTCGACGTGGATTTCCTGGACCCCGGCATCGCGCCGGGGGTCGGCACCACGGTGCCGGGGGGCGCGACCTTCCGCGAGGCGCACCTGATCATGGAGATGCTCCACGATTCCCGCCTGGTCGGCAGCCTCGACCTCGTCGAGCTCAACCCGTTCCTCGACGAGCGCGGACGCACGGCCCTCCTCATGGTGGATCTCGCCGCCAGCCTGATGGGCCGGACCGTGCTCGACCGGCCGACGCAGAGCTACTGAGGCGTCCCGCCGCCTCCCGCCGGGGCGCCGGCCGCGTCCCGGGCGGCCCCCCCCCAGTCCCCACCGGACACCGACCGTCTGATCCCTTCGGGAGGGCGGATCCGGGCTTCGCTCGAGCGCCGCGCAGGCTCGCCGATACGGCCACCGCTGCGATCGAGCGGAGCCCGTATCAGGGGGGTGTTTGGGTGCGTGGAGCCTCCAGGCCGAGCAGCTGCGCGACCGCGCCCCCCGATCCGCCGATCAGGTCCGCCAGCGTGACCTGGTCGAGCACCGCCAGGAAGGCGTTCAGGGCATCCCCGAGAACCTGCTGCAGGCGGCAGCTCGGGGTCAGGACGCAGGCGGCCCCGGAGAAGCACGCCACCAGGGCGAAATCCTCCTCCGTCGCCCGGACGACCGTGCCGAGGCAGATCTCGGCCGCGGGCCGCCCGAGGCGGAGACCGCCGCCACGGCCGCGCATGGTCCGGATCAGCCCGAGCTGACCCAGCTTGTGCACCACCTTGGTGAGATGGCTCTCCGAGATGCGATAGGCGCGGGCGATCTCCGCCGTGGAACTCCGCCGCTCGCCGTTGACCCCGAGGTAGATCAGGGTGCGGAGGGCATAATCGGTGTGGAGCGTGAGGCGCATGGCGTTCACTCGGACGCGTGAGAGCGAGTCCGTGACGCACCGGCCCCGCGCGGGCCGCCTGGCAGGGGGCGCTTCCCGCGCGCACCGTATCCCGGCGTTGTCTCGGGGGGCGACGTCCCGGGGATCGGACACATGCGGCGGCAAGCCTACCGTTGCGCGACGGACAGAGATCACGGCGTGGATGGATGTGCGACCCTGCGCCTTTGTCGTCTTTTTATCATGGATCGGACGCCTTGGAACGGCACGTTCCGATCCGAATGGGCTTTCGCGCGTGTTCGTCGGGCCGGTTGCAGCCTCGGGGCCGGCACCTCAGTCGGCGGCGCGGGGGGGACGCCGCTGCGCCCAGTCCCGGTCCCGGGCGGCCTGGGCCTCGCGGACCTCGCCGGACCAGTGCTCCCAGTCCGGATCGGCGGCCTGCGGGCGCCGGCGGGCACGCGCCGTTGCCTTCTTGCGCCGCGCCTCGTCCGTCGCCTTCTGCCGCCGCAACTCCTCCACCGTCACCGGTTCCGGGGCGGGCCTGGGCGTCGCCCAGGCGTAGGTCCGCTCGGCGGGCCGGCGCGGCCGGTCGTGGTCCGGGGCGGGGGCCCGGCCGGCGTCCGGGCGACCGGCATCCGCCAGGACGAGCGCGTCGGCGAGGCTGAGACCGGCGGCGGCCGCCACCCGGGTCGCGGCCGCGCGTCCGGCCGCGCGCTCGCCGGGCGTGGCCCCGCGCTCCATCAGTGCGCGACACTTCGCGAACCGGTCGCGATCCAGGATCCGTGCAGCCATGGCCCACCCTACGGCCAAAGGCGACGGCGCGCCCCGGTCGCGTGCGGCCGTCCACAGCGCGGGCCGGGTGCGTCTCGGCACCGCGAAACGGGCCGGAACGCTCCATGGAGGACCCGGGCCCAGGCCCGCAGCCATCGCAGGCGACGATTCGATCCCAACCCGCCGATCCCCACCCGGCCGAGGAGATTCCGATGATTGCCGCAGGTCCGTTTCGCTGGCTCCTGACCCTCGTCGCAATGGTTTCGCCCTTCGCCGCCGCGACCTGCGGCGCCGCCGGCCGGAGCAGCCTCCAGCCGGAAGCCGACACCCACGTGGTGTATCGCCACTTTCTGTAGGCCCTGCTGTAGGCCCTGACGCGTCGACGCCTGCCGCAGGACCCGCTCGACGGGGCTCGGGGGCGCGCGACGGCGTTCAGGCCTGGCCGGCGACGATGGCGGCCCCCTCGATCAGGGAGAACAGGATCCCGGACGCCCGGCGCGCGGCGACGGCCCGGTACCGGCTGGCTGGGCCGGGGGCCTCCGCGCCCCCCTCCAGGCGTTGGACGGTCGAGAATGAGAGCCCGCTGGCCCGGGACAGATCGGTCATGGACCCGTCGAGGAAGGCGCGCGCGGCGCGGATGTGATGCCCTTCGCGGCGCGGCGCCAACCCCACCAGCATCGGGCCCGAGGCACACAGGGGGGGCTGGGGTCTCGGGCACGGACGTCCAGGCGCGGGCCGATCGCTCGACCCGGGAAAACTTACGGCTTCTGCTTTGGAGCGTCCGGTTTACGCAGGGACTATACTGGATTTCTCGCGATATCCCTGCTTGCCTAATGCTGGGAAAACGGCTCGGGACGTCCCTCCGCGGGCGGGGCCTCGACTCGCGGTGCGTCGCGTCCCATCCTCCCCGGCCGGGGCGGCGGTTCCGCCCGAACCGTGAGCCCGCGATGCGCCCTGCCGATCCGGCACCGCCGTCAGCCCGCCCCTTCGGTGCGTTCCTGGGGCCGCGTGCCGCGCCGACGCCCCTGCGTCGGCGCCTGACCGCGGAGACCCGCGCGCCCGAGCCCGAGCGCGTCGCCGCCTGCCTGGAGGCGGTGACGACGGATCCCGGGGCCGCGGCGGTCACCGCGCGCCTCGCGCACGCGCTCGTCGGACGCCTGCGCGCCCAGGGCCCGGTCGGCGGAGTCCAGGGCCTGCTGCGGGAATACAGCCTGTCGACGGAGGAGGGCGTGGCCCTGATGTGCCTCGCCGAGGCGCTGCTGCGCATTCCCGATCTGGAGACCCGCGACGCGCTGATCCGCGACACGATCGGACAGGGGGACTGGGCGGCCCATCTCGGGCACAGCCCCTCGCTCTTCGTCAACGCGGCCACCTGGGGGCTGGTGCTCACCGGACGCCTCGCCCGCGCCGCGGAGCGCCGCGAGGCGGGGCTGTCCGGCTCCCTCGCCCGGGTCGTCGCCCGGGGCGGCGAGCCCCTGGTCCGCGAGGGCGTCGACCAGGCCATGCGCCTCATGGGCGGCCAGTACGTCGCCGGCGAGACCATCGCGCAGGCCCTGCGCCAGGCCCGCCACCAGGAGGCGCGCGGCTTCACCCACTCCTTCGACATGCTCGGCGAGGCGGCGATGAATGCGGCCGACGCCGCGCGCTACACGGCCGACTACACGCACGCCATCCACGCCATCGGGGCGGCCTCGGCGGGGCGGGGCCTCGTCTCCGGCCCCGGCATCTCGATCAAGCTCTCGGCCCTGCATCCGCGCTACGTCCGCGCCCAGCGGGACCGGGTGATGGCCGAACTCCTGCCCCGCGTCGCCGCCCTGGCCCGCCTCGCCCGCCACGACGACATCGGCCTCACCATCGACGCCGAGGAGGCCGATCGCCTCGACCTCTCCCTCGACATCCTGGAAGCCCTCTGCGCCGACCCGGACCTGGCCGGCTGGAACGGCCTCGGCTTCGTGGTGCAGGCCTACCAGAAGCGGGCGCTGACGCTGGTCGCGGTCCTCGTCGACCTCGCCCGCCGCTCCGGGCGCCGCCTCATGGTCCGCCTCGTCAAGGGCGCCTACTGGGACACCGAGATCAAGCGGGCGCAGGTGGCGGGCCTGGAGGACTTCCCCGTCTTCACCCGCAAGGTCCACACCGACCTGTCGTACCGCGCCTGCGCGGAGCGGATGCTCGCCGCCCCCGACGCGATCTTCCCGCAATTCGCCACCCACAACGCCCAGACCCTGGCCGCCCTCCACACCCTGGCGGGGCCCGACTTCCATCTCGGACGCTACGAGTTCCAGTGCCTGCACGGCATGGGCGAGGCCCTCTACGCGGCGGTGGTGGGACCGGACGGGCTCGACCGCCCCTGCCGGATCTACGCGCCGGTGGGGACCCACGAGACGCTGCTGGCCTACCTCGTGCGCCGCCTCCTCGAGAACGGCGCCAACACCTCCTTCGTCAACCGGGTCGCGGATGCGCGGGTGGCCGTGGCCGACCTCGCCGCCGACCCGGTCGCGGTGGTGCGGGCCGCGCAGCCTCCCGGCGCCCCCCACCCGGCGATCCGAAAGCCCCGCGACCTCGTCCCCGACCGGGTCGCGGCCGCCGGCCTCGACCTGTCCGACGAGCAGGGGCTGGCCGATCTCGCCGGCCGCCTGGCGGCGGAGGGCGCGCGTCTCTGGCGGGCGGTGCCGATGCTGGCCGAGGCCGAGCGCACCGGGCCGGCCCGCGACGTCCGCAACCCGGCCGACCGGGCGGACCGCGTCGGCACCGTGGTGGAGGCCGGGCCGGGCCTAGTGGAGGAAGCCCTGGCCCAGGCCGGGACCGGGGCCGCGGCCTGGGCCGCGCGGCCGGGTGCGGCGCGGGCGGCGATCCTGGAGGCGGCGGCCGCGATGCTGAGCGCGCGCCAGCCGGCGCTCATCGCCCTTCTGATCCGCGAGGCCGGCAAGTCGGCCGCCAACGCGCTGGCGGAGGTGCGGGAGGCGGTGGACTTCCTGCGCGACTATGCCGGGCAGGCCCGGGACTTCGCCCCCGCCACGCACCGGCCCCTCGGCGTCGTCGCCTGCATCAGTCCCTGGAACTTCCCCCTGGCGATCTTCACCGGCCAGGTGGCGGCAGCCCTCGCCGCCGGCAACGGCGTCCTGGCCAAGCCCGCCGAGGAGACCCCGCTGGTCGCCGCCGAGGCGGTGCGGATCCTGCGCGCGGCCGGGGTACCGGCGGGCGCCCTCCAGCTCCTGCCCGGCGGTGGCGAGACCGGGGCCGCCCTCGTGGCCGACCCGCGCGTGAACGGCGTCCTGTTCACCGGCTCCACCGCGGTGGCGGCGGGCATCCAGGCGACCCTCGCGCGGCGCCTCAACCCGGAGGGCCACCCCGTGCCCCTGGTGGCCGAGACCGGGGGGCTGAACGCCCTGGTGGTCGATTCTTCGGCCCTGACCGAGCAGGTGGTGGCCGATACCCTGGTCTCGGCCTTCGATTCCGCCGGCCAGCGCTGCTCGGCCCTGCGCCTGCTGGCGCTGCAGGAGGAGATCGCCGACCGGACCCTGGCCATGCTGAAGGGGGCCCTCGCCGCGTGGCGGGTCGGCAACCCGGACCGGCTGGCCACCGATATCGGGCCGGTGATCGGCGCACAGGCGCGCGACGCCATCGAGGCCCACGTCGCCGCGATGCGCGCCGCCGGATATCCCGTGTACCGGGCGCCCCTGCCGGAGGCCTGCGACCGGGGCACCTTCGTCGCCCCGACCGTGATCGAGATCCCGTCCGTCGCCGCCCTCACCCGCGAGGTCTTCGGCCCGGTGCTGCACGTGGTGCGCTTCGACCGCACCGCCTTCGCGGCGACGATCGCGGCCGTCGACGCCACCGGCTACGGCCTCACCTTCGGCGTCCAGACCCGCCTCGACACGGCGATCGCCCGGGCCGGCGCCCTGAGCGCGGCGGGCAACCTCTACGTCAACCGCAACCTCGTCGGGGCCGTGGTCGGGATGCAGCCCTTCGGCGGGCACGGCCTCTCCGGCACCGGCCCGAAGGCCGGCGGTCCGCTCCTCCTGCGGCGCCTCCTCGCCGCCGCCCCGGCCGGGACCGGCCTTCCGCCCGGGCCGCCCGCCCCGGCGGCCCTCGCCTGGGTCCGATGGCTGCGCGACCAGGGCCGGCCCGGGGAGGCCGCGGCTGCGGAAGCGCGGATCACCCAAAGCCCGGTGGGCGGCGGGCTCCGGCTGCCGGGCCCGGTGGGCGAGGAGAACCGCTACGACCTGCATCCGCGCGGCACCATGCTGTGCCGGGCGGCGACCGGGCCGGGCCTCGCGGCCCAGATCGGCGCGGCGCTCGCCACCGGCAACCGCGTCGTTCTCAGTCCCACCGCGCCGGCCCAAGTCCTCCTCGCCGCCCTGCCGCACCCCCTGCCGCACGATCTGGACGGCTTCATCCGGGCCGCCGATCCGGAGACCGCCGCCGACGCGGTCCTGTGGGAGGGCGCGTCCGAGGCCCTGACGGCCTTCGCCGCGGCCCTCGCCGCCCGCCCCGGCCCCCTGGTGGCCATCCACCGGGCCCGCCCCGATCCGGTCGCCGGCTCCGAGGCTTACCCGGTCGAGGGCCTCGTCCGCGAGCGCGTGGTCAGCCGCAACACGGCGGCGGCCGGCGGCAACGCCGGCCTGATGACCCTGGACGGGTGAGGGCCGCCGGCGCGATCGGAGACGAAAGCCTCGGGATCGCAGGGGCTTGTGGGCGGATCCGGGCGCCCACGTTGCAATCGGGCGCCAAACCCGCGACCCTGGCGCCCGCATCTTCCCGCCCCGGCCGCCTCTCAGGGCCCCTCATCCGCACCGCATGTCCGCGTTCACCTTCATCCACGCCGCCGACCTGCATCTCGGCAGCCCGCTCAGCGGCCTCGCGCTCAAGGACCCCGACATCGCCCGGCGCTTCGCCTCGGCGGGGCGCCGGGCCTTCGAGGATCTCGTCACCCTGGCGATCGAGCGGAGCGTCGCCTTCCTGATCGTGGCCGGCGACGTCTATGACGGCGACTGGTCCGACAACACCATCGGGCTGTTCTTCGCCCGGCAGGTCGCCCGCCTCGACCGGGCCGGCATCCCCGTCATCCTGGTGCGCGGCAACCACGACGCCGAGAGCGTCATCACCCGCTCGATCACCCTGCCGGACTCCGTGCGCAGCTTCCCGACGAGCCGGGCCGAGACCCACCGCCTCGAGCCCTTCAAGGTGGCGCTGCACGGGCGCAGCTTTCCCAACCGGGCGGTGGAGGAGAACTACGCTCTCACCTATCCGCCCGCCCTGCCGGGCTGGTTCAACATCGGCATCCTGCACACCTCCTGCACCGGCCACGCGGCCCACGCCACCTACGCCCCCTGCTCGGTGGCGGACCTGGCGGGGCGGGGCTACGCCTACTGGGCGCTCGGCCACGTGCACGAGTACGCCGAACTCGCCCGCGACCCCTGGATCGTGTTTCCGGGCAACCTGCAGGGGCGCAGCATCCGGGAGCCCGGCCAGAAGGGCGCCGTCGCGGTGTCCGTCGCCGACGGGCGGGTTCAGGGCGTCGAGCGCCTCATCGTCGACCAGGCCCGATTCCAACCCGTCGACGTCGATCTCTCCGGCGTGGTCGACGAGCGCGCGGCGGTCGCCCGCGTCGAGGCGGCCCTGCGCCCGCTCGCGGAGGCCGCCGCGGCGCGCCTCATCGCCGTGCGGGTGCGCCTGCGGGGGGAGACCCCGGCGCACGACCGCCTGGCGGCCGACCGCGACGGGCTCACCGCCGAGATCCAGGCCGCCGCCCACCGCCTCCACGAGGACATCTGGCTGGAGCGCCTGAAGATCGAGACCGCCCGTCCGCGCCGGCCCGTCGCGGAGGCCCGCCCCGACGCCTTCGCGGCCATCGACCCCGCCACCCTGCTGGCGGCGGTGGACCACGAGCCGGACTTCCGCGCCCGCGCCCGGGCGGCGCTGGCCGAGATCGCCGCCAAGATGCCAGCCGGCCTCGCCGCCGAGGACGACCTCGCCGCCGACCTCGAGGCCCTCTGCGCGGAGGCCGAGGCGGTGATCCTCGGGCGCCTCTCCGGGCGGTCCTGCTGAACGCCGCCCCGTCGAACGACCGCCCGCCGGCAAGCACCCCCCCAAGGGTCCCGAAGCTCTTCCCGAAGCGTCCCCCAAGGTTCCGATGCGTCTCCTCTCCCTCGCCCTCGAACGCTACGGTCCCTTCACGGACCGCACCGTCACGTTCCGCGAGGACGCGCGCCTGCACGTGGTGCTGGGGGCCAACGAGGCTGGCAAGAGCTCGGCGCTCAGCGCCGTCACGGACCTGCTGTTCGGCATCGAGACGCGGACCCGCTACGACTTCCTGCACGACATGCCGCAGATGCGGATCGGCGCCGAGATCCGCGCCGCCGACGGCCGCCGGCTCGGGTTCCGGCGGCGCAAGGGCAACCGGAACACCCTCGTGGACGCCGCCGACGCGGCCCTGCCGGAGGATGCCCTGGCGCCCTTCCTCGGCGGACTGTCCCGCGAGGTGTTCTGCCGCGCCTTCGGCCTCGACGCCCGCGCCCTGCGGGCGGGGGCGGCCGAGATGATGGATGCCGAGGGCGAGGTCGGTGCCAGCCTGTTCGCGGCGGCCTCGGGCCTGCGCGGCTACAGCGGCCTCCAGGCCGAGCTCGAGACCGAGGCCGCGGGCATCTTCATGCCGCGCGCCGCCCAGAGCCGGACCTTCTACCAGGCGCTCCAGCGCTACGACGAGGCCCGCAAGGCGATCCGCGCCGGGGAGTTGCGGGCGGGCGACTGGCGCGACCTCAACGGCGAGATCGAGGCCGCCGGGGCGGCCCTCGTCGCCCTCAAGGCGGAGCGGGCGCGCATCGCCGCCGAGCAGGCCCGGCTCACCCGCCTGCGCCGGGTCGGCCCGCTTCTCCAGGCCATCGATGCGGCCGCCGCCCGCGCCGAGGCCGAGCCTGGCCTGATCGCGGTGCCGGAGGCCTGGATCGACCGCCTCGGCCAGGCCCTGGCGGCCCTGCGCACCACGGCGGAGGCGGCGGCCCGCACCCGGTCCGCCGCCGCGCAGGCCGCCCTTGCCCTGGAGCAGGTGCCGGTGGAGGAGGGCGTGCTCGCCCGAGCCGACGAGATCCTGGAGGCGTTCCGCGGCACCGACCGCTTCGACAAGGGCGGCATCGATTTGCCCCGCATCCAGGGCGAGGCCGATGCCGTCGCGCGCGAGCTCGCCCAGCTCGCGGCCCGGATCGGCCTGCCGGATGCCGAGGCCCTGCGGGCGCGCCAGCCCTCGGACGCGGCCCGCGCCCGCATCGAGGGCCTGATCCGCGCGGGCCGCGAGGACGCCGCCACGATCGCTCGCCTGCGCCAGGACCTCGCCGCCCGCGAGGCCGAGCGGGACCGCCTCGCCGCCGCCACGGCGGGCGCGGGCGCCCTCGCCGATCCGGCCCCCCTGCGGGCCGACCTGAAGGCCTTCGCGGGCCTGCGCCGCGACCTCGACCGGCGCGACGACCTGGACGCCGCCCTCACCCGCGAGGCGGCCTCGATCCGGACCCAGGCCGGCCGCCTCAGCCCCCCGATCCCGGATCTCGACGCCTACGCCGCCGGACGCCCGCCCTCGGCCGAGGCGGTGGCGCGCTACCGGAGCACCCTCGACGGGGCGCTGCGCGCGCGCGACCGGGCCGCCGACCGCCTGGCGGCGGCGCAGGCGGCGGTGGCCCAGCGCCGCGCCCGCCTGGAGGCGCGCGCCGCCGGTCGGCCGATCCCGAGCCTGGCGGACCTCCTGGCCCTGCGCGCCCGCCGCGACGCCCTCCTGGCCGACCTGCCCGGGGGCGCCCCCGAGATCCTGGCCCGCTTCGGCGCGGCGCTCGCCGCCGCCGACCGGGCGGCCGACGACCTCGTGAGCGACGCCGCCCGGGTGGCCGAGCAGGGGGCCGACACCCGCAGCCTCGCGGCCGAGCAGGCCGAGGCCGCCGCGGCGGACGAGGCCCTCGCCGCCTGCGAGGCGCGGCTGGCCGAGGGCGCCGCCGCCTGGCGGGCGGCCTGGGCCCCCTGCGGGATCGACCCCGCCGCCCCGGCCGAGATGGCCACCTGGCTCACGGAGGTCGAGACCCTGCAGGATTCCGCGCAAGGGCTGGAGACCACAAGGCTGGAGCAGGCCCGCATGGCCGCCCGGGTCGAGGCCTGCCGGGCGCCCCTGGCGGATCTCAGCCGCCGGGCCGGCCTGCCCGACCTCGACGGCCTCGATCTCGGCCGGATGCTCGCCCGCCTCGAGGACCGGGTCGGCGAACTCGCCCTGCGCTGGGAGGCGGTGCGCGAGGCCAAGACCCGCGCCGAGACCGCCGCGGAGCAGATCGCCCGCACGGCGGCGGCCCTCGCCGAGGCCCTGGCCCGCGAGGCCGCCTGGCGCACGGCCTGGGGGCCCGCCCTCGCCGATCTCGGCCTGGCGGCCGCGGCCACGCCGGACGAGGCCGAGGCGGCTTTGGCCGCCTGGCGCGCGGTGCCGGCGGCCCTGTCCGAGCGCGACAACCGCCTCGGCCGGGTCAACGGCATCGCGCGCGACATCGGGGTCCATCGCGAGGCGGTGGCGCGCCTGACCGCGGCGGTGGCGCCCGATCTCGCCGCCCTGCCCCCCACCGCCGCCATGAAGGCGCTGCACACCCGCCTGCAGGACGCCCTCAGGGGCGAGACCCGCCGGGCGGAGCTGGGGCGCCAGCGCGATGCCGCCGAGGCGGCGCGGGTGCAGGCGGCCCAGGCGGCGCAGGCCGCGGGTGCCGACCTGACCGCCCTCATGGCCGAGGGGGCGGCCGCCGGGCTGCCCCCCGGCACCGACCCGGAGGCGCTCCACGGGCGCCTCACCGCCCGCCGGGCCTGCCAGGCCGAGCTGGCCGAGCGCCGGGCCGAGCTCGCCCGGGCCGCCGACGGCCACGGCGAAGCCGATCTCCGGGCGGACCTCGCCGCCCTCACCGGCGACGACATCGAGGGATCGCTCGCCAACCTGGCGGCGGAGGCCGAGGACCTGGATCAGCGCGGACAGCGGGCCTTCGCCGACCGCGACCGGCACGAGCGCCGTCGCGCCGAGCTGGAGGGGGGCATCGGGGCCGAGCTGGCGCTCGCCCAGCGCAAGGCGGCGGAGGCCGAACTCCAGGCCAATGCCCGGCACTGGGCGGTGCTGAAGCTCGCGAGCCTGATGCTCGGCACCGCCATCGGCCGCCACCGGGCCGGCCAGCAGGACCCGCTGCTCACCCGGTCCGGCACCCTGTTCGGGGCCCTGACCGGAGGCGCCTTCGCGGGCCTCGCCCAGGATTACGACGCCGCCGACACCCCCCGCCTCGCGGGGCGCCGGGCCTCGGGCGAGCTCGTGCCCGTGGAGGGCTTGAGCGAGGGCACCCGCGACCAGCTCTACCTCGCCCTGCGCCTGGCCTACCTGGAGGACTACGCCGCCCGCGCCGAGCCCGCCCCCTTCATCGGCGACGACCTGTTCCTCACCTTCGACGACGCCCGCACCGCCCACGGCCTCGAGGCCCTGGCGGCGGTGGGCGGCACGATCCAGCCGATCCTGTTCACCCACCACCGCCACGTGGCGGACCTGGCCCGGGCGCGCCTGGGGGATGCGGTGGACGTGCTCGACCTGTGAACGGCGCCGCCCCGCTTCGGGCGCGGCGCGCTCAGAACCGGTAGCCGAGGCCGGCGCCCACCATGAGCATGTCCAGGTCGGCCGCCACCCGCACGCCGCCGATCGTGTAGGATTGACGCGGCACGAAGAGGTACTTCACCGCAACGTTCCCGAACCAGTTGCCGCCGAGGTGATAGTCGAGGCCGGCCTGGAGCACGGGGCTGGCCAGCGACCCGAGCGTGAAATCGGGGATCCCCCGCGCCGGGTCGATCGCGATGGGCGTGGTCACGGCGAGGCCGACCCCGAGATAGGGATTGAGACGCGCCCCGGGCAGGAGGTGATACTGGAGGGTCGCCATGGCGGCGGCGTTCCAGACCGATCCGATCGCGACGTCGCCCACCAGCGAGTTCCGGATCTTCGGGCGGGTCCGGATCGGGCCCGCCTGTCCCTCGATGGCGATGTGATCCGTCAGGAAGTACGAGACGTCGCCGTCCGGCAGCAGGGCGGTGGGCGTCTTGCTCTGTCCGCCGATCACGGCGATGTGGGTGCTCTGCTCCGTGGGGATGGTGCCCATGATGCGGCCGCGCACGAGCCAGTCCCCGGCCCGCAAGCCGCGATCGACGCCGACGGGCTCCGCCGCCCGTGCGAGGCCCGCTCCGTCCGCGAGGACGACGGCCAGGAGCGAACCGAGGGACGAGGCGAGCTTCGACATGGGACGTGCTTTCGGAGAGGCCGGACCGCGCGACGCGCTCGGGCGCCGGGGCCCGGGCGGAAGGCCGCCGGGACGGGGCTCGCGCGGCGCACCCGGTCGCGGGGCTGTCCCGGAAAGCTAGGCGGATCGACTGAAGATACTCTTAAGCATGCCCTTTGCCATGTCCTTAATTTTGCAGATTTACAGTATTGCAGGACGATTTTCGCAGATATGTATTTGATATAGTAGTGCAAATACAATAAATCTTCCTGATCGTCGCCCCTATGCATTCGTTGCGTATTCGTATCTTATGAAATGATAAATCCCGTGGCAGCCTCCACAGATGCCGCGATTGTTGTGACGGTGGTGGCGCTGTGTCTGGAGACGGAGTTCTGTGATGCTTGATCTCCACACCCTTCACTTTGCCAGTGCTGCCAGCCGGTGTGCCTACGTCGTCGTCTTTCTCGTCATGGCCCTCAGCCAGCGGCAGCAGACCTTTCTCTGGCAATGGATGGGCGCCATGGGGACGTCGATGGTGGGATCGCTCATCATGATGCACGTCCCGTCGTCCGACGCGCCGCCGGTCTGGATCGCGATGGTCGTCTACTGGCTCTACGCCGGGAGTCTCGTCCTGTGCTGGACGGGCCTGCGCAGCTTCTTCGGCCGCCCCGTGCGGATCGATCTCGGGATCTGTCTCACCGCCCTCCCGGGTCTCCTCTATCCGCTCCTGCTCTCGGCCGGTGTCGCCAACCGCCTGGCGGTCGCGGCCGTGTTCCTCTGCTGCCTCGGGGTCGCCCTCCTGGCCGCCCGCGAGACCGTTCGCCTGTCGCCGGGCGTCGAACGCCTGTGGTCGCAATCCATCGTGACCGTGGCGTTCGGATCCTATGTGCTGGTCTTCCTCGTCTCGATCGGGGTCCTCGTCGGCACCGACTGGCCGACGGCCTCGGCGGAGACCGAGCGCAACTCCATGATCCTGGATCAGGTCATGGGGGTCCTGGCCTATTTCGGCTACATCGCGATGGCCGCCGAGCGCGCCAACCGGACGCTCCTGCGCTTGGCCGAGACGGATCCGCTCACCGGGCTCTCCAACCGCCGCGGCCTGCAGAAGCAGCTGCGCCGCCGCCTTCCGGCCCCGGGCCGGCAGGCGCTGGGCGGGGTCCTGATCCTGGACATCGACCACTTCAAGTCCATCAACGACCGCTACGGCCACGAGAGCGGGGACGCCATCCTGGCGACGTTCGCGGCCCGCGTGCGGGCAACGCTCCGGGCCACGGACCTGATCGCCCGCTGGGGCGGCGAGGAGTTCCTCATCGTTCTTCCGGGCGCCGGTCCGCAGGAACTCCTGCCCGTGGCCGAACGCGTGCGGGCGGCCGTCGCCGAGGAGCCGTTTCCGCATCGGTCCGGGGCCCTGACGGTCACGGTGAGCATCGGAGCCGCCATGATGGGGCTGGACGCGGCGAGCTTTGAGGAGGCGACGCGGCAGGCCGACGCCGCCCTCTACCGGGCGAAGGCCCAGGGGCGGAACCGCGTCTGCTGCGAGCCGAAGGCGGCTCCGACGCCCGGCGCAGTGGGGGGCGCAGTCGGGGGTGGCCTCGGGCAGGCCCGTGCCCTGCCGCTCGCCGATCCGACGCCGCTCGACCCCCCGGTGGTGGACCTGCCGGTCAACGTGCCGGTCGCCGATCTGCCGCACGCCGATCTGCGCCTGGCTTAGGGCGTCCCGGACCTGCTCCGGCCCGAAGACCCCGTCAGGCCCGGCCCGGCCCGCGTCCCGCAGGCTCGGGGGCGTGGGCCGGCGCCAGATCGCGCGTCCGAGGAGCAGTCCGAGGCGTCGGCAGAACAGCGCCAGACCCAGGCACCAGGCCAGCCCCGCCAGCAGGGCGCTGGCCAGGGCCGCGAGGCCGGCACCGAGGGCCAGGGCGCCACGGCCGAGGAGCGCCAGGGTGGCGCGGGTGCGGGGGCCGAGGCGCTCGCTGAGGCGGACCGCGCGGGTGACGTCGCCGGAGTCCCGGGCGAGGCCGAGCACCTGCATCACCCCGCGCTGGCCGGTGCGGCGGCCGAGCACGAGGGCATCGCCGGCCAGGTTCGTCAGGCGCGCCACCGTGCCGGGCCGGATGGCGAGGCCGGCGGCGGCCCGCGCGCCGGCGACGTCCAGGCGGGCGGAGGCGGCGACCGCGCCGGCCACGGCCTCGCGATCGAGGCCGGCGCGGACCGTGCGGCCCAGGCTCGCGGCGAGTGCGGGCGAGAGCCGGCCGCCGCGCCGGGCCGCCTTCAGCACGGTCATGCCGGCACGCCCGCCCGCGCCCGCCCCGGCCGTCCAGGTGGCGACGGTGAGCGGCAGGCCCACCAGCGCCATGCCGAGGAGGAGCGGGTCGTAGGGCTCGGCGCGGGCGTAGCGCCCGCCCTCGCGCAGGAGGTCGCGCAGGTCGCCGAGGCCGGTCACGTCGGCCGCGAGGGTGCCGGCGAGACCCGCCGTCCCCTCCGCGGTGCCCGAGACCGCCCCGGCCGCGAAGTCCCGGGCGGCGCGGCTCATCCGGCCCTGCGCCAGGGCCTCCACGCGGCCCCGGCGGGCCGGATCGACGGGCAGGCCGCGGGTCTCGGCCAGCGCCAGGAAGCTCAGGGCGAGGTCCTCGTCCTCCGCCGCGACCGCGGCATCGAGCCCGGCCTCCAGGCGCTCCGGCGTGGCCGCGCGCTCCAGGCGGATCTCCGCCAGGGCGCCGGGATCGTCGGCCGCCGCGAGGAGGCGGCCCGCGCGCGCGGCGGGTACGAGCACCGGTGCCGCCGCGACCGCCAGGGTCACGCCGGCCGCCAGGAGGCCGATCCAGCCCGCGGCCGCGGAGAACCAGGCCGCACCGCCGCGCAGGCGCATCCGCGTCATGTCCGATCCCGTGCCAATGGGCCGGGTGGAGATGGGGACGCGGCGGGGGACGCGCATCTCCGCCTCCGCCGTCAGGATGCCGCGACGCCGTAGCGCCGGTGCAGGCTGCTCGCGAAGCGGTCGGCGAACTTGGCCGTCGCCACCGGCAGGGTGCGGCCCCGCAGCTGCGCCAGGATCAGCGCCATCGGGGCGAGGTCCCGGGCGTCGATGGGGCGGGAGCGCAGGCGGGGATCTTCGGGGATGCCGCTCGGGACCTGCAGGCTGACCGCGTCCTCGCGCAGGACGAGGTTGCGCAGGAATTCCAGCGAGCTCGACTCGATGGCGGGCCTCAGCGGTGTGCCCCGGCGGCCCAGCGCGTCGTCGAAATGGTGGCGGATGGCGAGCGAGCGGTCCGGCAGGGCCATCGGGTGGGCGAGGCAGTCGCGCAGGCGCACCGGGCCGGTCTCCGCGGCCAGCGGGTGCTCGGCCCGCATCAGCGCGCACAGCGTCTGGCGGCAGGAGAACAGCACCTGCATGTCGGCCGAGGGCGGCGGCTGCAGCACCAGGGCGAGGTCGGCCTCGAACTGGGCCAGCGCCGCCACCGCCTGGACGTGATCGCGGACCTGCACGGTGAAGGTCACCTGCGGGAACTGTGCCCGGTAGGCCTCGACCTCGTCCGGCACCACGTGGTTGACGAAGGCCTGGCTGCAGGCCAGCGCCACGTGCCCGCGCCGGACCCCGGACAGGTCGGCGATCTGCGAGCGCACCCGCTCCAGGTCGGCGCGCTGGTCGCGGATGTGGCGCACCAGCAATTCGCCGGCCGCGTTGAGGCGCATGCCCTGGGCCACCCGCTCGAAGATCGGCGTGCCGAGCTCGTATTCGAGGTCCTGGATCTGCCGGGTCAGGGCGGAGGGCGTGATGTTGAGCCGCTCCGCCGCCCGGCGGATCGCGCCGTGGCGGGCCACCTCGGCCACGTAGGTGAGGATGCGTAGGTGCTTCATCGTGCGGGTCCGCTGGTCCCGCCCCTGTTGCCCGATCGGCAACGGGGCAGTCAAGAAACAGCACTCGCGTGCAACAGGCGATGACCCTAGCCTCGGTGGTCGAGACTTGCCGTCCGGAGCCCCGCCATGATCCGCCGTCGCACCCTCCTGGCCGGCCTCGGCGCCGGCCTCCTGGCCACGCCCCTCGGCCTTCCCCGTCCGGCCCGGGCGCAGGCCCCCACGGTGATCCGGATGGGCTCCCTGAAGCTGATCCACTCGATCGCGCCGCATTTCTACGAGTCGTTCACCCCGGCCGGATACAAGGTCGAGGTCGTGCCGTTCGAGAGCCCCACCGAGTGCAAGAACGCGGTGGTGACGAAGTCGGTGGATTTCGGGACCTTCGGCATCGCCGCCGGCACCCTGGGAGCGGCCGCCGGCGAGCCCCTCGTCATCATCGCCTCGACCTGCAACCGCGGCATGGCGATCATCGCCAGGAAGGATGCGGGCATCGCCGCCCTCAAGGACCTCAAGGGCAAGCGCGTCGCCCTGTGGCCCGGCTCGACCCAGGAGGTCTTCGCCCTGGAGCGCCTGCGCCAGGAAGGGATGAGCGTGAAGGACATCACCCCGGTGCGGATCTCGTTCTCGGAGATGCACATCGCCCTGGCGCGCGGCGACATCGACGCCTATGTGGGCGCCGAGCCGGCCCCGGGCGTGAGCCTCGCCAGCGGCGTCGGCAGCCTCGTCGAGTATCCCTACGGGACCGAGATGGGCGCCCTCAACATGGTGTTCGGCGCGCACGCCGACACCACGGCGGAGCGGCCCGAGATCGTCCGCACGATGCTGGAGATCCACCGCAAGGCCACGGAGTTTGCGCAGGGCAACCGCGAGGCGATGATCGCCATGGCGGTGGCCAAGCTCGGGCAGAAGCGGGAGGCGCTGGAACTCTCCGCCCCGAACGTCGAGCTGAAATGGAAGCTCGGTGAGACCGAGGTCGCCCAGGCCAAGGTCTATGCCGACCGCATGCTCGCCCTGAAGCAGATCAAGCGCCTGCCCGATTTTTCGACCTTCATCGACACCCGCTTCGTCGATGCCATGAGGGACGCGTGAGCGCCGCGCCGGCCGCCGTCGCGGCGTCCGTGCCGGCGGCCCCGCCCCGCCCGCGCGTCGCATGGCCCTGGGGGCGCCTGCGCGAGGCGGCCCTGGCCCTGGCGATCCCCGCCGGGCTCGCCGTCATCTGGCATCTCCTGACGACGGGGCGGCCCTACAGCCTGATCCCGCCGCCCGCGGAGGTCTGGACGGCGCTGGTCGACCTCGCCGTGGGGGGCATCAACGACGACGCCTTCAGCGCCACCCTGCTCACCCATCTCGGCGCCTCGCTGTCGCGGGTCTACGGGGGCTTCGCTCTCGCGGTGCTGTTCGCGCTCCCCCTCGGCCTCCTCATCGGGCGGGTGCCGCTGATGCGCCAGCTCCTCGACCCGACCTTCCAGATCCTGCGGCCGGTGCCGGTCACCGCCTGGCTGCCGCTCGCCATGATCCTGTTCGGCCTCGGGCCGCGCTCGGCCTATTTCCTCGTCTTCCTCGGGGCGTTCTACCCCATCCTGGTCAACACCATCTTCGGGGTGCGCTCGGTGGAGCCGCGCCTGTTCGAGGCGGCGGCGATGCTCGGCTGCCGGGGCTCGGCCCAGTTCGCCCGGGTGGTGCTGCCCGCCGCCCTGCCGTCGATCTTCACGGGCCTGCGCCTCGGTCTCGGCTTCGCCTGGGTGGTGATCGTGGTCGGCGAGATGACCGGCGTGCAGACGGGGCTCGGCGCCATCATCATGGAGGCGCGCCAGCTTTCCCGCACCGAGATCGTCATCTGCGGCATGATCGTCATCGGCGTCGCGGGCTTCCTGTCGGACCGGATCGTCATGCTGATCGGCCGCCGCCTCCTGGCCTGGAGTCCGTCTCATGGGTGATCCGACGCTTCCGATTCTCGAGATCCGCGACGTCGGCAAGACCTTCGCGGTCCAGGGCAGGACGGTGACCGCCCTGAAGGGGGCCAACCTCACGGTGACGCGGGGCGAGTTCGTCTGCCTGCTGGGCGCCTCGGGCTGCGGCAAGTCCACCCTGCTGCGCATCGCCGCCGGCTTCGAGGCGCCCTCCTCCGGCGAAGCGTGCATGTGGGGCAAGCCCATCGCCGGCCCCGACCCGTCGCGCGGCATGGTCTTCCAGGATTACGGCCTGTTCCCCTGGCTCTCGGTCCGCGACAACATCGGATTCGGTCCGAAATCCCGCGGGCGCCCTGCGCCTGAGATCCGCGACACGGTGGCCCGCTACATCGACCTCGTGGGCCTCGGCCCCTTTGCGGACGCGCATCCCCACCAGCTCTCGGGGGGCATGAAGCAGCGCGTCGCCATCGCCCGGGTGCTGGCCAACGAGGCGGAGGTGGTGCTGATGGACGAGCCCTTCGGGGCGCTCGACGCCATGACCCGCGAGCGCCTGCAGGACGAGCTCCTCGAGCTCTGGAGCCGCACGGGCCTGACCGTGCTGTTCGTCACCCATGCCATCGAGGAGGCGATCTTCCTCGCCGACCGCGTCGTGGTGATGTCGCCGAGCCCCGGCCGGATCGACGCCGTGCACGACATCGCCCTGCCCCGCCGCCGCGACGTCTCGAGCCCGGCCTTCAACGACATCCGCCGGATGCTCTCGGCCCAGCTCCACAGCCATCACGGCCGCGTCGCCGCGTGAGGCGCTGACGTCCGGAACGGGTCCCTCTCCCCCTCGAGGGGAAGGGGAACGGGCGGCGCCCGCCGCCCTCCACATGTCCAACCCCTGGTGCCGCGCCGAGCCCGCATGACCGAACCGGATTTGTCGGACCCCCGCCGCCCCGAGCGCCGCCTCGCCTACCGGGCCGCCATCGACCGGCCGCGCCTCGTCCTGCCGAAGGGCAAGCACGTGGCGATCTGGCCGGTGGTGAATGTCGAGCACTGGCTCATCGACAACCCGATGCCGCGCCAGATCCTGGTGGCGCCGACCGGCGCGACCCTCCTGCCCGACCTCGCCAACTGGGGCTGGCACGAATACGGGATGCGCGTCGGGTTCTGGCGCTTCCTCGCGGCGTTCCAGGCGCGCGGGGTCCGCCCGACCCTGTCGGTCAACGGCTCGGTCTGCGAGGCCTATCCCCGCGTGGCGCACGAAGCCCACGCCGCGGGCTGGGAGTTCATGGGCCACGGCTTCCACCAGGTCCCGACCCACCGCATCGCGGACGAGCCCGCGATGATCGCCCGGACCCTGGCGGCGATCCGCGCCGTGACGGGGACGAACCCGCGCGGCTGGCTCGGGCCCGGCCTGACCGAGACCCTCGACACCCCGGACCACCTCGCCGCCGCCGGTCTCGACTATGTGGGCGACTGGGTGGTGGACGACCGGCCAAGCCGCATCGCCACCGCGACGCGCCCGCTCATCGCCCTGCCCTACTCGGTGGAGCTGAACGACATCCCCCTGCTGGCGATCCAGCATCACCGTGCCGACGAGTTCGTGGCCCGGGCGCTGGCCCAGGTCGAGCGCCTCGCCGCGGAGGCGGCCGGCGACGGGCCGCTGGGCGGCGCCAAGGTGATGGGATTCGCCCTCCACCCCTACATCACCGGCGTCCCCCACCGCATCGGGCTGCTGGAGCGGCTCCTCGACGCGCTCCTCGCCCGCGACGACGTCTGGTTCGCCCAAGGGGGCGAACTCGTGGACTGGTATCGGGGAACCGGCGATGAGGCTTGAGACCGACGGGACGCCGCCGACGGACTGGCGGGACCTCGACCGCGCGGCCCTGAGCCGGGCCTACGACAATGCGGGGGCGGTCGCCGACAGCGCCGCCCGCCTCGCCGACTGGAGCGCGCGCAGCGCCGCCCTCCGGGCCCGCCCGGGCCACACCCTCGATCTCCCCTACGATCCGGGGCCGCCCCACGCTGCCGGCCCCCGGAATCGGATCGACCTGTTCGCCTGCGGACGGGCCGGCGCCCCGCTGCTGGCCTTCATCCATGGCGGCTACTGGCAGCGGAACGCCAAGGAGGGCTTCGCCTGTCTGGCCGAGGGGCCGCTCGCCCTCGGCCTCGACGTGGCCCTGATCGGCTACACCCTGGTGCCGGAGGCGTCGCTGACCCGGATCGCGGACGAGATCCGGGCGGCCCTGCGCGCCCTGCGGGCGCACGATGCCGCCGTGGGCCTGGGGCGTCGGCGCCTCGTGGTTTCCGGCTGGTCGGCGGGCGGGCACCTCGCCGCCCTGGCGCTGGACGGGCCGGACGCCGATGCCGGCCTCGCGATCAGCGGGATCTACGATCTCGCGCCCATCCGCCGGACGTCCCTCGACGACGCGCTCCGGCTCACGCCCGGGGAGGTGGAGGCGCTGTCGCCGATCCGCCTGGCCCCCCGCCGCTTCGTCCCCCTGGTGGTCGCTTACGGGGCCGACGAACTGCCCGAACTTCGGCGCCAGTCGAAGGCCTACGCCGCGGCGCGCGCGGCGGTGGAGCCCGAGACCCGCTGCGTCGCGCTCGACGGCGCGGATCATTTCTCGATCCTCGAGGCCCTGGCGCATCCGGACGGGCGCCTGGCCCGCATCGCCGCCGCGTTGGGCCATTCCTGAGTCGTCCCGGACGCGAATCGCCCCGCCTTCGCCCGGTCGGCCCCTCCTCCGACCCGCCTCGGCTCAGGGCAGGCCACGCATCGTGAACCGCTGATCGTGAAGCGCTCATGGAAAGTTAATGCACGGCCCCGTCGATGCGGCATAGCTTCGGCTTCGGACGCGCAGGTCCGCGCACTCACGCCCTCGGGACGACGGGGATGCGGTGCAGGTCCCGCCCGTCCGCATCCCGGATCACGAGATCCCAGGCGCCCTCGACATGGACCAGTTCGCCGCCCCTGCGAAGTTCCTCGATGACCAGCGCGGCCTGGGCGATGGCCTCGGCGAGGTCGGCCGCTTCGGCGCCCCTCGCGTCGGGCATCGTGGTCCGGCCATCGGTGAGATCGAAATGGAAGCGCATCGGGGAAATGGCCCTCGGGACGCAGGGACGAGCATGGGCCTGTCGCCCCCGCTGGCCTGCCGCCCGAACCGCCGCACGTCCGTTCCAGGCCGGAAGGGATCCAGGTCTCAGGGTATGGGCGACGGGCCAGTCAAAGGGAGGCCGTGGCGTGCTCAGTATCGGATATCGTTGCTCAATCCCGATTAACTTCAGGTAGAATTAAGCGCTTCATTCATCGAAGATGCAATTGGCGAATGGGATGCGCAATTGCGCTAGAAGCAGGTATTGACAATCGGTCTGGAATAATACTTTTTGTCTTTTGTGCACTGCAAAAATGCGTCGTGGCATTGAGGGGCGCTGCCGATGAGCGGGTTCGACGGATATCTTGCAGGTCCCGGAAGCGAGAGGGCAGGAACCGAGGCCCTGCCGGACGAGCGGGTCCTGGCGCTCCGCGCCCATCTCCGGGCCGTCCTTCGAAGCCTGATGTCCGCGATCCAGCCGGCCTGCTGATCCCTCCCGCCAGCGCACGGGCCATCCCCCGTTCAGGCGCAGCGGCCTTCGCGCAGGCCGGGGCCATCCGGCTTCCGGCGAGACGAACGCCTCGCGCCACGTTTTCCTTTTCTCGCCAGGCCTTACTTCTCGCGCCAAGCCTTACTTTTCTCACCAGGCCTTACTTTTCTCGCCAGGCCTTGGCGATCTGGTCGGTGAGCGGCTTGGTGAGGTAGCTGAGCACCGAGCGGTTGCCGAGCTGCATGAAGGTCTCGACCGGCATGCCCGGGACGAGGCGGGCGGTGCCGAGGCGCTCCTTCTGGTCCTCCGGCACGCGGATGCGGGCCGTGTAGTAGCTCATCCCGGTCTTCGGATCGGAGGTGACGTCGGCCGAGACCCGCGACACCACCCCGTCGATCTCCGGCGTGGTGCGCTGGTTGAAGGCCGAGAAGCGCAGCACCGCCGCCTGGTCGAGGCGGACATTGTCGATGTCCTGCGGCTGGATCTTCACCTCCACCGCGAGCTGGTCCGCCTCCGGCACGATCAGCATGGCGGGCTCGGAGGGCGTCACCAGGCCGCCGATCGTGTGCACCGTCATCTGGTGCACCGTGCCCGATTGCGGGGCGCGCATGTCGACACGCTTGAGCTGGTCCTCGGCGGCCACGCGCTTCTCGACGTATTCCGACCACTTGCCCCGGATCTCGGCGAGGTCCTTGCCGGTCTCGGTGCGCATGTCGCCGTCGATCTGAAGGATCTGCAGCTCGGTCTCGGCGATCTTGCCGCGTGCCGAGGCCGTCGAGGCGAGGAGCTGCCCGCGCTCGCCGTCGAGGCGCGCGGCGTCGCGCTCGAGGGCGTTGACCCGGGCCAGGGGCACCAGGTTCTTGGCGTAGAGCTCCCGCACGCCCTGCAACTCGCCGGTGATGAAGCCGACCTCGCGGGCCTTGGCCGCGACCTGCTCGGTCAGGCCCTTGATCTCCTCGCGCAGCTGCTGGACGCGCTCGCGCAGCTGCGCC
Organism: Methylobacterium sp. Leaf111; assembly: GCF_001423285.1. Taxonomy (NCBI): domain Bacteria; kingdom Pseudomonadati; phylum Pseudomonadota; class Alphaproteobacteria; order Hyphomicrobiales; family Methylobacteriaceae; genus Methylobacterium; species Methylobacterium sp. Leaf111. Next base: position 2,998 of record NZ_LMNE01000018.1, on the reverse strand, counting down.
TTCTGGCCCTCGCGGCCGGCCACGCGGGACCTGAACAGCCGGGTCTCGCCCTCGATCAGGTGGGCCACCGAGGGATCGCTGTCCTTGCGGGCCAGCAACTCGGGCGGGAAGGCGATGGTGGCGGCGCCGTCGCGCTCGGCCTCGTCGCGGGCGCGCCGGGCGGAGAGCTCGTCGAGGGCCTTCAGGATGATGTCGAGGTTGGCCCGGGTCTGGGTCTCGTCGAGACGGATCAGGATGTCGCCGGCCTTGACGCGCATGCCGTCGTGGACCCGCAGCTCGCCGACGACGCCGCCGGTGGGATGCTGCACCTTCTTCACGTCGGTTTCGACCACGAGCTGGCCCGGCGCGATCACGGCGCCGGAGATCTGGGTGAAGGTGGCCCAGCCGCCCACGCCCACCACCAGCACCGCGCCCAGGGCGAGGCCGAGGGCGAGGTGGCGGCGGATCGAGCCCTGCGCGGTGGGACGCGGGGCCGTGAGGGCGGGATGCAGGTCGACGGGGCTGAGGGCGACGGACATCATGCACTCTCCTGCAGGGCGCCGGGGCCGGCCTGCGTGTCCACGGGGCGGGCCTCCACGGGGACCGAGGCCGGACGCAGCACGCGCTTGAGGACCTCGTCCTTCGGCCCGAAGGCCTGGGCCCGGCCCTCCGCCATCATCAGGATGAGGTCGACCGCGCCGAGGGCGGACGGCCGGTGGGCGATGACGATGCAGATGCCGCCGCGGCGGCGCACCCCGATGATCGCCTGGGTCAGGGCGTTCTCGCCCTCCGCGTCGAGATTGGCGTTGGGCTCGTCGAGGATGACCAGGAAGGGATCGCCGTAGAGGGCCCGGGCCAGGCCGACGCGCTGGCGCTGGCCGGCGGAGAGGCCGGCACCGCCCTCGCCGATGCGGGTGTCGTAGCCCTCAGACAGGCGCAGGATCAGCTCGTGCACGCCGGCCGCGCGGGCGGCCGCGATCACGGCGTCGGAGGGGGCCTGCGGATCGAAGCGGGCGATGTTCTCCGCCACCGTGCCGGCGAACAGCTCCACCTCCTGGGGCAGGAAGCCGATATGGGGGCCGAGATCGTCGGCCGACCATTGGTCGAGGGCGGCGCCGTCGAGGCGCACCTTGCCGCGCACGGCCGGCCAGACCCCGACGAGGGCGCGCACCAGGCTCGACTTGCCCGAGGCCGAGGGGCCGATGACGCCGAGGCCCTGGCCGGCCTGGAGGGCGAAGCTGACGTCCTGGACCACGAGGCGGGGGGTTCCGGGCGGGGCGACGCTGACGCTCTCGACCTGAAGCGCGCGGGATGGCGCCGGGAGCGCGTGCGGCTGCGCGCCGGCGGGCATGCGGGCGAAGAGCTCGGAGAGGCGGGCCCAGGACTGGCGGGCCTGGACGAAGCTCTTCCAGTTGGCGATGGCGAGCTCCGCCGGGGCCAGGGCCCGGGCCACCAGGATCGAGGAGGCGATGATGATGCCGGCGGAGGCCAGACCGTTGATCACGAGGTAGGCGCCCAGCGCCAGCACCCCGGACTGCAGGGCGGTGCGGAACACCTTGGAGCCGGCGCCGTAGCCGCCGGCGATGTCGGAGGCGCGCTGCTGGGACTGCATGTAGTCGCGGTTGGCCAGGGCCCAGCGGGTGCCGAAGCGCCCCTGCATGCCCATGGCGGCCAAGACCTCGGCGTTGCGGCGGCCGGCCTCGGCCAGGCCGTTCCGACGCAGGCCGTGGGCGGTGGCGGTCTGGGCCGGATGCCGGGTCGCCCGGTCGGTGAGAAGGCCGAGGGTGGCGAGGACGGCCGCGCCCACGAGGGCGGCGACGCCGATCAGGGGATGGAACAGGAAGCAGATCAGCAGATAGATCGGCATCCAGGGGAGATCGAAGAAGGCGGAGGGGCCCGAGCCGCCGAGGAAGGCGCGCAGCTGGTCGAGGTCGCGCAGAGGCAGGAGGCCGTCGCCGGGGGCGGCCCCCTTCAGGGGCGCGCGTACCACGATGTCGAAGACTCGCCCGCTCAGGGATTCGTCCAGGGCGGCACCGATGCGGGCCAGGATGCGCGAGCGCAGGGCTTCGAGCAGTCCCTGGAAGATGTAGAGCACGAAGGCCAGGATGCAGAGGCCGATCAGGGTCGGTACCGACCGGCTCGGGATCACCCGGTCGTAGACCTCGAGCATGAAGAACGAGCCGGTGAGATAGAGCACGTTCACGAGCCCGCTCATGGCGGCCACGCCGATGAAGGCCGTCCGGCACTGCGCCAGTGCCGAGGCCAGCTCGGCGGAATCCCGGGCCTGCGTCACGATCTGCTTCCTTCCCGGCGAGACCGGTGCGGCCCGCCCCTCTCCACAACTGTATTTTGAGCGAGCCACTTAGTCGTTGCAAGTGTCTCCGCGCGCTGATGCTCCCTCGTGCGCGCCCGTAATCAGTCGGGATTACATCTGATACCGAAGCGGAGCGCGCTGCGAGGTCGGAGCGAAGACGCCCCGCGAAGCGGCCGCGGCGCATTCCATAGGCATGTGGCAATCGTGTGAAGATGCGGTGAATGCGCCCTCCGCCGAAATTGGGGCCGATCGGGGCTGCGGTGGCACAATCCGCCGTGGACAGGCCGAGACCGCCCCTCCCCCGCCGATCGGCACCGTGCGAGAGTACCGCCGAATAGGGGTGGGGGCGACGCATGGGGGCCCTGCGCGCCCGACCCGGCGGTCGCTGGGATGCCTTGCGCATGGGCGTCGTAAAAATGTGATGTTGGGTGTTGACGGCCCCGGCCGGCGCCCGTATACCCCGGTTCATCGGCGCCGGCCAACGGGTTTGGCGGCGCACCGACGCTTCTGCAGAGACTTTCGGATGGGGATCCGGCGAAGAGCTGGATGACCAACTGTTTTTGTCTGTAGCGGCATTGGGACCGAACGGTTCGTGTTCGGTACAATGTTCTTTGACAAGTGAATCTGAGAAAGAGAAGCGTGGGCGGCGATTTTGCTCTTGCGGATCCTCTGTGAAGAGGATTGTGAGACGATTGCTGACACGTT
>NZ_LMNE01000017.1:0-54082 GCF_001423285.1 Methylobacterium sp. Leaf111 | reverse complement strand
AAGCACTTCCGCGCCGTCGCTACCCGCTACGACAAGGATCCCGACAACTTTCTTGCCAGCGTCAAACTCGCCGCCATCCGGGTCTGGCTGCGAACTTTATGAGTCCGCAACCTAGTGCGGGCGCGCGCGATCGACGATGGCCCGGGCGGCCGCGAAGGCCTCGTCGGGATCGAGCGCGGTGGTATCGAGGAGGACGGCGTCGGTCGCCGCCTTCAGCGGCGCCGTCGAACGCTGCGCGTCCCGTGCGTCGCGGGCGACGATATCGTCGAGAATGGCGCCCAGGCTCGCGGATTCCCCGCGCCGCAGCAATTCGAGGTGGCGGCGCCGGGCGCGCTCCTCGGGCGCGGCCGTGATGAAGAGCTTCACCTGGGCGTTGGGGCAGACCACGGTCCCGATATCGCGTCCGTCCAGCACGGCGCCGCTGGCATCGCCGGCAAAGCGCTGTTGCCAGGCCAGGAGGGCGGCCCGCACGGCGGGAACCGCCGAGATGCGGGAGGCCGCCTCGCCCATGGCGCGCTCGCGCAGGCGCGGATCGGCGAGCCGGTCCGCGATCAGGCTGGAGGCGGCCCGCGCCGCGGCCTGATGATCGTCGAGGCTGTGGCCGGAATCGATCACCGTCAGGGCGACGGCCCGGTAGAGCAGACCGGTATCGAGGTGCGGCAGGCCGTAATGGGCGGCCAGCCGCTTGGCGAGGGTGCCCTTGCCCGAGGCGGCGGGGCCGTCGATCGCGATCACCATCGGCATCGCGCTCACCCTTCGATCCGGCCGCCGAGGCCCTGCATCGTCGGCAGGAAGCTCGGGAAGCTCGTGGCGATCATCGCGCCGTCATCCACCGTGACCGGCTCCCGGGTGGCGAGGCCCATCACCAGGAACGCCATGGCGATGCGGTGATCGAGATGGGTCGCCACGGTGCCACCCCCCCGGGCCGGCTCGCCGGTGCCGTGGACGACGAGATCGTCACCCTCGACGAGATAGGCGACGCCGTTGGCGCTGAGTCCGTCCGCCACCGCCGCGAGGCGGTCGGATTCCTTCACGCGCAGCTCGTGCAGGCCGCGCATCCGCGTGGTGCCCTCCGCGAAGGCGGCCGCGACGGCGAGCACCGGGTACTCGTCGATCATGGCCGGGGCGCGCTCCGGGGGCACGTCGACGCCCCTGAGGCGGCTCGCCCGCACGCGCAGGTCGGCGACGGTCTCGCCGCCCTCCTCCCGCTCGCGCAGGCGCTCGATGTCGGCGCCCATCTCGATCAGGGTGGTGATGAGCCCGATCCGCAAGGGGTTCATCATGACGCCTTCCAGCGTCACCTCGGAGCCGGGCACGATGAGGGCCGCCACCAGGGGGAAGGCCGCCGACGAGGGATCGGCGGGGACGACCACCTTGGTACCCCGGAGCATGGGCTGCCCGGTGAGCGCGATCGTCCGCCCGTGTCCGTCGGGGCCGTGGGGCGTCACCGTGACCTCGGCGCCGAACAGGCGCAGCATCCGCTCGGTGTGATCGCGGGTGGCCGCCGCCTCGATCACCGTCGTGGTCCCGGGGGCGTTCAGGGCGGCCAGCAGCACGGCCGACTTGATCTGGGCCGAGGCCACGGGCGTCTCGTAGGTGATCGGGATCGCCTCGCGGGGGCCGCGCAGGGTCAGGGGCACGCGGCCGCCCTCCTCCTCGCGCACCACCTCGGTTCCCATTCGCACCAGCGGATCCAGGATGCGGCGCATGGGCCGCTTGCGCAGGGAGGCATCGCCGTCGAAGGTTGCGGTGACGGGCTGGCCGCCCACGACGCCCATCATCAGGCGCGAGCCGGTCCCGGCATTGCCGAAATCGAGCACGTCCTCGGGATCGCTCAGGCCGCCGATCCCGACGCCGCGCAGGCGCCAGCGCCCCTCGCCCACCCGCTCCACGTCGGCCCCGAGGGCCTTGGCGGCCGCCGCGGTGCGCAGGACGTCGTCGCCCTCGAGAAGGCCCTCGACATTGGTCTCGCCGATGCTGAGCAATCCGAGAATCATCGCGCGGTGCGAGATGGACTTGTCCCCCGGAGGCCGCAGGCTGCCGTGGAGAGGCAGGCCCGCATGGGCAGTCAGGGGGTGCGGCTGGGAATCATGGGACACGGGCGTCGACTTTTCGGCTGGGCGCAGGGGCGCCTGCGGGCTTCTGCAGGCGCGCCGATCATGGGGCCGGTTAACATGCGTCGCCGCCGCCGTCATCCGATGGCGCGCATCCCGAGCCGTCCGGCCCGGAAAACGCCCGTGGACGGCCGAAGACGGACGTGGAACGTACGTCAACCGCAAGAGAATTTGACAGGAGCGTCCCACGCGACTAACGGGGCGCCTCTCCCAAAAGATCGCACGTACTAGAGGTTCGCCCGTGGCCAGACCGGAACTCGGCTTGAAGCGTCAATGCATGAGCTGCGGCGCCAAGTTCTACGACCTCGACAACGACCCTCCGACCTGCCCGAAATGCGGAACGATCTATCAGGTCGCGGCAGCCTCCGGCCGTGCCGCCCCGGCCCTCGCGGCGCGGGCCAACGCCGCCCCGGCCGATGACGACGAGGATACGGATGCCGAGAAGGGCGGTCCGGAGATCGTGTCCCTCGACGAGGTCGAGGCGGCCGAGGACGAGGCGGATACGACGACCGAGGATGTCGACGGCGACAGCAACGACGATACGGACGACACCTTCCTCGAGGAAGAGGACGCCGGCGACGACGACGTGGCCGACCTGATCGACGGCGACATCGAGAACGACGAGGAGAGCTGACGCTCGCCCGCGCCCTCCGCCCAACCGCCGGCAAAAAAGTTTGCCGGCGGGGCACAAAGGGGGTTGAGGCCGCGGACAAGCCCCAGTACATCACCGCTATCGGCGGTGGGCGACACGCCCTCCGACGACGACCACCCCGGGCCTTCCAGAGGCCGGGGTGTTGAGAGTGGGGCCTTAGCTCAGCTGGGAGAGCGCTTCCATGGCATGGAAGAGGTCATCGGTTCGATCCCGTTAGGCTCCACCAACTCTCTATTCAGACCACGACATACCCTGCCCCTGGCCCCGCCCGATGCATCCGCGTCGCGCGGCTTTCGGCGTTTGGCCTCCGCGCTGCGAACGGCGCGCGATCCCTCTGGACGTCGCCCGCAGGAAATCGCCCGGACCGCGAAATAGGGGTTGAGGCGGCGGCCCGATCCCAGTATGTCACCGCCATCGCCGGTGCGGCTCAGGCCTCTCCGCTGCGGACGACCCACCCGGGTGATCCAGAACCCCGGGTGTCGAGAGTGGGGCCTTAGCTCAGCTGGGAGAGCGCTTCCATGGCATGGAAGAGGTCATCGGTTCGATCCCGTTAGGCTCCACCAAACTTCCCCTCCCCCCGTCCGGACATCGACGTAGACCTTTTCGCACGTGCTGCGTATGGCGGTGCGGTGTGAGCACGTGCGGCGGCCACGACGACGCGCGGTGCAGGTGAATGGGACGTGGTTCGGTGTTCATGGCGACGTCCCTCCCCGGCGACCCGGTCACGATCCCTGCTGCGGCCACCCTCCTGAAGGACCTGTGTGACCGGCTGCGCGCCGGTCCGAGTGCCACGGCGGTTCTGGAGGACTGGTGCCGCGCCCGAGGGCTCGCCCAGTCCCCCGGCCTGGTCGCCCATGCGGTCCCGGCGCCGGAGCGGCCGGCCAGCCCGGTGCAGCGGGAGCGCCTCGCCCTGCCGCGCACGGTGCCGGTGCGCTACCGCCGGGTCCGCCTGACCTGCGGCGCGCTCGTCCTGTCGGAGGCGGAGAACTGGTACGTCCCGTCGCGCCTCACGCCCGCGATGAACCGGTTGCTGGAGACCAGCACGGTGCCCTTCGGCCGCGTCGTGCACGACCTGTCGCCAACCCGCCGGACCCTGTCCCTGCGCCTCCTGCCCGCGGGGGACCGTCCGGACACCGCCGGGCCTGCCGACCCGCTCTTCGCGATCGAGGCGCTCCTGCTGCGGGCGGACGGCTTGCCGCTCTGCGAGGTCGGCGAGACCTATACCGGCGCCGTCCTGGCCCGCGCCTGAGGCGGCCCCGCCGTCACGGCCGACCGAAGGTCTGGCCAGTGGAATAGACGCACGCTATGCCCCCGCCCGACGAACGCGCAGGGCGAGGATTTCCGACATGGCGATCACGGGACGGGTGTTGCGGAGCGCAGGCTGTGCAGGGGCGATCGCGCTTCTGCTGAGCGGCGCGGTCTCGGCCCAGCAGGGACGGGACGCCACGGGGCTGTGGCTGACGGAGACCGGCGCCTCGAAGGTGCGGATCAGCCGCTGCGGCAACGGCTATTGCGGGACGCTGGCGAGCGTCGCGGGTCCGGGCCTCGACGCGAAGAACCCCGACCCGTCCCTGCGCACCCGCAGCCTCGTCGGCGTGCAGATCATGGACACCCGCACCGCCGGCGCGAACGGCTACGAGGGCACGCTCTACAATCCCAACGACGGCAAGACCTACGCCGGCACTCTGACGCTGAAGGGGGCGGACATCGTCGAGGTCTCGGGCTGCGTGATGAGCGTGTTCTGCAAGAGCCAGACCTGGAAGCGCGTGAACTGAGCGCGCGCCGCCCCCCGGACGAAGCGGAGGGGCGGGCGCGGGCGTGTCAGGCCGTGAGGGCGGCGCGGATGGCGTCGATGGCGGCCTGGGCCCCCGCGCCCTCGGGACCACCGGCCTGGGCCATGTCGCGGCGCCCGCCGCCGCCCTTGCCGCCGAGATGGCCCGCGCCGGCCCGGACCAGGGCCACGGCGTCGTAGCGCTCGGTGAGATCCGGGGTGACGCCGACGACGAGGCCGGCCTTGCCGTCGGGGGCGACGCCCACGATGGCGACGATGCCGGAGCCCAGGCGGGTCTTGCCCTCGTCGGCGAGGCTCTTGAGGTCGCGCATCTCCACGCCCTCGACCACCCGCGCCATGACCTTCACGCCGCCGATCTCGGCGATGCCGTCGTCGCCGCCCGCGCCCGCGCCCCCCATGGCGATCTTCTTGCGCGCGTCGGTGAGGTCGCGCTCCAGGCGCCGGCGATCCTCGATCAGGGCCGCGAGGCGATCCGGCACGTCGGCCGTGGCGGCCTTCAGCAGCCCGGCGATCTGCGCCAGCGTCCGGCTCTCCTCGACGCGGTGGCGCCGCGCGGCATCCGCGGTCAGGGCCTCGATGCGGCGGACACCGGCGCCGACGGCGCTCTCGCCCACCACCGAGACCTGGCCGATCTCGCCGGTGCGCCCCGCATGGGTGCCGCCGCAGAGCTCCACTGAGAACGCCTTGCTGCGTCCGCCCTCGCCCGCGATCGGGGCGCCCATGGAGACCACGCGAACCTCGTCGCCGTACTTCTCGCCGAACAGCGCGCGGGCGCCGGATTCGATGGCTTCGTCCACGGCCATCAGCTTGGTGACCACCGGCGTGTTCTGCAGGAGCACGGCGTTGGCGATGTCCTCGACGGCCCGGATCTCGGCCTCGTCCATGGGCTTCGGGTGGCTGAAGTCGAAGCGCAGGCGGTCGGGGGAGACGAGCGAGCCCTTCTGGGCGACGTGGTCGCCGAGCACTTGGCGCAGGGCCTCGTGCAGCAGGTGCGTCGCCGAGTGGTTGGCGCGGATCGCGGCGCGGCGGCCGTGGTCGACGGCGAGTTCGACGGCCTGGTTGAGCGACAGCGTGCCCGCGTCCACCGTGACGTGGTGGACGAAGAGATCGCCGAGCTTCTTCTCGGTGGCGGTGACCCGCGCCTTCAGGCCGGCCGCCGACAGGGTGCCGGTGTCGCCGACCTGGCCGCCGGACTCGCCGTAGAACGGGGTCTGGTTCACGAGGACGAGGCCGGTCTCGCCCGCCGTCAGGCTCCCGGTCTCGGCGCCGTCGCGCAGCAGGGCGGTGACGATGCCCTCGGCGCTCTCGGTCTCGTAGCCGAGGAACTCGGTGGCGCCGACGCGCTCCTTCAGGCCGTACCAGACCGTCTCGGTGGCGGCCTCGCCCGAGCCCGTCCAGGCGGCACGCGCGGCCTTGCGCTGGCGCTCCATGGCTTGGCCGAAGGCGTCCGTGTCGACGCCGATGCCGCGCGCCTTCAGGGCGTCCTGCGTCAGGTCGAGGGGGAAGCCGTAGGTGTCGTAGAGGGTGAAGGCCGTCTCGCCCGAGAGGTTCTGGCCGGAGCGCAGGTCGCGGCTCTCGGCGTCGAGGATCGCGAGGCCGCGCTCCAGGGTGCGGCGGAAGCGGGTCTCCTCCAGCCGCAGGGTCTCGCCGATGAGGCCCTCCGCGCGGGTGAGTTCGGGATAGGCCTGGCCCATCTCGCGCAGCAGCGTCGGCACGAGGCGGTACATCATCGGCTCGCGCGAGCCGAGGAGTTCGGCATGCCGCATGGCGCGGCGCATGATCCGGCGCAGGACGTAGCCGCGGCCCTCGTTGCCCGGCAGCACGCCGTCGGCCACGAGGAAGGACGCGGCGCGCAGGTGGTCGGCGATGACCCGGTAGGAGGCCTGCGTGCCGGGCTCGGGCGGGCGACCGACCGCGTGGCTCACGGCGTCGATGAGGGCGCGGAAGAGGTCGGTCTCGTAGTTGCTCGTCACCCCCTGGAGGATCGCGGCCATGCGCTCGAGGCCCATGCCGGTGTCGATGGAGGGGCGCGGCAGGGCGAGGCGGTTGCCCGGCTCGACCTGCTCGTACTGCATGAACACGAGGTTCCAGAACTCGAGGAAGCGGTCGCCGTCCTCGTCGGGGGAGCCGGGCGGCCCCCCCTGGAGCGTCGGCCCCTGGTCGATGAAGATCTCGGAGCACGGGCCGCAGGGGCCGGTATCGCCCATCTGCCAGAAATTGTCGGAGGTGCCGATGCGGATGATGCGGTCGTCCGAGAACCCCGCGATCTTGCGCCAGAGACCGGCGGCCTCGTCGTCGTCGGCATAGACCGTCACCAGCAGCCGGTCCTTGGACAGGCCGAACTCCCTGTTGATCAGGTTCCAGGCCAGCTCGATCGCCCGCGGCTTGAAGTAGTCGCCGAAGGAGAAGTTGCCGAGCATCTCGAAGAAGGTGTGGTGCCGGGCGGTGTAGCCGACGTTGTCGAGGTCGTTGTGCTTGCCGCCGGCGCGGACGCATTTCTGCGCCGTGGTGGCGCGGTCGTAGGCGCGCTTCTCGACACCGGTGAAGACGTTCTTGAACTGCACCATGCCGGCATTGGTGAACATCAGCGTCGGGTCGTTGCGCGGCACCAGCGACGAGGACGGCACCACTTCGTGGCCCTCTTTCGCGAAGTAGTCGAGGAAGGTCGACCGGATCTCGTTGACGCCGCTCATCGCATCACAACTCTGTCGTAGGGTGCCGCCGGCATACGGGCGCCCCGGAACGCTCCGGCGCGCCGCATGCTGCGCGCCGAACATCCCGTATCCAGGGGCTCCGCCGCGCAGGCGCACTCATAAGGAGCGTTCCGGCGCAAGTCACGACCGGGTTTCGCTTTTGCCCAGGGCCGAGCTAGGAACACCCCGCACCTCTTCTCAGGGACATCGCCCCATGCCGGTCGAAATACGCCTCCTCGCCTGGTCCTGCCTGCTCGGTCTGGTCCACATCGTCGCCGCCTCCGCGAGCGGCGTGCAGCAGCGGGGCGGCTTCGGCTGGGCGTCCGGCAATCGCGAGGGGCCGACGCCCGAGGTGACGGGCGCCGCGAGCCGGCTGGAGAAGGCGTCGAAGAACTACCTCGAGACCTTCCCGATCTTCGCCGCCCTCGTCCTCGCCTGCGTGGCGACGGGCCGCCACAACACGGCGGTCGTCCTCGGCGCCTACCTCTACTTCTTCGCCCGGCTGGTCTACCTGCCCGTCTACGGCTTCGGCATCCCGAAGGTCCGCTCCCTGGTCTGGCTGGTCTCGATCGTCGGCATCCTGTTCGTGCTGTGGGGCCTGTTCATCAAGCTGCTGCCCTACACGCCCTGAGGCGTGGTCGCGCCGTCGCCCGCCTGCCCGCCCCTCGCCGGCCCGCCCCCCGCCTGCCCGCCCCTTGCCGGCGCGCCCGGCAGGCGCATATCGTCGGGGCTCAACCGCCCCGACCATGCGGGCGGACTTCGGGAGACATCCATGCGATCGGTCCTCACCGCAACGCTGCTGGCCGGTTGCGCCGCGCTGGCGTTCACCGCCGGCGCCCGCGCGCAGGGCGCCGCGCCCGCCGAGACCAAGGCGAAGGCCGACGCCCTCGAAAAGCTCACGGGGATGCAGGGCACCGGCACCGCGGAGGCGCCGGAGATCCCGCAGACCGGCCGACGCGCCGACGCCCTGCGCAGGACGCTGGCCAAGATCAAGCTCCCCGACGGTTTCAAGATCGACCTCTACGCCGTGGTGCCCGATGCCCGCTCGATCGCGGTCGGGCCCAATGCCGGCGTGCTGTTCGTCGGAACGCGCAAGAGCAAGGTCTACACGGTCACCGACCGGGACAAGGACCGCGTCGCCGACGAGGTCCGCGCCTTCGCCCCCGGCCTCGATTTCAAGATCCCCAACGGCGTCTGCTTCTCCAAGGACGGCGTCCTGACCATCGTCGAGCAGAACCGGGTCCTGTCCTTCCCGGCGGCGGAATTCTTCTACGAGAGCCCCGACGTCGCCGCCGGCGTGCTGGTGAAGCAGGGCGACCTGATTCCGGCCGCCGAGGAGAGCTACAACCACACCGCCCGGATGTGCCGGGTCGGGCCCGACGGCAAGACCTACATCTCCCTCGGCCAGCCCTACAACGTGCCCCCGGCCGCCAAGCGCGACCTCTATGCCAAGACCGGCATCGGCGGCATCATCCGCATGGACGCCGACGGCAAGAACCGCGAGGTCTACGCCACCGGCATCCGCAACTCGGTGGGCATGGACTTCAACCCCGCCGACAAGGCCCTGTGGTTCACCGACAACCAGGTCGACGGCATGGGCGACGACATCCCGCCCGGCGAGCTGAACCGCATCGCCAAGGCCGGCGAGAATTTCGGCTTCCCGTGGTTCGGCGGCGGACAGGTCCGCACCGTCGAGTACAAGGACGAGACGCCGCCGAAGGACGTGGTGTTCCCGCAGGCGGAACTGCCGCCCCATGCGGCGGATCTCGGCATGACCTTCTACAACGGCCGTCAGTTCCCGGATTCCTACAAGGGCGGCATCTTCACCGCCGAGCACGGCTCCTGGAATCGCACCCAGCCCCTCGGGGCGCGGATCATGTTCGTGCCCATCGACAAGGACGGCAAGGCCGGCGCGCCGAAGCCCTTCGCGGAGGGCTGGCTGACGCAGGACGGCGAGTATCTCGGTCGCCCGACCGACGTGGCGGTGCTCCTCGACGGCTCGCTCCTCGTGGCCGACGACACGGCGGGCGCGATCTACCGCATCTCCTACGAGGGCAAGTAGCGTGCGGTCCGTCTCCGGAACCGCGGGGCCCGTCCGGGCGGCTTTGCTGGGCGTCCTCCCGATCCTGCTCCTCGGTCACGGGGCGTGGGCGGGGGACGCGAAGGCCGGCCGCAAGGCGGCGGTGGCCTGCCAGACCTGCCACGGCCTCGACGGGGTCTCGAAGCTCCCCGAGGCTCCGAACCTGTCGGGTCAGGTCGAACCGTACCTCGTAAAGGCGCTCAAGGAATATCGGGACGGCACGCGGCGCAACGAGATCATGAACGTCGTGGCCAAGCCTCTCAGCGACATCGAGATCGCCGATCTGGCCGCCTATTACGCGGCGATCCAGGTCGACGTTCTCCCTCCGGGCTGACCGGCGGATTCAGGAACGAGAAAAGCCGCCGGGCATCGTGCCCGGCGGCCTTTTTTCTGGCTTTGAGAGCCGCGCCATCCCGTTCCGGGAGCGCGGAAGGCCCTCAGGCCTCCCCCTCGTCGAGCTCGTCCTCGGTCGGCTTGGCGTTCTCGAGGATCTTCTCGGCGACGAGCCCGGAATTCTGGCGGATCGAGGTCTCGATCTTGCCGGCGATCTCCGGGTTGTCGCGCAGGAAGCCCTTCGAGTTCTCGCGGCCCTGGCCGAGGCGCTGGCTGGCATAGGAGAACCAGGCGCCGGACTTCTCGACGATACCGGCCTTGACGCCGAGGTCGATGAGCTCGCCGACCTTGGAGACGCCTTCGCCGAACATGATGTCGAACTCGACCTGCTTGAAGGGCGGCGCGACCTTGTTCTTCACGACCTTGACGCGGACCTGGTTGCCGATGGCCTCGTCACGATCCTTCAGGGTCGAGACGCGGCGGATGTCGAGGCGCACGGAGGCGTAGAACTTCAGGGCGTTGCCGCCCGTGGTGGTCTCGGGGCTGCCGTACATCACGCCGATCTTCATGCGGATCTGGTTGATGAAGATGACCATGCACTTCGAGCGCGAGATCGAGCCGGTGAGCTTGCGCAGGGCCTGGCTCATCAGGCGCGCCTGGAGGCCGGGCTGCGAATCGCCCATCTCGCCCTCGATCTCGGCGCGCGGCGTCAGGGCCGCCACCGAATCGACCACCAGCACGTCGATGGCCCCCGAGCGCACCAGGGTGTCGGTGATCTCCAGGGCCTGCTCGCCGGTGTCGGGCTGCGAGATCAGGAGGTCGTCGAGCTGCACGCCGAGCTTGCGGGCGTAGACTGGGTCGAGGGCGTGCTCGGCGTCCACGAAGGCGCAGACGCCGCCCTTCTTCTGGGCCTCCGCGATGGTGTGCAGGGCGAGCGTGGTCTTGCCCGAGGATTCCGGGCCGTAGATCTCGATGACGCGGCCGCGGGGCAGGCCACCCACGCCGAGGGCGATGTCGAGGCCCAGCGAGCCGGTGGAGATCACCTCGACCTCCGCGACCTTGTCGTTCTTGCCCAGGCGCATGATCGAGCCCTTGCCGAAGGCCCGCTCGATCTGCGACAGCGCGGCGTCGATCGCCTTCGCCTTGTCCTTGTCCACCATCGGGGAATCCACAACTTTCAGCGCGGGCTGGGCCATTCGTCGGCATCCTTATGCATGGGGGAGGTGCAAGGCTCAATGCGCCCCGGTTGCCGATTGTGTACCTGTTTTGTTCTCATCGGGCAAGGCCGACGCGGAAGAAATCGCGCGTCCTGGCGCGACGTCGTCCCCCGCATCGGCCCTCAGCGGGCGATGGTCTCCTTCACCGTCTCCACGAGCTGCTTCAGGCTGAAGGGCTTGGGCAGGAAGTTGAAATCCTCGCCGTCGGGGAGGTTCTTGCGGAAGGCGTCCTCGGCGTAGCCCGACACGAAGATGACCTTGAGGTCGGGGGATTGCTTGCGCAGTTCGCGCAGGAGGGTCGGCCCGTCCATCTCGGGCATCACCACGTCGGAGACGACGAGATCGATGGTCTCGGTGGTCTCGGCGATGATCCGCAGGGCATCGAGGCCCGAGGCGGCTTCGAGCACGGTGTAGCCGCGGGCCGACAGGGCGCGGCTGTTCACGGCGCGCACGGGGTCCTCGTCCTCCACCAGCAGGATCACGCCCTGGCCGGTATGGTCCGGCGCCGGCTTGCGGGGCGCGGGCTTCTCGCCGTCTGGGCGTGGCCGGTCCGGCCCGCCCTTGAGCCGGGTGGCCGCGATCGCGGCGGTGCTCTGCCCCGTCGGGGGGGCCAGCGCGAGCTCCGGCTCGGGCGCGGGCTCGGCGGCGGGTTCGTGGCGCGGGAAGTAGATCCGGAAGGCGGTGCCCTCCCCCACCGTGGAGCGCACGTCGATGGTGCCGCCGCTCTGCTTGACGATGCCGAACACCGTCGAGAGGCCGAGGCCCGTGCCCTTGCCGATCTCCTTGGTGGTGAAGAACGGCTCGAAGATCTTTTCCATGACGTCGGGCGGAATACCCTGCCCGGTGTCCAGGACCTCGATCAGCACGTGGTCGCCCACCGGCATGCCGACGCGGTTCTCGCTCGGAACGGCCTCGTCGACGACGTTGGCGGTGCGGATCAGCAGGCGGCCGCCCTCCGGCATCGCGTCGCGCGCGTTCACCGCGAGGTTCACGATCACCTGCTCGAACTGGTTCACGTCGGCCTTGATCGGCCAGATGTCGCGCCCGTGCTTCAGGTCGAGGTCGACCCGCTCGCCGAGCAGACGCTTGAGCAGGAGCGTGAGGTCCGAGAGGGCCTCGCCGACGTTCATCACCTCCGGGCGCAGGGTCTGGCGCCGCGAGAAGGCGAGCAGCTGGCGCACCAGGCTCGCGGCCCGGTTCGCGTTCTGCTTGATCTGCATGATGTCCTGGAAGGCCGGGTCGGTCGGCCGGTGGCTGGCCAGGAGCAGGTCCGAGTAGCCGATGATCGCCTGGAGGACGTTGTTGAAGTCGTGGGCGATGCCGCCGGCGAGCTGGCCCACCGTGTCCATCTTCTGCGCCTGCGCCACCTGCTGCTCGAGCTGGCGCTGGGCGGTGGTGTCGAGGGCATAGAGGATGACCCGCTCGCGGTCGCTCTGCTCGGCCTCGTCCCGGCCGCCGCCGCCCGCCGGCTCGCCGCCCGCCGGGCTCAGCCAGACGCGGGCCGACCGGTTGCCGGGGCCCGAGAGTGCGATCTCGATGGGCTGCACCTCGACGAGACCGGCCGCGGCCTTGCCCAGGGCCGCCTCGAGGCCGGCGCGATCGCGCTCGGCGATGGCATCCCACATGGTGGGCTCGCCCTGGAGGTCGTTGCGCCCATCGGGCAGGGCCTGGCGCGGAAGCCCGCCGAACAGCCGTGCGAAGGAGGCGTTGGCGCGGGCGATGTGGCCGCTCTGGTCGAGGGTCGCGATGGCGATGGGGCTGTTGTTCAGGAAGCGGGCGAGCCGCACCTCGGCGACCCGCTGCGGCTCGTCGCTCTCGGCACCCGCCGAGCGGTTGAGCACGAAGGTGCGCGACGGGCCGGGCCGTCCGTCCTGGCCGAAGGCGACCCGATGGTACAGGCGCGCGGGCAGCGGATGTCCGTTGCGGCGGCGCAGGTCGAGGTCGAACCGGTCGGTCCGGACCTCGCCCGGCAGGCCCTCCGAGGCGGTCAGGACGTCGGCGCCGGGGGCGATCTCGGGCAGGCGCAGGCCGCCGGAGCCGACCGTCGCGAGGTCGTAGCCGAGCCAGGCCGCGAGGGTCGCGTTCATGTAGACGATCGCGCCGGTCGGATCGATCGAGAGGAAGCCGGCGGGGGCGTGGTCGAGATAGTCGATCGCGTGCTGGAGTTCCTGGAAGACGTTCTCCTGGCGCTCGCGCTCGTGGGTGATGTCGCTCACCGTCCACAGGGTCGCCGGGCGACGGGGCCGCTCGATCGGGCGCACGCTGATGCGGAACCAGGCGAAGGCCCGCTCGGCCGCGCTGCCCGGAGGCGGGGCCATCCGGATCTCCTCGGCATGCCCGAGGCCGTCGCGGGAGGCCTGGGCGAGGCGGTAGACCGCCTCCGAGACCTCCGGCGAGCCGACGAACACCCGCTCCACCGGGCGCAGGCTGGCGAAGGTCTCGCCGCCGGCGATGCGCAGGTACGATTCGTTGGCGTAGATCAGGCGCCCGCCCTCCTCCACCACGATCGCGCCCTCGGGCGCGGCGTCGACGATCGCCTTGGTGATGTCGTCCCGGGTGGTCTGGCCGGCGAGCTGGATCGCCCCGATGGCGAGGGCGAAGAGGCAGAACACGCCCGCCATGGCGAGGAGCGCCAGCAGCCCGAGGATCAGCGGCTGGGCCTGTTCGCTCGCGACGAAGGACAGGCCCACGGCGGCACCGACGAGCAGGCCCGCCAGCACGAGGAGCAGCCCGACGCGCCCGGGCCGCTCGGAACGATCGATCGCGTTCGACGCGGGCTTACCGTGTCCGCTGAACTCAACCATCCGCCGCCGACCCATCCCTGAAGCTCATCCGGTTAGCCCCTCGCTTTCGCACGCAGCAAGGGCAAACCGGCGTATGTCGCCGAGAAATCTCGCGAAAGAGGGTGCATAAAGCGTGGCGAGCGCAAGCGCCAATCCTCACGCGGCCCGCGGGCGCAGGCGCATGACGTAGCCGATGACTTCGGCCACCGCGCGGTAATGCTCCGCCGGGATCTCCGCGTCGATCTCCACGGTGGCGTGCAGCGCCCGGGCCAGGGGCGGGTTCTCGAGGATCGGGACGTCGTGGTCCTTGGCCACCGCGCGGATCTTGAGGGCCAGCGAGTCGACGCCCTTGGCCACGCAGACGGGGGCCGCCATGCCGGCCTCGTAGCGCAGGGCGACCGCGTAGTGGGTCGGGTTCGTGACGATGACGGTGGCGGTGGGGACGGCGGCCATCATGCGCTTCTTCACGCGCTGGGCCCGGATCTGCTTCATGCGGCCCTTCACCTCCGGGCTGCCCTCGCTCTCCTTGTGCTCCTGCTTCATCTCTTCCTTCGACATGCGCAGGCGCTGGCGCCAGCGGAAGCGCTGGTAGACGGCGTCGCCGAGCGCGATGGCGACGAACACCGCGAGCATGCCCGCCATCATCTTCAGGGCGAGGGTCAGGATCGCGGCCAGGACGGCGCTCGGGTCGAGGCGCGCGAACACCTCCATCCGGTCGCGCTCGCCCCACAGGATGGTGCCGGCCACGACCCCGACCATGCCGAGCTTGGCCAGCCCCTTCACGAACTGGAACAGGGCCTCCATCCCGAAGACGCGCTTGACGCCCGCCATCGGCGAGACCCGGTCCCATTTCGGGCCGACCGCCTCCGTGCTGAAGACGAACGGATGCTGGACGAGACCGGCGGCCAAGCCCGCGACCAGGACGAGACCTACTGGTATACAGAGGGCCTGCGCGCAGATGATCAGCGTGCGCAATCCCATCTCGGTATAGGCCGCCGAATCCGATGGCACCGCATGGGCGTTCATCAGGAAGCCCCGCAGGCTCGGCACCAAGTTCCTGGCGATCAGGCCAGACACCATGAGCAGCGCCATGGTGAAGGCGGCCAGGATGAAGAAGGTGTTGATCTCGGGGCTGTTGGGAACGTTGCCCTGCTCGATCGCCTTCTCGATCCGCCGCGGGGTCGGGTCTTCGGTCTTGTCTTCCGGATCGGAATCGTCCGCCACCGCTCAGACCTCCGCGCGGGGGCTCAGCGCCCGGCGAGCTCCGCCAGGTAGTGCCCGATATCGTCGAGGAAGACGCTCATCATCACGCCGAGGCTGCCCAGCAGCAGCAGCATCCCGATGAGGACCGAGGCCGGAACGGCCACGAAGAACACCTGCATCTGCGGCATCAGGCGCGCCAGCACGCCGAGCCCCACGTTGAACAGAATGCCGAAGGCGATGAACGGGGCCGAGATCTGCACGCCGAGCGAGAAGCCCCGCGCGATGGCCTTCAACGCGAGGCTCGCCGCCTCGCCCATGCCCGGGACGCCATCCGGCGGGAGCAGGACGTAGCTGCGCCCGATCGCCTCGAGGGCGACGTGGTGCAGGTCGGTCGCCACGATCAGGGTGATGCCGAGGAGCGCCAGGAAATTGCCGATCGCGGTCTGCTGCCCGCCCTGCGTCGGGTCCACCGTCATGGCGTAGGACAGCCCGAGTTGCTGCGAGACGATCATGCCGGCGGTCTGCAGGGCGGCGAGAACCATCCGCACCGTGAGGCCGAGCACCAGACCGACCAGCAACTCGCCGATGAGCAGCGCGATCAGACCCGGACCCGCGATGGCTCCGCCCTGCATCGGCAGGAGCGGCCGCACCGTCGGAAACAGGATCAGGGTGAGCAGCAGCGCGAAGGCGAGGCGCAGCCGCGGCGAGACCAGCTGCTCGCCAACGCCCGGCATCAGCATCACCAGGGTGCCGATCCGGGCGAAGGTGAGGAGGAAGGCCGCCGCGATGCCCGGCAGGAGGAGGTTCATGGCCCGTCATAGCAGGCTTCAGCCGCCGGACACGATGCGGGCCGCGATCCGGGTCATGTAGCTGCCGAGGGCTTCGCCCATGAACGGCAGCATCAGCAGGAGCGTCGCGAACACGGCCACGATCTTGGGGACGTAGATCAGGGTCTGCTCCTGGATCTGCGTCAGGGCCTGGAACAGGGAGATCACGAGGCCCACCACGAGGGCGACCAGCATGACCGGTCCCGCCACCTTGAGGAACACGAAGATGCCGTCGCGGGCGACGTCGATGATGGCGAGACCGGTCATGGAGGGGATGTCATCTCGCGTCTTGGCGGAAGTCTTGGGAGAGCGGAGGCAAAGCGGTTGGCCGCGGTTTCGGGATCGACGGTCCGTGGACGCCTAGATCTGCATCCGCATGATTTCCTCGTAGGCGGAGATCACCCGGTCTCGGACGGCGACGAGGGTCTGGAGGGCGGTCTCGCTCTCGGCCACCGCCGTTACCACGTCGACGACGTTCGCCTTGCCGCCCGCCACGGCGAGCGCCTGGCTGTCGGCTTTGCGTCCCGCCTCGCCGACGCTGTCCAGGCTGGACGTCAGGAGCGATGTGAAGTTGGAGCCCGACGCGCCGGTGGCCGGCGCGATCTTCGGCGAACCCTTGGCGCCGATGTTCTGGATCGCCGCGTAGGCGCCGGCGGCGAAGGCGTTGCTGGTCATGGCGGCGGACTTTCAGGCAGCGGAAGCGGCGATCAGGCCTTGAGGATCTCGAGGGTCTTGGCGACCATGCGGCGGGTTGCCGTGACCATGTTGAGGTTGGCCTCGTAGGAGCGCTGGGCCTCGCGCATGTCCATGTTCTCGATCAGGCCGTTGACGTTGGGCATCGCCACCTCGCCCCTGGCGTTGGCGCTCGGATTGCCCGGATCGTACTTGGTCCGGAACGGCGAGGTATCGCGGCGCACCCGCCCCGCCTCGATCAGCGACGCGCCGGTCTCGCGGTCGACCTGCTGGGTGAAGGTCGGGATCTTGCGGCGATAGGGCTGGCCGCCGACGGCGCTCGGCGCGGAATCCGCGTTGGCGATGTTCTCGGCGATGATTCGCATCCGGCTCGACTGGGCCTTCAGGCCCGAGGCGGCGGTGGTGAGGGATTTCAGGAAGTCCATGGCGCGCTCCGTCAGGCGTTGGATGGCCGCTCAGCGCTTGCCGATGGCGATTTTGATGGTGTCGAGGCTCTTCTGGTAGAGCGAGGCGGCCATCTGATAATCCGCCTGGTTGTCGCCAGCCTTCATCATTTCCTCTTCGAGATTGACGCCGTTGCCGTTGGGACGGATCTCGAAGTCCTTCACGCGGCGCGGGTCGGCTCCGGGACCGTCCGGGCCTCCACCCGGGGCGATGTGGGACACGTTGGTCACCGCGAGGCTGCTGCTCGTGGTGGCGCCCTGCGGCTGCGACATGACGGGACCGGATCGTCCGAGGTCGGGGCTGGCGAGATCCCGCGGCTTGAAGCCGGGCAGGTCGGCATTCGCCACGTTCTCGGCCAGGAGCTTCTGGCGCGTCTGGTGCCACTGCATCCGCGTGCGCAGCATGCCGAGAATGGGCAGGTCGGTGACGGACATGGGCGAGACCCTCCCCTCACCCGGAAGAATCTGCCCGGTGGGACCGGCAAAATCTGCCGCCCCCATGGTTAACGCCCGGTTAAACCCCGGGCGTCTCGCTCGAAGTAGGAACAGACCTCAGGGCGTTCTCTGCGTAGGTGGTTTCGCTTGTGGGCATTCCGCGGGCGGCGGCCCGCTGGGATTGAGGGGCGCACAAGCCGCTGGCGGACCGGCCGACCGGGCATCCTCGCTGGGATGGCGGAGGGCGCCGCGGCTCCAGAGAACGCCGAGGGTGATGGCGGCCGCGAGGAAGAGGCCGGCGGCGAGGAAGGGGATCCAACGCGGAACGGTCATCGCCTCAACCCGTCTCGGAGGCGCCCTGCCGCTCGCGCCAGAGCACGTAGGGATGGTCCTCCACCGCCACGGGGAGGTGCTCCACGCGCATCGGTTGATCGCCCAGGGGCTGGCAGAGTTCGGCATAGATACCGGCGCCGAGGAGTCCGTGGCGCTCGCCCTCCTCCGCGCTGTAGGCGAAGTAGGCCTGTTTGATGCCGGCCAAGCGCATGGCCGCATGGCACATCGGGCAGGGGCGACCGCTGGCATAGACGATGCAGCCGTCGAGCTTCGGGCGCCCGAGCCGACGGCTCACTTCCCGGATCGCCACCATCTCGGCGTGGTCGGTGGGATCCTGGGTGATCGCGATGGTGTTGACGGCCCGCGACAGCACATCGCCATCGCGTACGATCACGGCGCCGTAGGGGCGCCCGCCCCGGAGAACGTTGTCGCGGGCCAACGCGACCGCGTCGCGCAGATGCGCTTGATGCTGATCTTCCACGGATGCCACGTCGAACCACCTCCGGCTGTGCCGCCCATCCAACGCGCCAGGACCGCTGGCGGGTCCCGTTTCGAGACGAGCGGCAGACGACCGCTTGATGCGCCGCTAACCGCGGGCGGGGCACTGTCATTCCAGGCCGCGTTGCGTATCGGCTTCGCCGGGGAGACGCGGCACGCCCCGCCGCTCCGTGATCGGATCGGGCGGCGGGGCGTCCTCAACGAACCGCAAGTCCTTCAAGACATTGCCGAATTTGTCTTGGCCAAAGGAGCTGTTAACGAAGTCTTAACGTTGTTGCCCGCGCTGGCGCCGAACATGATACTGGGTTTTCCAGTGTTGCGTCGGGCCACGAGCCCCAAAAGCGAGAGACCCCGGTCTTGTCATCGTTCTTCAGCTCGGATGGCTCGTTTCCCCTCCAGTTCGCCATCATCTTCGTCGTCATCTTCCTCATCCTTGCGGCGGGCGTCTTCCTGATCCGGCGACTCGGCGGGAAGGGATCGCCCCTCTCCGGCAAGAATTCTCCCCGCGGCCGCCAGCCGCGCCTCGGCATCGTCGACATCTATGAGCTCGACCGTCAGCGCCAGCTGATCCTGCTGCGGCGCGACAACGTCGAGCATCTGCTTCTCGTGGGCGGCCCCAACGACGTCGTGATCGAGCGCAACATCCTGCGCGGCATGAGCGCCCGGATGGCGTCCGATGAGACCGCCTTCGAAGAGGCTCCCGAGCCGGTGCTGAAGACGATGCCGGAACCGCCGGTATCCGAGCAGGCTCCGGTCCCGAGCCTGGCGCCATCCGTTCCGCCCGTTGCTCCCTATCGTGAGCCGGTCTTCGAGATGGCGGTGCCGTCCCCCGGCGCGGATTACGAGGTGGCCCCACCCCTGGGCGATCGCCCGCGTGCGGCTGCTCTAGAGCCGATGCCGGGCGTCCCAGCCCCGGAGCCGGCTGCGCCGCGACAGCGCGACTCCCAGATTGCGCGCGTCATGCGCCGGACGCCGCCCTCCTTGGCGAACTTCGTTCCTGCCGCGATCGCGGACCGCGTCGGCCTGCCGGAGCGGGGATCCGAGCCCGAAACCGGTCGCGACACGCCCGCGGAGGCGGTCGCCGCACCGGCGCCTCCCGTCTCGGCACCCACAGCCCGCGGCGTCGATGCCGCGATTCTCTCCGACATGGCACGCCAGCTGGAGGAGGCCCTGCGCAGACCCTCGGCGGCGGTCCGTCCCGCCATGCCCATGCAGAGCCCCGTGGCTGAGGCCGTCGCGCCTGCGATGCCCGAAGACAGGCCTGACGCCCCGGAAGCGCGCCCCGAACCCCAGCCGGAGGTGAACCGGGTCCCGGTCGCCGAGGCGTCCGGCATCGATCCCATCGCCGCCGCGATGGCGGCCACCGCTGAGGCGTCGGTATCGGACGAGCGGATCGCCGTCGAACCGCGGCCTGCCGTCGACGACGCGCTCTTCGCCGATCGTATCGAGGAGCCAGAGCTCGAGGCCGTGCCGGTGGAGCCGCCCGCTCCGCTTCAGCCTGCTCCGATCGAGCCGGACCCCGTGATCCACGCGGCGGTCGCCGACGCGCCGGAGGTCGAAGACGCCGCTCCCCCGGCGGTGATCGAATCGCCACCCACCGCAGCGCCAACCCCGCCGCCTCCCGCTCCCGCTCCCGCTCCCGCTCCTGCGCCCGCGAAGGCGCCAGCCAGCCCCAATCCATTCTCCGTGGAAGAGATC
Source organism: Methylobacterium sp. Leaf111 (assembly GCF_001423285.1). Lineage (NCBI taxonomy): Bacteria > Pseudomonadati > Pseudomonadota > Alphaproteobacteria > Hyphomicrobiales > Methylobacteriaceae > Methylobacterium > Methylobacterium sp. Leaf111. The sequence continues at coordinate 34,288 of NZ_LMNE01000017.1, read as the reverse complement.
GAGGCGGAGTTCGCGCGGCTGCTCGGCCGCCCTCTGGATCGCAAGCAGTAGACGGATCCGGGGGCGCTCCGCGCCCGACCCGCACACCCTGCCGGGGCCGAGTTCGCATGGCCTCGCACGGGGATGCGGCCCGGGGCGCGAATGCTAAGAGGGGCGCGCGGCCGCGTCGCGTCGCATCGCCCGGAACCGGTATGACCGACCCCCGCTCCTTCCCCCTGAGACGCTTGCGCCTACCGGTCTCGATCGGCCTGGGGCTGGCCTGTGCCGCGACGGCGGTGCAGGCCCAGAGCCTTTCGGTCGATCTCGGCACCGGCGGGGTGACCGAACGGGCCCTCCAGCTCGTCGCGCTTCTCACCGTCCTCGCACTGGCGCCCTCGGTGCTGGTGATGGCCACGTCCTTCACCCGGATCGTGGTGGTGCTGTCGATTCTGCGCTCGGCGCTGGGGACCCAGAGCGCCCCGCCGAACGCGGTGGTCACCAGCCTGGCGCTGTTCCTGACCGCCTTCGTGATGGCACCGGTCGGGCGCGAAGCCTATCGCAATGGCATCGAGCCGCTGATCGCCGGGCAGATCACGCAGAGCGTCGCCTTCGAGCGCGCCTCCGCACCCTTCAAGACCTTCATGCTGAAGAACGTCCGCGAGAAGGATCTCAAGCTCTTCCTGGATATGGCGAAGGCTCCCATCCCGGCCGGTCCCGAAGCCGTCGGCCTCGAAGTGGTGACGCCGGCCTTCATGATCTCAGAGCTGCGCCGTGCCTTCGAAATCGGCTTCCTGCTGTTCATCCCCTTCCTGATCATCGACCTCGTCGTCGCCTCGATCCTCATGGCCGTTGGCATGATGATGGTGCCACCGGCGACCGTGGCGTTGCCGTTCAAGCTGATCTTCTTCGTCCTCGTCGACGGCTGGACCCTGGTGGCGGGCTCGCTGGTGCAGAGCTACGGGACCTGAAGGGCCGCGTGAGCCGGTGGCCGCGCACGAAAAAGGGCGCCCGAGAGCGCCCTTCCCTATCGTCACATGCCGATTCGCGCGATCAGCGCTCGAGGTAGCTCTTCAGGGTCGAGATGCGGTTGCCGACGAGGCGCACGGCGCGCTTCAGGCGATCTTCCGACACGCCGAGGCGCGTGGCCATCGCGCTGCGCTGCTGGGTGTCGAAGATGTCGAGGTGGGTCTTTCCGGTCGTGGTGTCGAGCGGTTCCGTGAGCATGGGAAGGCCTCTGCTGTGCCGGGCTGGAACGTAAGCCGCACGGGTGATTGGGATTGGAGGCAGAACGTCGCCGCGGCGCGTTTGTTGCGCTGGGCCCGACAGAATTCGGCGAATCGCATCAGGCTTTTACGCCGCATGTCCGGCGTGACGTCGTCCCCGCTCAGCCGGGCGGGGTCGCACTCGCCTGGGCGTCGGCCCGCGCATCCGTCTCGCGCTTGCCCGGCGCCGGCACGGCGCTCTCGGGATAGCGCTTGCGGTATTCCGAGAGGAACGCCTGGAGCGTTTCGGCACTGGTGGCCTTCTGCGCGATTTCGCGGAAGCCCGCGGTGCGGACGGCGTTGGCTTGGGTGAGAAGGGCGAAAGTGCGGGCATCGACGCTCTCGGCCATCGGACCCGCAAATTTCGCCCGGAGGCGCTCGAGGCCAAGGGTCTCGCCAGCGAGCCCGTAGGCGATCGCCGCGCGCAGGATGTCCGTGCGGGCGTCGTCGTCGAGGGGCACGCGGCGGCGCCAGGCATCGCCGACCAGTGCCTCGTGCGCCTCCCCGGCGTCGCGCCAGCGCCGGCCGGTCCAGAGGATGTCCGCCCTGAGGCGCTCGGCATCCGGCCCCGTCTCGCCCTCGATGGTCTCGAGAGCGAGGTCGGTGCGGGACAGGTCGGACAGGGCGCGCGCCCGCAGCAGCGCCCGCGCCCGGCGCAGATCCTCGGGGAGTTCGGGCAGGTAGGTGGCGTCCAGGGTCTGGAGGGCCTGGAGGGGCTTCTCGTCCATGAGCCGGATGGCCGCGAGTCGCGCCGCCGTGCCCGCACGGCTGGGCCCCGTCAGGCGATGGTCGACCTGATGCTGCAGCAGTTCGCCCGCAGAATCGAGGAGGTCCAACTCCACGAGGCGATCCGACAGCCGCCGTACGATCTCGTCGCCGCGACGGCCCAGTGGGGCGAACTCCTTGAAGTCGAAATACAGTGCCAGGGCCTCGACTCCGGACAGCTTGGAGCTGCGCTCACCGAGGTAGAGATCCTCGAAGAGGGTCTGGGCCATGTCGTGCACGTCGCGCACCAGCGGTGAATCCGTGCCGGTAGAATCGGCGCGGCGGGCGGTCATCATCGCCTGACGCCAGCGTCCCGCCTCGACGTAGAGCTTGGCCAGGGCCGAGATGGTTCGCGGCTCGAGGTCGCCGCCGTGCCAGGACAGGGCCAGGAGCTCCAGGCGCTCGATGGCATCCGCTACCGTGATCTTCCCCGCCGCGTGCCCCAGCACGGTGGCCCTCAGGCGGGCCGAGGCGGCGACCCCTGCCTCTCCGCTTTCGCTGAGGCGCTCGTAGGCATCGAGGGCGGCCACGGTCTGGCCGGTGACCTCGTCGATCCGGGCGCGCAGCAAGGCCAGTCGTTCCTGGGTCGGGCGGTCCGCTGCGCGGGTGGCCGCGACGATCTGGCGGTTGGCTGCATCCCAGTCTCCCGTCTCGACCGCGGCCTCGGCGACTGCGGTGCGCAGGAGGGCCTGAAGGTCGTCGGGGTAGCGGTCGAGCACGCTCGCGGTCGCGCGGAACGAGGCATCGGCCGCGCTCCAGCGGCCTTCGAGGGCTTCGAGGTAGCCCTGCCACAGCCGCGCCTCGGGATCGTTCCTGAGGATCTCGACGGCCAGACCCGTGCGCATGTCGGACATGCGCCCGATCAGGGCGTTTCCGATCACGGTCAGCATCGGAACATCGCGCTGGCCAGCCAGGACGGGATCGTCGCCGAATGCGGTCTTGAGGACGCCGAGCGCTTCCAGGGGGAGGCGATTGGCGAGCATCGTGCGCGCCAGGACCATTCGGAGCGGTCCGCGCGCGGCACGCGGTGCCTCCGCGGCCGCTTGAAGCTGGTCGCGGATCAGCTCGCGGGTGTCGCCGCGCTGCGAGGCCTCCCAGGGACCCCGGTCCACGGCGAGGTCACTGAGGGTTATCAGGGGCGCCTCGGCGGGGCGCGCGACGCCGGAGACGGCCATGCCGCTTTCCCGGCTGATCGCGACCCCGTCGAGGTCCGGCCGCACGAGGAGGTCGTCCGCCTGCGCCAGGACTGCGACGCCCTGCCGGCTCGGCAGCAATTCGAAGTCGACGAAGATCTGCCGTTTCGGAATTCCGGCCGGCTTCGGGCCCCGGCCCGTCACGACGGCGATGCGCTCCCCGTCGAGGCTGAGCCAGGAGGCGACCCCGGGGTTCGGGAGGCGCACGCCGACACTGATCCGCCCGGCCGCATCGGTGACGCGAATCGCCGAGAGGGCGTCGCTCGCAGACAGGTTCTCGCTGGCCACCAACTCCCAGCCGGTCGGGGCCCCGGCGGGGCCGACCGGCACAAGGTCCAGGAGCCGGTCGCGCGGAACGAGAAAGCGCACGGTCACGATCCGACCGGTTCGCGTTGGCGGACCGAGCGGCGCGAGCATGGGATCGCCCGCGGGGACGACGACCGGCTCTGCGGTCTCGAAGACCAGGTTGGCGATGCCCGCGCGCTCGAACAAAGCGGCCGGCGGCATGGTCTTGAACGGAAACGCGAGGCCCGGTCCGCTGGGCCGCTGAACCGTCGCGGCGACGGGAGCCGCCGGTGCAGCCCCGGACGTCTCCGTGGTCTGCCCCGGCGACCGCTGCGGTGCCTTCTCGGGTTTGGGTTCTGCCGCCCTCACCTCCGTCGCTCTGGTCTCAACTCCCTTGATCTCGGTCGTCTTAATCTCGGTCGTCTTAGTCTCGGTCGTCTTGGCCTCGCCGACGGGCCCAGCGCCCTCCCCGGCCTTCGCATCCTGCGCGCTGGGCTTGGCCTTCTCGGCAGGCTTTCGGACGAGGTCGATCGTCGCGCCGTCCTCGTCGCTGAAGGTTCGGATCTCGTAGCCGTCCGCAGGGGTGACGAGAAGACGGGCGCCGGTCTCGTCGCTCTCGGCCGACAGGCTCTCGATGGACGGCTTCAGGCGCCCGCGGGTGGCGACCTCGTCGATGCGCCAGGCTCCCGGAATCGCGAGGCGCATGGCCGGGCCGACGGCCTCGAAGCGCGGTGCGGCGGACGCCGGTGCACGCAGGCTCAGGCGGGTGAGCGTCGGAAGATGCGCCAGTTCGAGGCGCAGGGTCTTCGGCTCGGCGGGGGGGCGCGCCGCCCGCAGGGCCGCCTCAGCGGCCTGGGTCCGCCGGAACAGCTCGGTCACCACCTCCGGCGGCAGGGCCGGCGGCAGACCGCTCCAGTCCTGCGGCAGGAGATCGACGAACACCTTCTCCCCCGCCTCCTGGACGTTGACGCGGTAGGGACGTTGCAGGGCAAGGCGTAGGCCCAGTCCGTCGGGATCGCGCCGCACGGCTGTGACGTAGTCCGGCATCTCGGCGGCGATCCGCTCGGGGCCGGCGCTCGCCTTCTCCGAGAAGCCGAGGACGAGCACGGACCCGGACATCCGCGCCTTGACCGAAACCGGGCCGTCGAAGGTCAGGACGAGGCGACCGTAGCGCTCGCTCTGCGCGCCCTTGATCGCCGTGAGTCGTGCGGCGGTCGCGTCCGTCCCCCCGCAGAGAGCCGCGGCCACGATCGAGATCGCGGCGAAGCCAGCCCGAAGCCGACGCCGTCGTGTCGCGATACCGGCATCGAGAGCCATCGCTGGATACGCCAAACCCATGGGGTGGAGCGACTCGCAGCCGAGCCGATCCGCCTTACGCCGCACTGTCCGGCCACTCTCGCGTGTCGAGGCTAACGGGCGCTTAAGACGCGGTGTCGCTTTCTCCGGACCGCTAACGTTTGGCGATCAGACCCGGGATCGTCCGGCCGGTCTCGCCGAAATTCTCGGCGGCGCGCGCGCAATTGGCGGAAATGTCCTTGGTGTAGATCTCCGTATAGGCCCGGCTGCGCAGGTTCAGGTCACCCTGGGCCAGATCGTCGGGCGCGACACCGAGGCCGGCGACGACGGAATTCAAGCGCTCGGAATTCGGTTTGAGGTCGCGGCAGTAGGTTTCCACGAAAGCGAGCAGGCCGGCGAGCTTGGCTGCGCTGTTCTTCTGGCGTTCGGCCTTTGCCTCGGCGGCCGTCGGCGGGGGGCCGGGCGGCTTCTCGGGCGGCCGTTCCTCCTGGGCCCATGCCGGCGCCGCCAGGGCTCCGGCCACCATCAGGGTCATCAGGCTTCGGGTCGGCAGGGCCGATCTCTTCATAGCTACGCTCCTCGGGTCCGGCCGCGCCACGGTCCCGCTCAGCTCGTCAGCGCGATGGCGCGCGCCAGCGCGTTGGCGAATCCTTCGAGCGGTACCGTGATGGTGACGGGTTCTTTGGCCTCCGGCTTCGTCGCGGAGACCAGCAGGTTCTTGGCGGTCTTCATCGTGTCGGTCGCCAGGGTGGGCAGGCTGATGGGCACGAGGCATCCCTCCTGGCTGCAGGACAGATAGGGCGCGCCCTTTCCGAGGACGGCCTCGTCGAGCTTGAACGAGATGCCGGGCTCGATGGCGAGGCCGAGCGGCATCAGGATGAAGCCCTGCGCGCGCCCATCGTTGGGCGTCCGGATCTCCAGGGCGAATTCGCGACGGCCCTTGGCCCCCTGGGCCTGCATCACCGCGCATTCCGCCTTCGCGTCGGCCTTCGCGCAGGTCACGGTCCAGTCGCCATAGACCTCGGTGAGGGAGCTCGCACCGGTCGGCCAGCCGGCCGTGGTGGTCGGAGGCGCGGAGGCGGCAGCCGGCATCGGCGCCGCGGGCTTCGCCGGAGCTGGCTTCGGCGGGGCGGCCTTGCGCGGTTTCGGCTTGGCCGGCGCCTCGGTGGCGGCCGGAGCTTCGGCGTCCTGTGCCGCGACGGGAGCCGCCACGGTCAGGGCGAAGCTCAGGACGGCGAGGACTCGGATCAGGCTGATGGACGGCACGTGCTTGGCTCCCCGAACCCGCGCGGTGGGGATTTCATCCGCTCGGGATGCCTGCCCCTAGTCGGGCGCGGACGAACGCGCAATGGAGGTGCGGACAACCCAGTGGATGACCGCCTGCAAACGTCAGGGTGGTCAGCGCCGGGGCGGAGGCGTCGGTGCGTCGATCGCCGGGAGTTCGTTCGGGCCGAGACCGGCCGCGACCGTGGCTGCCGGGCCGCCGGCCTGCCCGCGCGCCCGATTGGCCAGGGCCACGGTGAGCTTCTCCGCGGGCTCCGACTGCATCAGCGCCAGCACCTCGGCCATCTTGCGGGGATTCATCGCCAGAACGATCGGCACGAGGACGTCGAGGCTCAGCCGGTCGAACACCCGCGCGGCGTCCTTCGGCTTCATCGTCTCGTACATCGTGACGATATTCTTCAGCGCGGCCCGCTCGGCTTCGGCGCGCTGCGAGCCGCCTCCTTCGGCCTTGTCCTCACCCTGCTTAAGCGTGTCGACGCCCTCTTCCAGCTTGCGCTCGGCGGTGCCGAGCAGCTGCTCGCGCAGATCGAGGGCCTCGCTGCGCTGCTTGAGAGTATCGCGCCGCGCGGCGAGGCGCTCGAGGAGGGCGCGCTCGGACGCCGGCATCGGCTCCGGCGGCGGCGGTGGACGTGGTGCCGGCTTCTCGGGCTCCGGAGCCGGTTTCTCGGGTTCCTTCGGCGTCACCGAGCCGGTGGTCGACGGGTCTGCGGGCTCGTAATTCGTGCGGGCCTTGGCGAGGACGCGCGCGAACTCCGGCATCGCCGCGCCCGGTTGCGGCTTCGATTCCTCCACCGCGATGGCCGCGACCTTCAGCACCAGGAGCCCGGCCGCCGCCAGGGTCACGGCATCAATCAGGCGCAGCTTGAGTGGCCGCGTCTGACGGAACCGGACCAAGCTGCCGGTCCGTTTCCCGGGGGGCGGCTTCGTCACGCGGCCTTGCTCCGAAGGCGGCCGAGGGCGCGCTCGGACATGGCCAGGGCGGCGGCGGCGGCGACCCCGAGGCGCTCGCCGTTGGGGCTCGACGGTGCGGGCGGTGCGACGCGGACGGGCGGGACCACGCGCTCGAGGTCACGCAACTCCGGTGCCGGGGCCGCCGTGCGCGCGAGCTCGCGGGTCGGGGCGGCCTGGGCCACGATGGAGGCGATGCGGGCGATCACCGTCTCACCCGCCTCCACGTGGGCGGCGAGGTCGGTGGCGTAGCGCTCGGCGGTGCCGAGGCGGTCGGCCAGGGTCCGGTCGCACTCGTCGAGGGTGGCGCGCAGGCCGACGATGGCCCGTTCGGCGGTGGAGCTCGCCATGACGAGGTCGCCGATGGTCTGGCGCAGGGCCGCCTCGTCGGCCTTGAGCTTGGTGATGCGGCCGCTCAGGCGCATCGAGGAGACGATGCTGGCGACCAGCAGGACGGCGACGAGGCCATCGGCCAGGAGGGTGACGAGGAGGCTCATGGCTGGTCGCGTCACCCGTCGTTGCGGTTATTCATGGAGGCTTCGAAGGCCTGGAGCGTGGTGCGCGACCGGCGCAGCGGCCGGGTGAGCTGCACCGCGATGTTGTCGTCGATCCGGCCGATCCGGCCCTGGGTCAGGGCCCAGTCGCCGCAGCGGATCGCGATCAGGTCCGAGGGTTTGGTGTCGAACATCAGCGTATCGCCGACCTTGAGCGACAGCACCTTCTTCAGGGGCAGCATCATCTCGTGCAGCACCGCCTCCATGGTCGCGTCGGCCTGCCAGATCTCCGTGGCGAGGTGGCTTTCCCAGACGTGGTCGCGGCCGAGCTTCTCGCCCATGAAGCTCTGCATGAGCAGTTCACGGATCGGCTCGATGGTGGCGTAGGGGAACAGGATCTGCAGTAGGCCGCCGCGTCCATCCATGTCGAGCTTGAGGCTGATCAGGATGGCGGCGTTGGCGGGCCGGGTGATGGTCGCAAAGCGCGGGTTGGTCTCGATCCGGTCGATGGCGAAGCGCACCGGCGAGAGCGGCTGGAACGAGAGCTCGAGGTCCGTGAGGATGATCTCCACCAGGCGCCGCACGAGCTGCATTTCGATGGTGGTGAAGGGGCGTCCGTCGAGGCGGGTCGAGGAGCCGCCGCGCTTGCCGCCGAGGAGCAGGTCGAGGGTCGAGTAGGCGAGATTGGATTCCACCGTGACGAGGCCGGAATTCTCCCAGGCATCGGCCCGGAAGACGCCGAGCAGGGTCGGCAGCGGGATCGCGTTCAGGTAGTCGCCGAAGCGCACCGAGGTGATGTTGTCGAGGGTCACCTCGACGTTGTCCTGGAAGAAGTTGCGCAGGCTGGTCGACAACAACCGGATCATCCGGTCGAAGACGATTTCCAGCATCGGCAGACGTTCGTACTGGACGACGCCCGAATCGACGATGGCGCGCACGCCGCCGGCCCCCGAGGCCGAGAGCTCGCGCAGGGAGAAGCCGAGGACGCCGTCGATCTCGTCCTGGTTCAAGATGCGGTCGTTGCCGGCGAGTTCGGGGAGATTGTCGGTCTCCCCGTCCTCGATCATCGTCGCCCATTCGGCGGCGACGTCGCTGGCATGGGTGGTGGTGCCCTGTTCGGCGAGTGCCGCGCCCCACTCGTCGGCGAGCGAGGCTTCGCCCCCCTCGCCGTTCTGGGCGATGAGGGCTGCGGCCCAGTCGTCCTCGTCGATCTCGTCTTCCGGTCCGGCCATCAGACTCTCGTCACCTGCGAAACTTCATCCATCCCAATCGGCGGCGCGCGCCTACTGGATCACCACGTCCTTGAAGAGGACCGCCTCCGCCCGGGCCGGGTGGATGGCGACGTTGACCCGGCGCAGCAATTCCTCGCGCAGGCGGTAGATGCCGGCCGACCCGGCGAGGTCGCTCGCACGCAGTTCGCGCAGGTAGACCTGGAAGGCGTCCTCGATGCGCGGCATCAGGGGCTTCACCTCGCCCTCGACCTTGGCGTCCTTGAGCTCGATCGCGACCTTGATCTTGGCGAAGCGCGTCCGGTCCTGGCCCGGCTCGCTGGCGAGATTGACCATCATCTCGCGGACATCGAGGAACACGACCGGCTTCTTCACCTCGGCGGCCGCTTCGGCGTGGCCGTCGCCGGCCTTCTTCTTCAGGAAGACGAAACCGCCGCCACCCACCAGCGCCAGCACCACCGCGCCGATGATGATGAGCTTCTTCTTGCCGCCTTTCGGGGCCTCGCCCTCCGCGCCCTCCTCACCCTCGGTGGCGGCCTTCTTCGGCTTCTTGGCCATCGCTGGACCTCGGGACTGCGCGGTGGGGCGAGCGGGACCCGCTCGACGACATCGACACCCTCGGATGTCGACCCTCGCAGAGGTATCGGGCCAGCAAGGTTAACGCGTCGTTAAGGCGGCAAAAGCTGCCGGGTCGGACTTGCCGCGCGGTCGGACACGGCAGGCGCTGCCTGGTCGTCCATATCTACTTAAGATACTGACGATGTTCATAGAATACGGATCTCCTAAGCTGGCACGGCCCATGCGGATGTCGGGACATCGTCGCTCGTCGGGGCTAAGAGTGTCATGCAGAACGCATTGTTCGTGGGGGTTTCGAGCCAGGTCGCGCTCCAGCGCGAGCTGGACGTCATCGCCAACAACATGGCCAACATCTCCACCAACGGCTTCAAGGGGCGCAACAGCCGGTTCCAAGAATACCTGATGCCGGTGGCGAGCGCGGATTCCTTTCAGAGGCCGGACCGCCGCGTCTCCTACGTGATCGACCAGGGCACCGCCCTGGACCTCGCCCAAGGACCCATCGAGCAGACCGGCAATCCCCTCCACGTGGCGGTGCGCGGCGAGGCCTTCCTGGTGGTGCGCACCCCGAATGGCGATCGCTACACCCGCAACGGCGCGTTCGAGACCGACGCCCAGGGGACGCTGGTCACCAGCGACGGGTACCCGGTGCAAGGCGAGGCGGGGCCGATCCAGATCGGCCAGCAGGAGACCGGCGTGTCGATCGGCCCGGACGGCACGGTCTCGACCAACCTCGGCATCCGCGGCCGCGTCCGCCTCGTCACCTTTGCCAATCCCCAGGCGCTGACCAACGAGGGCGCGAATCTCTACGCCTCCGCGGCACAGCCGCAGGCCGCCGGCCTCGCCGGCAGAGTGGAGGCCGGCGCCCTGGAGCGCTCGAACGTGAAGCCCGTCATCGAGATGACCCGGCTCATGGACGTGAACCGCACCTACACCATGGTCTCGGGCGTGATCTCGCGTCTCGACGACCTGCGCGGCACGGCGATTCGCCGTCTCGCCGACGTCGCGTAAGGATCTCAGCAGATGCGCGCCCTCTACGCCGCCGCCACCGGCATGGCGGCCCAGGAACTCAACGTCCAAGTCATCTCGAACAACATCGCGAACCTGCGCACCACCGGCTACAAGCGCCAGCAGCCGCATTTCCAGGATCTGCTCTACCAGAACCTGCGCCGGGCGGGCTCCTCGACCTCCGACCAGAATACGCAGCTGCCCGCAGGCCTCGCCATCGGCTCGGGCGTGAAGACGACGTCGACCGCCCGGGTGATGTCGCAGGGGACGCTGACGAGCACCGAGAAGGAATACGACGTCGCCATTCGCGGCGAAGGCCTGTTCCGGGTGACGCTGCCGGACGGACGCACGGCCTACACCCGCGACGGCTCGTTCGACCTCTCGGCCCAGGGGCAGCTCGTCACCCGCGACGGCTACCTCGTCGATCCCGGGGTGACGGTGCCGAACAACGCCACGTCGGTGACGATCAGCGCCCAGGGAGCGGTCCAGGCCACCGTGCCAGGGCAGACCGCGCCGCAGGCCCTGGGCCAGTTCCAGCTCGCCCGCTTCGTCAACAAGGTCGGCCTCGAATCGATCGGCGACAACCTGTTCATCGAGACCGCCGGGTCCGGTCCGGCGATCAACGGTCTGCCGGGCTCGGAAGGGTTCGGCAACCTGCAGCAGAGCTATCTCGAGGAGGCGAACGTCAATGCCGTCACCGAGATCTCGTCGCTGATCGCGGCACAGCGCGCCTACGAGATGAACTCGAAGGTGGTGACCGCCGCCGACCAGATGCTCTCGACCACCTCCCAGATGTTCCGCAGCTGATCGAGGTCCTGACCATGCATGCGCTCAGACAGATCCCCCCCCGCCGCCCGATCCGGGTCTCGACCCTGAGCGTCGCCATCGTGGGCCGAACCCTGCTGGCCGTCCTGGCCTTCTCGTTCCTCACCTTCCAGGTCCTGGCCCAGGAGGCCCGCCCCGCCGGGGCGAGCCTGCGCTTGCGCGGCGACGTCACCGCCCGCGGCGACGTCCTCACCCTCGGCGACCTCGTCGAAGGGGCCTCTGCGGAGACGGCGCAGCGTCCGCTGTTCCGGGCGCCGGCCCTTGGCGCCACCGGCACGATCCAGGCGCGTCGCATCGCCGATGCGGTGGCCGGTCTCGGGCTCGGCCCGGTGGAGACCGGCGGCCGGGTCCAGGTCTCGGTCCAGCGCGCCGCCCGCCGGGTGACGCAGCCGGAGATCGAGGCCGCCCTGAAGCGCGCCCTGGAATCCGGCTACGGCGTCGATCCGCGCAACCTCGCCATTCGCCTCGATGGCGAGTCCCCGACCCTTCTGGCGCCCCTGGACCTGAACGGTCAGGCCGTCGCCCTCGACCTCAGCTACGATCCGCGCTCGCGCCGGATCGCCGGCCTAATCACCCTGGGCGAGCGCCAGGCATCCCTCCGGGTCTCGGGCCAGGTCATGGAGATCCGGGAGGTCGCCGTCCTGGGGCGCAGCCTCAATCGCGGCGAGACGATCAACGCGGCTGACCTGACCCTCGAGCGCCGTCCGCGCGAAGCGACACCGTCGGACGCGCAGGGGTCCCTCGGCGATCTCGCCGGACAGGTGGCGCAGCGCAGCCTCGGTGCCGGTGCGATCCTGCGCTCGGGCGACCTCGCGCCGCCCGACCTCGTGGCCCGGGGCGAGGCCGTCACGATCCTCTTCGATTCCCCCGGTCTCAATCTTTCCCTCCGGGGACTGGCCAACGAGGGTGGCCGCCTCGGCGCCATGATCACGGTCACCAACCCGGTCTCGAAGAAGATCCTGTCCGCCACCGTGATCGGACCCGGCCGCGTTTCCGTCGGTCCCGCGCCCCTGGTGCGCCAGGCCAGCGCCGCCCTCGACGGTCCCGCGCTTCAGCGCTGAGCCGCCCCGTCCGCGTCCCTTTTCGGTTTGCCAAAGGTTCGGTCCCGATGACCCACCGCGTCTCTCCAGCCCTCGCCGTCGCGCTCCTCTGCACGACCCTCGGCGCCTGCAACACTGCGGACCGACTATCCCAGATCGGTGCGACGCCAGCCCTCTCGGCCATCGAGGACCCGACCGCCCAGGCCGGCTACAAACCGGTGCGCCTGCCGATGCCGGAGGTCCAGCCGGTCTCGTACGCTCCGAACTCCCTGTGGCGGACAGGCTCGCGCGCCTTCTTCAAGGACCAGCGGGCCGCCCGAATCGGCGACCTCGTCACCGTGAAGGTCAATGTCACCGATAAGGCGAACCTGAACAACGAGACCAAGCGCTCGCGCTCGAACGCCGAGGGTTTCGGCCTGCCCAACGCCTTCGGCCTGGAGAGCAGCAAGGGGGTGACGGCGGCCGGGATCAGCCCCGACAAGCTCATCAACGCCACCTCGACCACATCGAGCGACGGTGCCGGTTCGGTTCAGCGCAACGAGACCGTCACCACCAGCGTCGCGGCCATCGTCACGCAGGTCCTGCCCAATGGAAACCTCGTGGTGGAGGGCAAGCAGGAGATCCGCATCAACTTCGAGGTCCGCGAACTCATCGTCGCGGGCGTGGTCCGGCCCGAGGACATCGAGTCCGACAACACCATCGATTCGAGCAAGATCGCCCAGGCCCGGATCGCCTATGGCGGACGCGGCCAGATCACCGATGTGCAGCAGCCGCGCTACGGTCAGCAGCTGGTCGACGTGCTCCTGCCGTTCTGAGCCCCGTCGGAGCCCGTTCGTCCCTCTCGGAGAACGGTTTGGATCGCGGTCCGCCCGCGACCAGCCCGCTCAGTCGTCCCGGTAGACGCGCTCGCGTCGCTCGTGACGCTCCTGCGCCTCGAGCGACAGCGTCGCGATGGGGCGGGCATCCAGGCGCTTCAGCGAGATCGGCTCGCCGGTCTCCTCGCAATAGCCGTAGGAACCGTCCTCCAGCCGCGCCAGGGCGGCGTCGATCTTGCCGGTGAGCTTGCGTTGCCGGTCCCGCGCTCGCAACTCGATGGCCCGGTCCGTCTCGGACGAGGCACGATCCGCCAAATCGGGATGATTTTCGTTCTCGGTCTGTAACGCGACCAGCGTATCTTGGGCCTCACGTAGAATATCGGACTTCCAGCCGAGCAGTTTGCGACGGAAATACTCCCGCTGCCGATCATTCATGAACGGCTCGCTCTCACTCGGTACGTACCCGTCCTCAATCGTGACCTTCGCCATTCGCGCCTCTTGCAGCCGGTCCGCGGCGATCGTTTTGCGTGGCTATAATGCAGGGTGCAGGCCACGACAACGCATCGTGGTTACCGCACACCGCAATCCTCTCGGATGTTTTGCGCGCTGCGGCAAACACGCAACGGCTGCAAACACGCCACCGGAGGCTGTGCGTTGCAACAGCGGCTGCGCTTTGTCACCTAGAATCTGTCCTGCGTTAAAATGCAGGTCTCAGTGGCGAGGGATCAGGACCGGACCTGCACCTGCCGACAGGCCGGGGCGGTCCGGCGGAGAACGCGGGCGACGCCGTCCCGTCGGGGTCGCACGGGCCCATGCGCAAAGCTATTGCTGGCTTCTCTCGTTCTCAGGGCCAGGAAGGTGTCCTCAAGGAAACGATAATTTTCGGTGCTACCAGGCAATTCTATCCTAAGACACTGCAGGCAAAGCGAGAAATTGAAGAAAAATCCCAGGGGAACTGGCCTCGGCGGGTGTGGTTCTCCCATGGCGACGCTTGCGGGACCCTTCCGGTTTCTCGGCCCTGACTCCGCTGGTGATCGCATCCTTTTCCACCGTCACGACTTCGGAGATCGCCCCATGGCAGCCAAGGCCAAAACCCTGCACGACGCGTTCTACGAGACCCTCAAGGACGTCTACTACGCCGAGAAGCAATCCGTCCGAGCCCTGAAGAAGTCCGCCAAGGCGGCCGAGCACGCGGAGCTTCGCAGCGCGTTCGAGACTCACGCGGAGGAGAGTGCCGAGCAGGTGGAGCGGCTCCAGCAGGTCTTCGAGATCATTGGCAAGCCGGCCCGCGCCAAGACCTGCGAGGCGATGCAGGGCATTACCTCCGAGATGGAGGAGGATCTCGAGGATTTCGGCGATAGCCCAGCCGCCGATGCGGTGCTGGCTGCCTGTGCCCAGGCCGTCGAGCATTACGAGATCGCCCGCTACGGCACCCTGAAGACCTGGGCACGCCAGCTTGGCTACGAGGATGCCGCCAAGCTCCTGGAACAGACCCTCGAGGAGGAGAAGAAGACCGACGCCCTGCTGAGCCAGATCGCCGAGCGGATCAACACCGAGGGCAGCGAAGTCGCCGCCGGATCGGACGACACGCCGCGCGCCAAGAAGACGAGGGCCTGAGGTCGGCTCCGGCCCCCGCGCCTCAGGCGGCGCGGGCGGCGGACAGCTTGGCGAGTTCGACCGCGGCCCGCAGCTCGATCTCGGCGATCAATCCATCGAGACGGGGGTCGCCGCTGGTGCCGCTGCGCTCCGACAGGCGGGCCGCGATGGCCTGTAGATCGCGCGTCGAGACGCGGCCCATGATCAGGGAGGCCTTCAGCCGGTCGAGCCCATCGAGCAGGTCGTTGCCACGCTGGGTCGACCGGCGCCGGCGCTCCTCCGGCGTATCGGTGTTGCTCTGAAGCGTGAGGATGGCATCGAGGCCGGCGAGCGATGCCGCGGCGGTGGCGCCCGGCCCGCCCGCGTTCGTCGCCGGGTTGGCGACGGCGAAGGCGGGCGCGCCCTCGCTCCGGCGCGGTGCCGCGCTCGGGCCGGTGCTGGCAGTGACGAAGCGGGTGTCGACGCGCATGAGGTGAGACCGATCGGGGCGATGGTCCGCCCGGCGCCGGCAGAATCCGGCAAGCGTGGTTAACCGGTCGTAAATGACCCGGCAGAACGTGCCGGGTCGGCATGAAGCGTCCGGGACCTTTGCCCGGCCGGCGCCGGTATTGCCAGAGAATATCGTTCAAATACAACGCTTTGGCACAAGCGTTCGGTTGGCATGGTCCTGGCAGACTGGACAGGACCTTCCCGTCGCAAAGTGCGCCATGACCGACACTCCGAACGGCCCCACCCGAATCCGGCGCTTCGCCCTCTGCCTTCTGGCAGGGTGGGCGATGCTGGTCGGCCAGGCGGTCCCCGCCCTCGCCCTGTCGCGGGTCAAGGACCTCGCCAGCGTGGAGGGCGTGCGCCAGAATCAGCTCGTGGGCTACGGCATCGTGGTCGGGCTCAACGGCACCGGCGACACCCTGAACAACATCCCGTTCACGAAGCAGTCCCTCCAGGCGATGCTGGAGCGCCTCGGCGTGAACACCCGCGGCGCTACCATGCGCACCCAGAACCTCGCGGCCGTGATGGTGACCGCGAGCCTGCCGCCCTTCGCCACCCAGGGCAACCGCATCGACATCACCGTCTCGTCCCTCGGCGACGCCAAGTCCCTCCAGGGCGGCACCCTCCTGGTCACGCCGCTGCTGGGCGCCGACGGCGAGGTCTACGCCCTGGCGCAGGGCTCGGTGGCCATCGCGGGCTTCTCGGCCGAAGGCGACGCCGCCAAGATCACCCGCGGCGTTCCCACGAACGGGCGGGTGCCGAACGGCGCGATGATCGAGCGCGAGATGGCGTTCAAGATGAACGACATGCGCTCGCTGCGCCTGTCCCTGCGCAATCCCGACTTCACCACCTCGAAGCGCATCGCCGCTGCGATTAACGACTTCATGGGCGCCGATACCGCCGAACCCACCGATCCCGCCACGGTGACCCTGCAGATCCCTGCCCGCTACACCGGCAACATGATCCGGCTCGTGACCGAGATCGAGCAGCTGAAGGTCGAGCCCGACCAGACCGCCCGGGTCGTCGTCGACGAGCGTTCGGGCATCATCGTGATGGGCCGCGACGTGCGGGTCTCCACCGTGGCGATCGCACAGGGCAACCTCACCGTCACCATCACCGAACAGCCGCAGGTGAGCCAGCCTGCTCCCCTCTCCAGCGGCACCACCACGGTGGTGCCGCGCACCGGCGTCAAGGTCGACACGGGCGACGGCAACAAGCTCGCCCTGGTCAAGGAGGGCGTGACCCTGCGCGAACTCGTCGACGGCCTCAACGCCCTGGGCGTCGGCCCTCGCGACCTCATCTCGATCCTGCAGGCGATCAAGGCCGCGGGCGCCCTCCAGGCCGATATCGAGGTGATGTGATGCCTCTCGCCGCCCTCTCCCAACTCCAGCCGGAGACCTGAACCCATGCTGTTCGCGCCCCTCGCCGCCAGTGCCGCCCTCGGGGTCGGCAAGGCCATCGTCGGCGACATCGCCAAGACCGTTCAGAGCGCGGTCGGCGGGAGCGCCGGTAGCACCGCGAAGTCGGCCGCCGAGGCCAAGGCCAAGAAGGCCTCGACCGACTTCGAATCGATGTTCCTAGAGCAGTCCCTCGACCGCCTGTCGCAATCCGAGGGTACCGACGGTCCGCTCGGCGACAACGGCACCGGGGGTGGCGTCTACCGGTCGATGCTCACCAAGGAATACGCCGGCCAGATCGTGAAGAGCGGTGGCGTCGGTATTGCCGACCAGGTGTTCCGCGAGATGATGAAAATGCAGGAGGGTGCCGGTGCAAAGGTCAGCTGACGTTCCGGCGCCCCGCGTGTCGGACCGGGCCGGGGCGACGGCCCTGGTCGCCGGGGTGATCGCGAGCCTCGAAGCGCTTGAGGGCGTGCTCGCCCGCGAGAGCGACCACATCCGCGTCGGCCGCCTGCGGGAGGGCCTCGCCGAGAACGAGCGCAAGTCGGCCCTGGCGGCCGCCTATTTCCAGGGCCTCGAGGCGACGAAGGCTAACGCCATCGCCCTCGCGCGCTTCGCGCCGGAGGGGATCGCCACCCTCAAGGCGGCCCATGCCCGCTTCGCCCATGCCCTGGAGACCAACCAGGCCGTGCTGGCGACGGCTCGAACCGTGTCGGAAGGCCTCGTGAAGACCCTGGCGGACGAGATCGGGCGCACCCGCACGCCCACCGTCTATGGCCGCCCGTCCCAGGGCCCCTCCCCCTATGGCCGCAGCGGGGTCGCGCGAAGCCAGCCGCTGGTGCTGTCGCGCAGCCTCTGAATAACAGGACGCGCGGCGGGACGCCTGTCCGCGGGGCGCGTCAGGGACGCCCGTGACCCATGCGGACGAAGGCACGCACCGGCCCGAACTCGGATTCGCTGCGCGTGTCGATCGAAAGCTGCCCCGCCGTGACCGGCGCGGCGCAGTGGCTGCCGACGTCGATGCCACCGACGGCGCGGCCGCTGAGGCGGATGCAGGTGGGTGAGCCCGGCACGCGGACGAAGCCCGCACCCTGTTTCGGGCAGGGCAGAAGTTTCTCCCCCTGAACCTGTGGTCGGAGACGCTCCGCCGCGCCGGCTCCCACCGAGAGGCCGGGCACGATCAGCATCGCCATGGCCAGCACGGTAGGCATCCTGGGGGTCATGACCGGGCTCCCGCATTCGCTCCGGCCCCTGGGTTAAGCCATCCCGTCCGCCGGACCAACTCGCCGATCTCAGCTGAGATAGTTCACTAAGTTCAGCTTCGAGAGCATCGAGGTGACCTGGTAGCTCGCCTGGAGCTGCGTCTGCAACTGCAGGAGCTGCGCCGTCACGTCCTCCGCCGAGATGTTCTCGACGCCGTCGAGCGAGCCCTGAAGGGCGTTGCGGTTGGTCCGGTTTTCCATCTTGGTGTCCGAGAGGGTGCTGGCGGCGAGGCCGAGATCGCTGGCGATGCCCGGAACGCCCCCCGTGGTGTTGTTCGAGACGAGCAGGGTGCCGGCGTGGTCGGCGAGCGCGCTGAAGCGTTGGGCCTCCGGCGTCCCGCTGACTGCCGTCGTTCCCGCATCGGCCGCGATCATGGCGAGACCGGCGAGCACCTTCCGGATCGGAGCTTCGTTCGCCTGCACGCCGATGTTCAGGACCCGGTTCGCCCCGATCTGCGCCGTGGCCGTGGCGCGTGGATCCGACGAGGTGTCGTCGCCCGTGTACCAGATCACGGTCTTGGTGCTGGCCGCTTCGGCGTAGCCGTTGCCGTCGGTGCTGATGCGCCGCGGTGCGAGGCCGGCGGATTGCGACCCGGCGAAGAAATCCTGTGCCGCTCGGGACGCCGAGCTCGCCGCGAGGCTGGTGGAAGCCGTACCCTTCAGGGCATTGGTGACGGCCTGCGAGAGACTGTTCGCAACAGCCTGTGGGCCGCCTGCCAGGGAGAACTCGGTGGTGGAGGTCGGATCGGCGTTGGGGCTGGCCGTCAGGGTCAGGGTCTGGGTCGTGCCGTCGCGCATGGCAACGCTGACCGTCACGGTGTCGCCCGCGACGGGTGTTCCATTGACGCCAAGCGTCAGCGACGCCGGCGTGCCGGTTCCGAAATTGGCTTGCACACCGAGATCGGTGGGGCCCTGGATGCTCGCGACCGGCGAGGGTGCGAAGCGAGTGTTGAGGTAGGTCTGCGCCTCGGCCGCCGTGGCGAAGACCGGCATGGTGTCTGTCGCGCCCGCCGACGAGGACGCCTTCGCGGTGAGATCGACGAAGCTCTGCGTTCCGTCCGGCTGATTGATCGCGATCCGAAGGCGATCCCCCTCGGCCGGCGGCTTCGCCAGGGTGAACGTCACCGGCGGAGCCGTCGCGGCGGTGGTAGCGCTGGCGGCGATCGCCGTCGTGTTGGAACTCGTCGCCGAGAGGAGCCGAAAACCGAAATTGGCCCGCGTCTCGGTTCCGGCGGCCCCGGTCCCGTCCTCGCTGATCGTCACGGTGTTGGCCGGCGTCCCGGTCACGGAACTACTGACCCGGCCAGATCCGGTCGGCAGACCGAGGTCCGCGGTCTTCTGCTCCGATATCAGGGTCTTCAGGCCGGCGAGGCCCTTGGCGACGTCGCCGTTCAGCATCGTGTCGGTGGCGGCGACCGGGGGCGAGTCGGTGGCGCGACCGCCGAAGATGTATTGGCCCGCGAGATCGACGTTCAGGGCATCGACCGCCGCGTCCAGGCTGTTGCGCGCGGCCTGCGGTGTGTTGGCGATCGTCGAGCTGTTGCTGGCGGTCAGCGAGCGCCGCATCCCGTCGCCGAGGGTGTTGATCTGCGTCACGCTCGCGTTGGCGAGGGTGACACGGGTCGTCGCGTTCGTGATCACCGCGTCGTAGCCGTCGAGGGCGCTGAGGGCCGCGTGCGCGCTCAGGCTGGTCGTCCGCCCCGTGCCGAGACTGCCATAGGTCGTGCCGACCTTGCCGCTGGAGAGCTGGTTCGTCAGCGTATCGAGGCGACTCTTCAGGCCGACGAGGTTGGCCGTGTTGCGGTCGCCCAGATAGGTGCTGGCATTGAACGGAGCGATGCTCATCGGTGCCTCGGAAGTGGGCGGGGTCTCGGTCGGGCTCGGCACATGGGGGCTCGGCCTCAGATCCGCAGGAGGGTGTCGAGGAGGTCGCGGGCGGCGGTGAGCACCCGCGCATTGGCGCTGTAAGCGGTCTGGAGCTGCACGAGCTTCGACATCTCCTCGTCGATGCTCACGCCGGAGACGGAGGCGACGCGGGACTGGGCGGTCGCCAGCGCGATGCCCTGCCCTTCGTCGAGGTCCTGCGCGGAGGCCGCTCCCGCCCCTTGGGCGTCGATGATCCGCTGGGCGAAATCCTGGACGCTCGCGGTGTAGGGCGCCGCGACGCCGCCGATTCCGCTGGCTGCCGCGAAAGTTCGGCTTGCACCGGTGAGGGCCTGGTACAGGTACTGGGGCCGCGACGCATCCGACGCCAGGGTCTTGGACGAGAGGGTCACGAGGTTAGCGGTGTTGCTGACCACCGCTTGGTTCACGCTGATCCGCTGCGCGAAACCCGTCAGCTGCGAACCGCCGTCGAAGGAGCCGGTGTAGAGCGTGCCCTTCTTGTTTCCGTCGACGAAGAGCGGAATCTGTGCGGCGCCGCTCTGGAAATCGTTCGGGTCTTTCAGTTGCGTGACGCTGGCGCTGACGCCGAGGAGCGTCGGCGCCCCACTCGATGGATCGGTGAGGATGCGCAGGCCGCCGGTGCCGGCGCTCGGCTGGCTGGTGACGCTGAAGCTCGCCCCGAGGGCCGTCTGGATGGCGTCGCGCAGCCCGGCATTGGTCCCCGTCAGCTTGATCGGAAGGATCGATGCCGTCGGGTCGTTGATATCCGCGCGATCGATTTTCGGCTCAGAGTCCGAGGTGTAGGGGAGGAGGACGAGGTTGCGCTGTGTGCCGGCGGCGTCGCGCACGCTCACCGTCACGGCATTACCGGCCTTCAGTCCGGCGAGGTCGATATCCAAGGCCCCCGTCGTCCCGTCGGTGGGCGGAGTACCCACCGCGCTGCGATCCGACAGGGAGCGCGAGAGCCCAGCCGCCAGTTCGTCGAGCTGGCGCTGCGCCTGCGGCAGGACCGAGTCGCGCAGCTCGATTCCGGCGGCGAGCGAGCCGGAGCGAATCGCCTGGGTGGCGATCAGGTCGATCTTGGAGCCGCCGGGCGTCGTCGCGGTGATCGTTCCGACCCCCCGGGTCGCCGCGTTGTCCGTGTATTCCGAGTCGGGCGAGAGCGTGCCGCGTCCGTCGAAGCTGAGAATCGCCGCGGCGCCACGATCGACGAGGGTCATGCCCGACGTGGTGATGACCGTCAGGGTGCCGTCCCGCTGGTCGACGGTCTGGATGTCCAGGAAGGCGGACAGGCCGGTCACGGCCTGGTCGCGCTGGTCGAGCAGGCTGGCGCGGGCCCCCTCGTCGGTGGTGCCCGTGATCTGCGTGTTCAGCTTGGCGATGGAGGCGAGGTACGCACTCGCCTTCGCCGTGTCGCTGCCGAGCTGGCTCTCGGTCGCCGAGCGCAGGTCCTGGACGCCCTGCGCGATCGTGCCGATGGTGGAGGCGAGGTTCGCGGCCTTTGTGACGACCGTGGCACGGGCAGGTGCGGAGGTCGGATCGCTGGCGAGGGCTTGCAGCGACTGGGCGAAGTCGTTCATTACGCCGTCCAGGGCCGTGGACGCGCCGGGGGTCCCGTAGAGCTGATCGAGCTGCGTCCGAACCGCGGAGAGGGAGCCGGTATAGGCGGCACCCGAGGTCTCCATGCGCAGTTGCCGGAGGGAGGCCGCATCGAGGGCCCGGCCGATCGTGCCGACCGAGACGCCGGAATTGCCAACGCCCGTCGAGACGGTGTCGAGGGTGCGCTTCGTGTACCCGACCGTGCCGACATTGGCGATGTTCTGCGAGACGACCCCGATCGCGGCCTGGGTCGCCTTCAGCCCGGCGGAGGCGGTGTTGATGGCGTTGAAGCTCACGAAGCCCCTCCCCTCGGTGTCGGATCGCGTCCGGTGTCAGGCGTCCTCAGCGGATGATGTTGATCAACGCGGACATCATGTCCTGGGCGGTCGAGATAACCTTCGTATTGGCGGAATATGCCTGTTGGGTTACGATCATCTTAGAAAACTCGCCCGCAATGTCGGTATTCGACTGCTCCACGTTGCTGCCGACGACGGTGGTTCCGTTCAGTCCGACGAGGGCCGTGCCGGACTCGAGGGTCTGCTGATAGGTGCCGTTCGAATTCGCCTTCAGGCCGTCCGAGTTGGTGAACTGCACCACCTTGATGTTCGCCAGCGCGATGGTGTTGCCGTTGCTGTAGGTACCGGAGACCTTGCCGTCGGTTGTGATGCTGAGGCCGGTGAGTGTCCCCGAGGTGTAGCCGTCCTGAGTCTGGGTATTTGTCGTCACGGTGCCGCCGGCCGAGGTGTAGGCCGTCAGGCCGCCGCTGCCGTAATTGAGCTGAACGTTGCCCAGATTAACGTCGCCGACCGTGAGAGCAGGAATGGTCACCGCGTTGGAGGCTGGCGAAATCAGCTGACCGCTGCTGTTGAACTGGAAATCCGTACCGGCATTGACCCAGGACGTTCCGGAATCCGACACGGTGCTCTTGTCGGCATAGTACAGATTCCAGATATCGTTGGTCGCCGGGGTCGCCCCGTTGGCCGCTGCGCCGTTCTGAACTTTCGCCCACCGCATCTGGATGCCGACTGGTCCACCGCTCGGCGTGTAGGCGGTGAGTGCCGGCCCAGCGATGCTGGTTGCAACGAATTTCTGTATGTCTGCCGGATCGGAGATTTTGACCTGCGCGCCCGTCGAACTCGCTCTCCACGCGGAATCGCCGATGAGTTCCGAGTTCGGCTTGTTGGCGTCCGCGGCGGATGTCGCTGGCGTCTTGGGCAGGTTGGCCGAGTAGGTGATCGTTGTGGTGGCGTGCGCCGGTATGATCGAATTCGAAACCTTGATCGGTCCTTCTCCGGTCGCTTGTCCGGTCAGCGGGTCTAGACTGCTGCCCTTGAGATAGGCGCCCCCGCCGTTGACGAGGTACCCGTCCTTGTCCAGAGCGAAGTCGCCGCGTCGCGTATAGGAATCGCCGGTCGCGAAGTTTGACTGGCCGTTGGCGTCGCCGGACTTGGTGGCCACGGCGAAGAAGCCCTCCCCGTTCAACGCCATGTTCGTGCCGATGTCGGTGGCGTTCAGGTTGCCCTGCACCGTCGTGGTCTGGCGAGAATTCGCCGCGACCGATCCGGCGACCTGCCGGCTCGGCGTCTGCTGCTCGGCGACTAGGTCGACGAAGCTCGTATCGACCCGCTTGAATCCGGTCGTCTGGGAATTCGCGATGTTGCCCGAGATGTTGTCGAGCGAGAACGCCTGCGCCTTGAGGCCGGAAACGGCCGTCTGCATCGCGGTGAAGACATCCATGGCCGAAAACCTTGCGTCACGGTGGTAATGCCGTCGCGTTCCCGCACAGCTTCAGCCTCATCGAGCAATCAGCATGCCAAGGGCAAGTCGTTGATTATTCGTCGATATCCGTGACCGGTACCCGGCAGGAATCGTACTTTGCTTCGTCCGATCGGCAGCTTTTGCCGGGTCAACGGTCGCAGGTGCGGTCGTTTACGCGCCGTTATCGTCGTCGCGTCTAAGGTCGCCGGAACAAGGTGGTGGATCGAAATCATGAGAGCCAAACGGTCGACCCTCGTCCATCTGATCTACTTCTCGCGACTCAACCTCGCGGCGGACGCGGCGACGCGCACCCGGCAGATCGGCGAGATCACGCGGCAGGCGCAGAAGAAGAACGAGTTTTCGGTGATCACCAGCTTCCTGCTCATCGAGCAGAACTTCGCTGCGCAGGTCATCGAGGGCGAGCGGGCTTCGGTGAGCGAGACCTTTGCCCGGATCAGCAACGATTCGCGGCATCGTGACGTGCAGATCGTGGAATGGCGCGAGATCCTGAAACGTGAGTTCGTGAACTCCTTCACCACGGGGATCCGGAGTCCGGTCAACGACGCGATCTTCCAGAAGGCCAACCTGCTCCCGATGTTCCAGCGCGGAACGCCGAAGGGCATCGCGATCCATGCCCTCGCGGCGACCCTTCAGGCGGAGTCGATGACGAAGCAGGGTATCGACCACCTCTTCGTCTGATGCTGCGGTTGCGTGGCGCGCCGTCGTCGCCCCGTCCTCAAACCCGTGAAATTCTATGAGCGATACGCCCGCGATCCTCATCGTCGATGATCAGGAGAAGTTGCTCAAGCTGGTCATCCTGCTGATGAATCGGCTTGGCTTTCCCGATGTCGAGGGCGTGACCGATGCGGTCACGGCCCTCGAGCGCATGCGGGAGCGCCGCTACGCGCTCGTGATCTCCGATCTCGACATGGAGCCGATGGACGGCCTCTCGTTCCTGCGGGAGATCCGGGCGGACGACGCCCTGATGAACACGCCGTTCCTGCTGACGGAAGCCTCGTTCGACTTCGAGGACATCAATCTCGCTCACCAGGCCGGGGCCGACGCCTTCATCCTCAAGCCCTTCGACATGTCGGTGCTGAAGGCCAAGCTGAAGCAGGTCATCAATCGCAAGCCGCGCCGGCGCGAGGCGCCGCTGGCCACCGAATCGGCCCTGAGCATCGACTTCCCGATGTTGGGAAAGTTCTGAGGCCGACCGTCGGTCTCAGGCGGGGATGACCCGCCTGTAGAGGTGCCAGGTCGCATGACCGAGAATCGGCATCACCACCGCGAGGCCGACGAAGAGTGGCAGCGACCCGAGGATGAGCAGGCCGGCCACGATGAAGCCCCAGGCCGTCAGGGTCCGCGGATTGCGCCGGAAGGCGGCGAGCGAAGTTTCGATCGCGGTTAGCATGTCCACGTCCCGGTCCACGAGCATCGGCACCGAGACCACGCTGAGCGCGAGGACCACGAGGGAGAAGGCGAAACCCACGAGATTGCCGATGACGATCAGGGCCCAGCCCCGCGGGGTGGTAAGCACGTCCTGAGCGAAGGCAAAGATCGAATCCGGTACGCTCGTTCCGTAGAGCGCCCAGTAGATCCCCTGCGCCGCCACCAGCCAGCAGGCGAAGACCACCGCCAGCAGCAGTCCGAGCCCGGCGAGGGCGCCCGCAGCCGGACGTGTCAGGTTGGCGAAGGCGTAGGCCCAGTCGGTGGACAGGCCCTTCTCGCGGCGGCGGCTCAGTTCGTAGAGGCCGATCGCCGCGAAGGGGCCGATCAGGGCGAAACCCGCCGCCAGGGGAAAGACCAGGGGCAGGACCTCGGTGCCGAAGGCGGCGGTGGCCAGCACGATGCCGACGAGGGGATAAATCAGCCCGATGAAGAGGGCGTGGGTCGGCATCGCCAGGAAATCGTCGACGCCGCGGCGCAGCGCCATCGAGAGGTCGTGCCCGTCGATGGCATTCACCACCGGGCGGGCCATGCTGTGGCCGAGATCGTGAACCGGAAGGGTCGTCATGGCTCAAGCCCTCACGCAGGGAGGATGCCCACGACGTCGGCGTCCGAGCCTGTCTCGGCAAGACAAAAGCCCTTCCGGACCCAATCCCGCCGCGCATGCCCGTGCGTGCTTGCGCCGAGAGCGACTACCCTCGACGCTAATCCCTTTCGGCGGTCTTGTCTTCAGCCGCGCGGATATGTGAGCGAAGATTTTCGGATACTGTCTGCCGCAGCGCGAAAGCTTGGCGCTGGGCGGCCTGTGTCAGGCCGAGCGCTTCTGATAGTCCTTGATGTCGCTGAAGTGGACCTCCGGGGCGCGCTCCTCCTCGTAGCGCAGGGAGAAGGCCGTCGTGGCCATGAAGACCGGGGCCCCATCGAGGTCGCTCGCCATGGCGGAGCCGTGGCTGCCGATGAACTTGTCGAGTTCGGACTCCTTCTCGGCGGTGATCCAGCGGCAGATCGAGAACCGGGTCGGCTCGTAGTCGATCGGCAAGCCGTACTCCGCCTGAAGACGCTCCTTCAGCACGTCGAGCTGCAGGGCGCCCACGACGCCGACGATAGCCTGGGAGCCGTCATGCGGGCGGAAGACCTGCACGACGCCTTCCTCGCCCATCTGCTGCAGCGCCTCCTTCAGCTTCTTGGCCTTCATGGCGTCGGTGAGCTTGATCCGGCGCAGGATCTCGGGTGCGAAGCTCGGCACGCCGCGGAAGACGATCTCCTCGCCCTCCGTCAGGGTGTCCCCGATGCGCAGGGTTCCGTGGTTCGGGATGCCGACGACGTCGCCGGCGAAGGCCTCATCGGCGATGGCCCGGTCCTGGGCGAAGAAGAATTGGGGGGCCGAGAGCGACATCGGCTTGCCGGTGCGCACCAGCTTGGCCTTCATGCCCCGGTTCAGGCGCCCCGAGCAGACCCGCATGAAGGCGATGCGATCGCGGTGGTTCGGATCCATGTTCGCCTGGATCTTGAACACGAAGCCCGTCATCTTCGGTTCGGTCGGCTCTACGAGGCGCTTGTCGGCATCCTGGCCGCGCGGTGGCGGTGCGAAGCGGGCAAGCCCGTCGATCAGGTCGCGCACCCCGAAATTGCGCAGGGCCGAGCCGAAGAACACCGGCGTCAGGTGGCCCTCGCGGAACGCCGCGAGGTCGAAGCGCTTCAGTCCGGTTTCGGCGAGCTCCGCCTCCTCCCGCCAGGTCGCGGCCTCACCGTCCTCGGTCAGCAGCTGGTCGAAGAGCGGATCGTCGACGCCCGTCACCGCCACAGTCCCGGCATCGTCCGCCGCGTCGAGGCGGCGCACCCGGCCGTTGCCGAGGTCGTAGGTGCCGGCGAAGCTTCGCCCGCGACCGATCGGCCAGGTCACCGGCGCCACGTCGAGGGCGAGCACCTTCTCGATCTCGTCGAGGAGCTCGAAGGGGTCGCGCGCCTCGCGGTCGAGCTTGTTGATGAAGGTGACGATGGGGATGTCGCGCAGGCGGCAGACTTCGAACAGCTTGCGGGTACGCGCCTCGATGCCCTTGGCGGCATCGATCACCATCACGGCCGAATCGACCGCCGTCAGGGTGCGGTAGGTGTCCTCGGAGAAGTCCTCGTGGCCTGGGGTGTCGAGGAGGTTGAAGACGCAGTCGCCGTATTCGAAGGTCATCACCGAGGTGACGACGGAGATGCCGCGCTCCTTCTCGATGCCCATCCAGTCCGAGCGGGTCGAGACCCGGTTGCGCTTGGCCTTGACCTCGCCGGCGAGCTGGATCGCGCCGCCGAACAGCAGCAGCTTCTCGGTGAGCGTGGTCTTGCCGGCATCCGGGTGCGAGATGATCGCGAAGGTGCGGCGGCGGGCGACGGGGTCGGCCTTCGCCTCCGGCGGCTTGATCTCAGACGGCATCAGCATGGCGGGCAAAAATTTCCGGGTCCGCCGTGGGCGGCACTGCATTCGCGACGGATAAGCGACGAAGGGGTGTTCTGTAGGCGTTTCGGACGCGATGCGCAAAACTCAGCCGCGTCCGAGATAGGGCATGGCGGTGGCCATCACGGTGAGGAACGGGACGTTGGCCGAGAGCGGCAGGCCCGCCATGTAGACCACGGCGTCGGCGACATGCCGCACATCCATCACGGGCTCGGGGCGAATGCTGCCATCCGCCTGCCGGGCGCCCTTCGCGATCCCTGCCGTCATCTCCGTCTCGGCATTGCCGACGTCGATCTGCCCGCAGGCGATGTCGTAGGGGCGTCCGTCCAGGGCCGTCGCCTTGGTCAGGCCGGTGATCGCGTGCTTGGTGGCCGCGTAGGGCGCCGAATGCGGCCGCGGCGCCTGCGCGGCGATGGAGCCGTTGTTGATGATGCGCCCGCCCCGAGGATCCTGCGCCTTCATCATCCGGAAGGCACCTTGCGTGCACAGGAACGCACCGGTGAGGTTCACGTCGACCGAGCGTCGCCAGTCGTCGAGGGCGACCGTGTCGATCGCCGCCGCGGGCGTGAACACCCCGGCATTGTTGAACAGCAGGTCGAGCCGCCCGAACCGCTCGCCCACCCGGGCGAACAGCCGCGCCACCGAATCCGCGTCCGCCACGTCCGTTTCTACCGCCTCCGCGGCCACGCCGGCCGCCCGCGCCGTTCCGGCCACTGCCTCCAGAGGGGCCAAGCGCCGCCCGGCCAGGGCAAGATCATAGCCGGCCACGGCCAGCGCCAGGGCCACGCTCCGTCCGATCCCCGACCCTGCCCCCGTCACCACCGCGATCCGCCCGCTCATGTCCCAACGCCTCCCGCTGAACCCGCGAGAGCCATAAGCGTCCCCTCCCCCTGTTGCCAGCACCCGATACTGCGTCTAGACACCTCTCCGCCGAGCGCGATGGGGCGTCGCCAAGTGGTAAGGCAGCGGTTTTTGGTACCGCCATTCCCAGGTTCGAATCCTGGCGCCCCAGCCAAACTTTCCTTGTATTTCAGAGGGATGGCTTTTCGGACTTCTCGGACAAACCAGAACAGACCGTGTTTTTGGGACGCACAAGAGTCGGCACAGTCGGCCGAGGCGTACGAAACGGTGCCTGTGACCCTCCGGCCATAGGCTTGCGGAACCACCTCCCCTATCCCGTCCGGCCAGCCCCAACTGCCGGATCCTATGCCAGCCTCACCGAAGCTCGTCCCCGCCGACCCAGTGCTCTGGCGCAAGGCCTTCCTCGACCTGCGCCCCAGCGTCTCGCCCTGCCCAGGCCTGACCGGTCCGAATTGGGTCGCCATGCACGAGGCCGCGATCGACTTCCTCGACCGACACGCCGAGCAAGCGGTGGCGCTCGGATGGACGACCCTGGATCTGTTTGGCGTCCACTCTCAGGCCGGCACCATCCGGCCGGACTTCTGTGGTGCCATGGTCCTCAGCGGCGAAAAGGTGTCGTCCGTGCTCGCCGACCGGATCGTGTTCGAGCGAACCACCCACAGGCGGGACAAGCCGGGCCGGCCCAGCGGCGCGGTGCCGCTCTGGACGTTCGGCCGGTGATGGATCCTGTCGGCTCTTCCATAGCGAATCGGTCGCTCGATTGGAGCGGACAGGATCAGCCGTCTGATGACCGCTGAAGGCCCGCTGCCAGGAGGCACCGCCGAACGTATGGGTGGAAATCGCCGGCAATTGCATCCGTCCAAATGTGGCGAGCATGATGGTTGTCGAGCTTCACTCGAATGTCTCGCTCTTTAGGGAACAAGAAAAAGCATGTGTTGATACTGTGGACAGCGATACCATCCGGGCCATCATCGAAAATTGTTTCCGCTGTATGAATTATCGGCCCAACGTTGGAATCGATCCCTACTTCTTCAATCGCCTTCCTGCTTGCGGCGTCCCTCATAAGCTCCCCTTTGTGAACTCTTCCGCCGGGCAGCCACATCTGCCCTTTGGCGGGAGCATCCATCCGTTCGACGAGCAAAATGCGCCCTTCCGAAACGATGGCGATGTCTACACAAGCAATTGGGATGTTTAAGAGAATTTGACGATATATCTCAAATGGGATCCATTTCACGGGGTCACCTCGGAATGGCCTTATGCATTCGATACTACAGAACTTACCTCGCAATTTAATCGACTATTGCTGCATCAGGTTTCAGACGATTTGCGCAAACGAAGAGGAATCGTCGGAATTCCGGTTTTTACGTTAACGGCGTGCGTTGTTGGACTCTCGGTCGTTTCCGGAGCTCACCTCAGGAGCGGCGCAGTGCCGCCCTGATCGGCCCCCATGCGGTGGTCCAAGGGTAAAGTTAGTGCGCGGTAGGCCGCTTCACCACGGGTAGCTTGGCCGGCGCAGCTGGTCGGGCGAGCGCAGACGGCCAAGCGGAGAACGCTGGCACGAACACCTCCGGTGCCGGGGGCCGGTATCCCAGCGATGCATGTGGGCGCACAGTGTTGTAGTGACGCCTCCAGCTTTCGATCACGATCTGCGCCTCCTTGAGTGTGTAGAAGATCTCGCCATTCAGGAGTTCGTCGCGTACGTCACCGAACTCACGCCGAGCGCGCGGATTGCATCGGCCACGCTCTGGCCCTGTGAGATCAGCACATCCGCCTGCCGCAACTTGGCAACGATCTCCTCAGGTTTCGGGTGCTTTGCCATCTCGTCCGTCCTCCAGGTTCAAAAGCCATACCAAAGGGCGGACCACTTCAATGGGGGCGGATCAACGCGTCTGCTCACATATTGCCAAATTGTCCCGAGTTACACGGGACGATTAGGTGTTTGTCAAACCGATTATAAGTATTTAAAAGAGGGTACAAGAGCTTAATTTTCAGATAAATATTCCATGTTGAGATACATCGAAGGCGTACATCTCCTTCATCATCAGGTGCATGTCGATCCCCGCGGGACGCTCGTTGCGCTTGAACAATTCAAGAGCCTACCGTTCGCCCCTAAACGCGTGTTCTTCATGACGATCGAGGCGCCGGGGAGCATCCGCGGCGGCCACGCCAACTCCTGCGACGAGTTTCTCGTCGTTCTGAAAGGCTCCTTACTTGTCGAGGTAGACAATGGGAATGAGTGTGTCGGCGTTCGCCTTGAGCGCTACGACCAAGGACTGTGGATCCGCGCCGGCATCCTAATCCACCTGCGCGAGTTTGAGGCCGGCACGATCATGCTCGTCTGCGCCTCCGAATTATACGAGAATACTCAGCACTACGACCGCGCACGGCCGGACTTGTTCATCGCGGATTGCCACGCATGACTATTCCGCAGGCGGCGCCTCCGCGACGTATCGCCCGCTTCCGGGAGGAGATCGACCGCGCGGTCGCCTCCGTCCTCGGCGGCAGCACCTACATCCTGGGGCAGGCGGTGGCAGATTTCGAGGCGGCCTTCGCAGCTAGCGCCGGGCTGCCGCACGGGATCGGCGTCGCATCCGGCACGGAGGCGCTGGCACTCGCCCTCCGCGCCCTCGGTATCGGCCCCGGCGACGAGGTCATCGCGCCGGCACTCACCTTCGCGGGGACGGCCCAGGCGATCCTCCATTGCGGCGCGCTACCCCACTTCGTCGACGTCGACCCAGTCACACGCTGCATCGACCCAGCTGCGGTCTCCGCCGCAATTGGCCCGCGCACGGCCGCGATCCTACCCGTACACCTGTTTGGCCACCCAGCTGATATGCCGGCCCTGATGGCGATCGCCGAGCGGAGTGGCCTCGCCGTGATTGAGGATTGCGCGCAGAGCCACGGTGCTCATCTCGATGGACGACCGCTCGGTAGCTTCGGGCATGCTGCCGCCTACTCCTTCTACCCGACGAAAAACCTTGGCTGCGTTGGCGACGGCGGCGCGATCCTAACCCGCGACGCCGCCCTCGGCGATCGGCTGCGAGCCCTGCGTCAGTACGGCTTCTCGGGTCCCGAGCGCGTATGCGGGAGCCTCGGCTTCAACTCGCGCCTCGACGAGATCCAGGCCGCGATCCTGCTCGCACTGCTGCCGCATCTCGATGCCGGGAACGCCGAACGCTGCGCCATAGCTGTGCGCTACCGGGAGAGCTTGAGCTTACCCGGCCTTGCCCTTCCGTCAGACGTGTCCGGCAGTGTCTATCACCAGTTCACCGTCACCCATCCTGAGCGCGATCGGCTAATGCGGCATCTTGCTAAGGCCGGCATCGGCACCGCCGTGCACTACGCTCCTGGCCTACATCGACATCCGGCCTTCCAGGAAGCCGCCGCTGGCGCCCTGCCTGTCACGGATGCGCTCGCCGCGACCCTTCTCAGCCTGCCAATCCAGCCCGAGATCGCCGTCGAGGCGCCGGAGGCGGTCTCAGACGCGCTTCGCACCTTCGCGTCTGAGGCCCGAGCATGACGCGTATTGTCCTGTACGGCATTGGCTCCCCCGTCGTGGCGGACGTGGAAGAAAGCCTACATCGCGCTGGATTTGCGCTCGCCGCTGGCATCCGAAACCGGCCAGCCAAGAGCTATCTCTCAGAAGAAGCTCATGAAGTAGCTCTTCAAGAAGCGGGAGATGACCTCCGTGCCTTGCCCTACCTTGTACCGCTGTTCACCCCCGCTCACCGCCAGCAAGCGGCGCGCGAGGCGTCAGAGGCCAAGTTCTGCCACCCGTTCCGCCTAGTCGACCCGAGTGTTGCAGCCCCACGCCGACTCGACCTCGGGCGGGGCTGCTACGTCAACGCAGGCTGCAGCCTCGGGGCGGSGAGCCGCTTCGGCGCCTTCGTTTTCGTCAACCGCGGGGCGAGCATCGGCCATCACGCCGTTCTCGGTGACTTCGTCTCAATCGGACCAGGCGTCGTCCTGGCAGGCCATGTCACGATGGGTCGGGGCAGCGTCGCCGGCACTGGCGCCACCATCCTTCCGGAACGGACGATTGGAGCAAACGCCGTCGTGGGCGGCGGGGCGGTGGTCACGCGGGATGTGCCGGAGGGCTGCCTCGTCCTTGGTAATCCGGCCCGCATCGTGCGCCGCGACATCGGCGGCTACCAGGGTCTAGCCGTGACATGACGAAGCCTGTCGTCCACCTCTACACAGTCTGCTGGAACGAGGCCGACATGCTTGGCTTCTTTTTCCGCCACTACGACAGCTTCGTCGACCGCTACGTCGTGTACGATGACGGCTCAACGGACGGCTCCCGCGAGATCCTAGCGGCGCACCCGAAGGTAGAGCTACGCGACTTCGCTCGCGTCGAAGCGGGATCCTTCGTGCTCTCCCTTAAGGCCATGCAGGACGAGGCTTGGAAGGAGAGTCGGGGCGTGGCCGACTGGGTGGTCGTCACGGCGATCGACGAGCACCTGCACGTGCCGGGTCGAGCCATGGCGGATTACCTCGCAGAACAGGCCGATTGCGGCGTGACACTAATTCCAGCGTTGGGCTTCGACCTCAACCACAAGGAAATGCTGGACGATGCTGGGCTACTGACCGAGCGGGTCACGCGTGGACGATCCCGCGCTGCGTTTAACAAACTCAGTCTGTTCAAGCCTGAGGCGCTACATGAGACTGGGTTCGGCCCGGGGCGTCACGCCGCCGAGCCGCAGGGCGATCTACTACTGCCCGCTCACGATGCGATGGTGCTCTGGCACTACAAGCATCTCGGCTTCGAGCGGAACGCCGCCCGTGAGGCGGACCAAGCCGAGCGGCTCGGGCACATCGACGTCGCCCAAGGCTTCGGCCGGCATTATCTCTGGGGCCAAGAGCGGCTGCGCACCTTCTGGGACGAAATGGAGTACAGCTCTGTCGACCTCACCAGAGTGAAGCCGAGCGAGGTTTGCGTCCGACCACTTTGGTGGGAGGAGCGAGAGCTGCCGCGGGCCGACCATGCGCTGCTCCCTTTACTCGCGCCGGCCGCGCCCGCTGTGGCCCCGACCGTTTCGGTGCTGATCAAGGCTTACAATCACGCTTCCTACGTCCGGCAGACCATCGAAAGCGTGTTGGCGCAGTCTTTCCAGGACTTCGAGATCGTTGTCACCGACGACGGCTCAACGGATGGGACGGTCGAAATCCTACGCAGCTTCACGGATCCTCGTATTCGCCTCGAATGCTGGCCCCAGAACCGGGGCATCTCGACAGCGATGAACGCCACGATCGCCCGAGCGCGCGGGCGCTATCTAGCAATCCTAAACTCGGACGACTGGGCGCTGCCGGGCCGGCTTCTCCGACAGGTCGCCTTCCTCGACGCCAACCCAGAGGTCTCCCTCGTCTTTGGCATGCCGCGGCCGGTAAATGAGGAAGGGTTGCCGACAGAAGCATTCAACGATTTCACCGTGCCGCTGCGGTTCACGGACTTCTCCCGGCGCACGTGGCTGCGTTTCTTCTTCCACGGCAACATCTTGTGCGCACCGACCGCTATGATCCGGCGGGAAGCCTATGCAGCAGCTGGCTCCTATGACCCGCGTCTGACGAACCTCCAAGACTTCGATATGTGGATCCGGATGTTGGTAGCTGGCCACAGCATCCACGTTCTTCCGGACCGCCTGACTGCGTTCCGGATCCGCGCAAATAACGCCAACGCGAGCGCACCGAGCCCAGAGGCCCGGCTACGAGCGACTTATGAAAGTAGTAAAATTCTGCGCCATTTCGCGGCGTTCAGCGAAGAGTTGTTTGCGGAGGTGTTCGACGCAGAGGCTGACGTCCTAGAGGACGAGCCCGTACCCCTGCGCGTCGCCGAAATCGCCCGGCGCGTAGCACGGGTGGACCATCAAAACTTTGCTCTCAACACGATGTTTGATCTGGCGAGCGAGCCGGAGCACATGAGCCGGCTCCGTGAATGGGGCGGTAGTATCGATGCGCTGAACTTCCGCGAGGTCGAGACGCGCGCGGCCTCCATCGCCGAACTTACCCAGGCGCGGGATGCAATCAGAAGAGAATTAACCGAAACTTCCCGTATTCAAGTGCAGCAAGCCAGCTTTATCACCGAACTCATGCAAGAGCGGGAAGCACTAATCGAAGAGTTAAACGAAACCTCCCGGATCCAAGCGCGCGACGCGCAAAAGATGGTTGAGATGGGCGAGGAACTTGCCCGTCGAGAGCAGACGGTGGCGCACTTCAATGCACTGTGCAGTTCGTTGGAAGCGACCATGCAGGACCTGAAATTTCATCTCAACGCAACGCTGGCCTCGCGGGAGCGAATGCGAGCCTCATTATCCTGGCGCTCGACCGCCTTTCTGCGCTGGATGGGACGGCTTCGCCGCCAGACCGCGCCCAAGCGAAGCTAAAACCGCTCTACGAAGCAAATCCGTTCAAACATCTTCGTGCATTCTACTGTCTGGCAACGCCTTCTCGAAAACGCTTTACTGTCTGTCGTCAGATGATTTGGGACATTCAGCGGTGTTCAGGAGCGGAGGCTCTGGTCCATCTGGGGTGAGAGGTTAGGCAGCCTGCGCGTGATGGCG
>NZ_LMNE01000016.1:0-54473 GCF_001423285.1 Methylobacterium sp. Leaf111 | reverse complement strand
CGCCATCACGCGCAGGCTGCCTAACCTCTCACCCCAGATGGACCAGAGCCTCCGCTCCTGAACACCGCTGAATGTCCCAAATCATCTGACGACAGACAATGCTGGGTCATCAGCACCTCGCCCTCCGCTCCAACCAGGATCGACGCAAAGGGATGAACGCCGCTCTCGCGAGCTTTGCGTGACTCCGCGATAGCGATGCGAAGCAGTTTCTCGTGGTCGAGCGCGGTGGTCATCGGACACTCCCTCTTCGTCTGAATATCGTTCCCGGATCGACCGAACGCGTGTTCCACTCAAGCAGCGAATTGCGCACGATCCGTGCGTCTCACACGGACGCACGGGGGCCAACCATGTCGCTGATCTCGCACGCGGCCTTTACGATGGGACCGAACGACGGCGCCCGCATCCTCATCACGTTCCTGATCGCTTTCTTCCCGATTGTGGTAGTGACGATCACCGGCCTCCTCGCGACACCGGAGGAACTCGTCGAGTTGTCGCGCTACCTAAGAGCTGGCCGGTATCGGGAGGTGACGCAGATCCGCCTGCCCTTCGCGATGCCCTGTATCTTCTCGGCTCTAAGGGCCTCGATGACGCTGGCGATCGTCGGCGCCGTCGTGGCAGAACTGGTGGCGGCCGACCGGGGCCTCGGCTTCTTCATTGCTTACTCGACGTCCATGTTCCGCATTCCGGCGGCCTTCGCCGGTCTCAGGCTCCTCATTGTCATCAGCCTCAGCCTATTCCAGCTTGTTCCGGAAGTTCAGCCTCTCGCGGCACCTTGGTCACTGCCCAAACGCTAAACTCCCTTCTTGAACAATCCAACAGGTCGGTTTCGTCACCCATCCTCACCGTTCCCACCGCCGGCGGCGGCTCGCTGCGCCAGCGCCGGATCGACGACAGGTGGGCGCGGTCGGGGTTCGGCCTCACACCACTCTCGCCGCGGGAACCCTGGGCGAGGTGGGCTCCGTAGCACTGACGCGCTCGACGGAGATCGGGTAGCCCTCAGATCCGCGAGCTGGAGCGCCAAGGAGGAATCAGGGGCGCTGAGCGCGACCCCGCTCGACCCCGTTGTCGTCGACAGTCTCGGTCGCAAGCAACCGGTCGCTTTCCGAGGGGGCAAGGAGGCGATGCTCCGAGCTTGCCTGGATGCGCCCGGAGGGGTCCTTAGAGAACCTGGGATAGAAATCGTCGGGTACGCGGATCGGCGGCGGACGAGAACAGGGTCCCGGGGGGACCGTGCTCGACGATGACGCCGCGATCGGTGAAGTAGACGTGGTCGGCGACCTCGCGGGCGAAGTTCATCTCGTGGGTGACGAGGAGGCAGGTCATGCCCTCCTCGGCGAGGTCTCGGATGGTGACCAGCACCTCCTTGACCGTCTCGGGATCGAGCGCGGCGGTGACCTCGTCGAACAGCATCACGTCCGGCCGCATCGCCAGCGAGCGGGCGATGGCGACCCGCTGCTGCTGCCCGCCCGACATCTCGCCGGGATAGGCAGCCTCCTTGCCCGCGAGCCGCACCTTGGCGAGGAGCGCGCGTGCCCGGGCCTCGACCTCCCGCTTGTCCTGGCCGAGCACGTGGATGGGCGCCATCATGACGTTCTGCAGCGCCGTCTTGTGCGGAAACAGGTTGTACTGCTGGAACACCATACCGACCTTGCGGCGCAGGGCCAGCTTGTCGAGCTTCGGATCGACCACCTCGATCCCGTCGACCCGGATGGTGCCGGAGGTGACCGGCACAAGGGCGTTGATGCAGCGGATCAGCGTCGACTTGCCCGAGCCCGACGGCCCGATGATGCAGACGACCTCGCCCCGGCGCACGTCGAAGCTGATGCCCTTGAGGACCTCGGCCTCGCCGAAGGCCTTGTGCACGTCGAGCAACTGCACGATCGGGCGATCGGCGGGCGGGACATGCGACATCGGGAACGCACCATCGGACAGGGTAGGCCTCACGCCGTCTCGAACCGCCGCTCCAGGCGCGCGGTCAGCCGGTCGATCGGGTAGCAGTAGAGGAAGAAGCACAGCAGGGCGAAGCCGTAGAGGGGCGCGAACAGCTCGGGCCGGCCCCCTTCCGCCGCGTGCACCTGCGCCGTCAGCGTCAGCATCTCGGTGACGCCCACGATCGAGGCCTGGACGGTGGCCATGGCGATCAGGGCATAGACGTTCATCCACGGGGGCAGCATCCGCTTCAGGCATTGCGGCAGGATGATGCGGAACAGCGTCTGGGGCCGGGTGAAGGCCAGGGATTCGGCCGCTTCCCACTGGGTGGCCGGCACGGAGCGCACGGCGCCGCGCACGATCTCGGCGACGTTGGCCATCACTGGCAGCGCGAATCCGACCGTCGCCTTGACCCAGTCGGGCAGCGGCACGCGCAGGCCGAACACCGTGACCTGGAACGGCACCAGGAACATGACGAAGAACAGCAGCACCAGCCAGGGCACGTTGCGGAAGACCTGCGTCAGGCCCCAGGCGACGCGGCGCAGAATCGGCCCCTCGCTGACCAGGGCGAGGCCCAGAGCGACGCCCGCTCCCGTCCCGAGGAGCATGGCCACGAGGGAGATGGCAACGTTGAAGGCAAAGCCCGTGAGCAGCAGCGGTGCCCAGCGCAGGATCACCTGAAGCGGCGACAGCACCGCGTCGGGCCCCTGCGCAAAGGCCGGCATCACGAGGACGAGGCCGGCGAGCCACGCTCCGAGGAGCCAAGCCTGCACCGGGCGGAGGGTGAACCGGGCCTGGGTGCGCAAGACCCGGAACGGCAGCAGGACCGGCAGGTCGCTCCCAGTCGACGGCAGTGGCCTCATCGGCTGTAGCCCGGGATCCGCAGGGCCCGCTCCCAGCGATGCATCAGCCAGACCAGGATGCCGACGAGGACGGCATAGGTCGCCAGCAGGACGACCATCATCTCCAGCACGTTCTGCGATTCCGACCAGATCTGCTTCACCGCGTAGAGCGTCTCCGGCACCGCGATGGCGTAGGCCAGGGTGGTGGTCTTCAGGAGGTTGATCAGGTTGTTGTTCAGGGCCGGCAGGCAGACCCGGAGGGCGAGCGGCAGCACGACGTAGAGGTAGGCCTTGAGCCGGGTGTAGCCGAGGGACTCGGCCGCCTCGACGGTGGTGCGCGGCACCGCCTCGATGCCCGAGCGGAAGATCTCGACGTTGAAGGCCCCGGCGAACAGGGCCAGCGAGACGATGGCCCATTGCACGTTGTCGAGGAGCGGCATGCGCAGGCCGTCGGCGGTCTGGGTAGCCGGCAGCAGGGTGCCGAGCCCGAAGTAGAAGAAGAAGATCTGGACCAGCGGCGGCGTATTGCGGAACACGACGACGAAGCCGTTGACGAGGCCGCGCAGGAGCCGGGAGGGACCGCCCTGCAGAAGCGCTCCCACGGCGCCGATGACGAGGCTCGCCAGGATCGTCGTCACCGCGAGCAGCAGGGTGGTCTTCAAGCCGTTGACGTAGCGGTCCCAGTCATAGGGGTCGTAGAAGACCGTGAAGTTGTAGCCCGTGGTCTCGTAGAGGCCCCGGAACCAGTTCGGAACGGCGTCCATCGTGCTCCTCGAGATGGCCGGTCGTTCGGCCCGGCGCGGTTCAGTTGGTCGCGTTCTTGTACTTTTCGTGCATCGCCTTCGAGTATTCCGTCGGCTCGATGCCCCACTTCTTCTCCTCCTCGACGATGAAGCCGGACTTCATCCACTCCTTGGTCGTCGTCTCCAGGAGGCCCTGCAGCGCGCCGTTGCCGAGCGCCACCGCCATCATCCAGGGGGCGTCGAGGATGCCCTTCAGCGGCAGCCCGTAATCCGCCTTCCAGTCGGCGTCGAGGAGTTTCCCCTGAAGCATGCTTTGGTCGTAGACGTAGCCGAGACAATTGCCCTGCTTGAGCGCGAAGAGCGGCTTCTCGGAGCCGTCGAAGGCGACGATCTCCGCACCGTAGGTCCGGGCCACGTCCTTGTTGTACCAGGCGCCCGAGGTGGCGCAGAGGGGCTTGCCCTTTAGCTGCGCCCAATCCGTGATGCCGGCTTTCTTGGGCAGCATCACGTTGACGAAGTCGGAATAGTATTGCGGGTCGATGGCCTGCACCACGCGGCGGCGCTCCGGCTTGTCTGAGAGCGTGGCGATGAGGAGGTCGACCTTGCCCTGCTGCAGGAACTCGATGCGGTTGGAGGAGACCACCGGCACGAGCTCGAGCTTCACGCCGAGGCGCTTGGCGACGTCGGCAGCCAGGTCCGGTTCGAGCCCGATGATCGCCCCGCTCGGATCGCGGAAGCCGAAGGGCCGGTAATCCGCCTTCACGCCGACGATGAGGGTCCCGCGCTGCTTGATCGCCTCGATCCCATCCGCCGCCGTCGCCAGGGAAGCGGACAGCACGATGGCCGCCGCGAGCAGACCAGAGCCGAGAAACGTCGAAGTCGGCTTGCGCATGGAAGGATACCTTATGCTGAGCACATCCGGCTCGACCGGAGACGAGACCGGGGCTCGACGCGCGCTCTTCGGGGAGACTGCCCTCTCGGGTCCGATCGGGTCAAGCAATCGACAGGCCATCGCTGTGGGGATCAGCCGAACCGCGCGAGCGAATAAGGTGCGAGATCGATGCGCCCGCCGCCCTGCAGCATCTCCTCGGCCACGGCCTCGCCGATGCCGGCCGAGTGCTTGAAGCCGTGCCCGGAGCAGGCCGACACGACGAGGACCCGGTCCATCCGCGGGTGGCGGTCGATAATGAAGCCCCGGTCGGGCGTCACGGTGTAGAGGCAGGCGGCGGCCCGGGTCACCCGCGCCGACGCGCCGGCGAGCCGGCCCGCCACGTGGTGTCGGTGCATCGCGGCGGATTCCGCGGGGCTCACGACGCGCTCGAGGGCCTCGGCCTGCGTCGATGTCTCGTACTGCTCGGTGGCGACCTTCACCTCGGTCTCTCCCGGCAGGGGCGGGAAGCCGTAGAGGTAGTCCGTGTCGCCGGAACCGTGCATCCAGATGAAGACCGGCGCATCGGACCCGTAGGCCGAGGCGTCGTCGAGGGCGTACCAGTGCAGCAGCTGGCGGTTGACGGTGAGCAGGTCCGTGAAGGGCGCGCCGAGCAGGGGCGCGGTCCAGGCCCCGGCGGAGACCACCACCTGATCGGCATGGACGACGCCCCGATCGGTCTCGATTCGGACCCCGCTCGGCTGCTGGAGGATCGATCGCACCGTCGTCCCGGTGCGGATCTCGGCCCCGAGCGCGCCGGCCCGGTGGAGCTGCGCGGCGATGCAGCGCTCGGGCCGGACGTAGCCGCCGCCCGGCTCGTAATAGGCCTTCTCGTCGCCGCCGAGATTGCGGAACTGGGGGAAGCGGCGCGCCACCTCGCGCCCGTCGAGAACTTCGTGCGGGATCGCGAAAGCCCGCGCGGCATCGATGGAGCGCCCGACGAAATCCGGCTTCCCGTGATGCGAGGAAACACCGCTGCCTGGCCCCATCACGAGAGCGCCGCAGGCCGTCAGCAGCGTTTCGCCGGTCTCCGCTTCCAGGCTCCGCCAGATCCGGTGCGAGGCCAGGACGAAGGGGACGTAGTCGCGGCCCTCGCCGACGGCCTGCCGGGTGATGCGGCTCTCGCCGTGGCTCGACCCCGAGCTATGCGGCGGGGCGAAGCGATCGAGGCCGACCGCCTTCGCCCCGCGCAAGCCCAACTGGTAGAGGGCCGCGCTGCCCATGGCGCCGAGGCCGACGACGGCAATCTCAAAACGGTCTTCCATCGGTGGATGCGCTCCGGTCCGCCCTCGAGGAGAATGCCGTTCGCTTGCGGAAAAATCGATGGCGAGGCAATGCGCCTGGCGGGATGCCATGCCCGGCGTGCCGATGGGACGGCGCCGACGCCGGCTCGCTCCGTCGCCGGACCCCGCTGCGATCGCGGAGCCGGCGGTCGCCGGCAACCGAAATCGACGCGCAAGATGTCGATGTCTTCCAATATTGGCCAGATTAAAAACGCGAATGCTCGCATGATACGCGCATCTTAGACCCAGCTGGATTGGTTTTCTCGTGATTGATCTTCCATGGGGCGAGCGGATAGGACGGTGAACGGCCTGCGCAGGCGGCTTGGCGCGTGCCTTGCATGAGTTGGCGCGCAGCGCAGAGCCATCGGCTCTCATGGGTTGGCGTGCCCATCCGACGATGCCCGTCCTGGACGGTGCTGCCCGGTCCGACTGCATCATGCCCTCCTCGATGCAGCCCTGCGTCCGGCAGACCGAACGGTCGCGGTGTCATCGCCCTCTGCGGGATCGGAGAGCATCATGTGCGAACGTGACGGTCTGTTCTTTCAACGCTTCTCCCGGCGTGGCCTTCTGCGCGCAGCGGGATCGGCCGGCGCTGCCATCGCGCTGCCGGCCCATCTCGCGGCCCTGGTCGCACCGGCCGCCGCGGCGGGCGCGATGACCACCGTCAAGGCGACCCACGGGTCCGGCTTCTGCAATCTCGGCATGTTCCTCGCCCATGAGCGCAAACTGACGGAGGGCGACGGGGTCAGCCTGGATTTCGTGGTGACGCCCTCGAACGCCGAGATCACGACCATGTTCGGTGCCGGGCTCGTCGACATGTCGATGATCCCCTACTCGAACTTCATGACCCTGTACGACGCCGGTGCCCCGGTGAAGATCGTCGCCGGCGGGGGTGTCCAGGGCTGCATGATCGTGGCCCGGGAAGGTATCCGGTCCGCGGCCGACCTGAAGGGCAAGACCCTCGGCACCTTCCAGGCGGACACCCTCGAGGTCTTGCCGTTCGACTATCTCAAGAAGGCCGGACTGACCTTCCAAGACCTCGACGTACGCTACCTCGATACCTCACCGGAGCTGGCCCAGGCCTTCATCGCCGGCGCGGTCGATGCGATCTGCCATATCGAGCCCTACGCCACGCAGTGCCTGCAGTCGCGCAAGGGCGCCACGCTCCTCTCGGACGGAACCGACGTCTACGGCGCCGGCTATTCCGATTGCGTCCTGGCGGCCCGGACACCGCTGATCGAGAAGAGCCCCGCCACCGTACGGGCGGTGATCAAGGCTCTGTTCACCGCGCAGTCTCAAATCGAATCCGATCGCACTGCGGCGCTGAAGGACACCGTCGGCAACTACTACAAGACCACCATGGAAGCCGCGGTCGATGCCTCCGCCAAGCAACCCGTCTGCACGGATCAGCGCAACCAGACCGACTTCATCATCGCCCGCGGGCAGTCGATGAAGGAGATGGGCTACGTCAAGAAGGCGCCCGGACCCGATGCCTTCGACTGGAGCCTGATGGAGCAGGTCATCGCCGAGAACCGGCCGCTCTATGACGGGCTGAAGCTGAAATCGGCCTGACGGACCCCGCGTCTCCCGGACCCGATTCCCGATCTTCCGAAAGGCAGCCTCATGGCCGCGACGGACGTTCCACTCGGCGCAGTGGCGCCGGTTTCTGTACAATCCGCGCAGGCGGCCCCGGGACAGGGGCGGCCCTTCGCTCCCCCGCGATACCCGCGCCTGCACGCGGGGCTGGC
This sequence comes from Methylobacterium sp. Leaf111, assembly GCF_001423285.1. NCBI lineage: Bacteria > Pseudomonadati > Pseudomonadota > Alphaproteobacteria > Hyphomicrobiales > Methylobacteriaceae > Methylobacterium > Methylobacterium sp. Leaf111. The sequence continues at coordinate 47,000 of NZ_LMNE01000016.1, read as the reverse complement.
GACCCTCGGCTGGAGCCTCGCCTCGCTCGGCCTGTTCGCCGGCCTGTGGGAGGCTCTCTGGGCCCTCGGGTTCCTGAACCCGCTGCTCCTGCCGCCCCCGCACCTGTTCCTTGCCGACCTGCCCGCGACCCTGAAGTATTTCGACCGGTCCAACCGGATCGGCAGCCGCAGCGAGGGCGGAGGCGTGATGCCGCTCCTCGCCACCATCGGGTGGACGACCATGCGGGTCACGGTCGGGCTCGTCCTCGGCTTCGTCGGCGGCGTCCTGGTGGGCGCGCTGCTCCACTATGTCCGGCTGTTCCGCAACCTCGTCCTGCCCACCGTGCTCCTGCTGGCGCCGATCTCGCCGGTGGCTTGGCTGCCGGTGGCGATCTTCGTCTTCGGAATCGGTGACGTGCCGGCGATCTTTCTCGTCTTCATCACCCTGTTCTTCGCCATCGCGCTGACGACGAGCACCCAGATCGCAGCGGTGCCGGTCACCTACCTCAACGTCGCCCGCATCATGGGGGCGGATACCCGCCAGACCTTCTTCCGCGTGGTGCTGCCGGCGATCCTGCCGGGGCTGTTCATGACCCTGCGCCTCAACCTGTTCGCCGCCTGGATGGTGGTGCTGATCGCGGAGGCGGTGGGCGTCGGCAGCGGCCTCGGGCAGATCGTCTCGCTCGCCCGCTCGACCTTCAACGCCCGCCTCAGTTTCTTCACCATGGCGATCATCGGCCTGCTCGGCTTCGGCTTCGACTGGGCTTTGCGCCAAGTCCAGGCCCGGATGCTGTGGTGGATCGCCCCCCAGGGAGGCGGTCGATGAACGCTCCGGTCCCAAGCCCTTCGCTCCGCCGCCCCGCCGTGCACCTGTCGGGTGTCGGCAAGACCTGGTCGCCCGCCGGCCGCAGCCCCGTCCAGGCCCTGCGCGACATCGACCTCGACATCGCCCCCGGCGAGTTCGTGGTCTTCCTCGGCCCCTCCGGCTGCGGGAAGTCGACGCTGCTCTACATGATCGCCGGGCTTGAGCCGGCGAGCGCCGGCACGATGGAGGCGGACGGCCTGCCGATCGCGGGGCCGTCGGCCGAGCGCGGCCTCATCTTCCAGGACGCCTCGCTGTTCCCCTGGCTGACGATCCTCGACAACGTCGCCTTCGGCCTCTCCATCGGCGCGGTCCAGAAGCTGAAGCGCCGGGAGATTGCCGCCGAGATGCTGCGGCGGGTTGGCCTCGCCGACATGATGGACAAGAAGCCGGACGAGCTCTCCGGGGGCATGCGCCAGCGCGCCGCCTGCGCCCGGGCGCTCGCCATGCGCCCGAAGGTCCTCATGATGGACGAGCCCTTCGCGGCCCTCGACGTCCAGACCCGTGCCAAGATGCAGAATTTCCTGCTCCAGATCTGGCGCGACAGCGGCGCCTCCATCGTCCTCGTCACGCATTCGATCGACGAGGCGGTGGCGCTGGCCGATCGGGTCGTCGTGTTCACCGCCCGTCCCGGCCGGGTGAAGACCATCGTGCCGGTGGATCTACCCCGCCCGCGCAATCCCCGCGACCCACGGTTCCACGACCTGCGCGACCGCTTCGGCGAACTCCTCGCCGACGAGGTCGACCGGGCCTTCGCGGAGCAGGAGGCGCGCTGAGCGCCGCCCTCGTCCGCCGTCATCGTTCTCAATCGTCTCAAGGATCAGCATGACCGAGATCATCGTCGAGGCCCGCACCATCATCACGGGCGTGCAGGACCGGCATACCCCGATCATCCACGACAACGCCGCCGTGCTGGTGCGGGACGGCATCATCGTCGAGGTGGGCGATCCGGCGGCCTTGCGCGCCAAGGCACCGGACGCGACCGTGCATCGCTACCCGCGCCACGTGATGCTGCCGGGCTTCGTCAACAGCCATCACCATGTCGGGCTCACCCCCCTGCAACTCGGCTCGCCCGACCACGCCCTGGAACTCTGGTTCGCCACGCGCATCGCCGCCAAGCGCGTCGACCACGAACTCGACACCCTCTATTCCGCCTTCGAGATGCTCGCCTCCGGCGTCACCACCGTGCAGCACATCCACGGCTGGATGGCGGGCGGCTACGAGCAGGTCCACGGCGCGGCCTCGCAGGTGCTCGGCGCCTATCGCAAAATCGGGATGCGTGCCTCCTACTGCTACGCCGTGCGCGAGCAGAACCGCCTCGTCTACGAGGCCGACGAAGCCTTCTGCGAGCGCCTGCCCCAGCCCATCGCCGGGCAGTTGATGGCGCATCTCAAGGCGCAGTCGATGCCGTTCGCGGATTTCATGACTCTGTTCGAGACCCTGAAGGCGGAGAACGAGGGCGAGCGGCTCACCCGGATCCAGCTCGCCCCGGCCAACCTGCACTGGTGCAGCGACGAGGCGCTGCAGACCCTCAATGCCACCGCACGCAAGCACGGCGTGCCCATGCACATGCACCTTCTCGAGACCGCCTATCAGAAGGAATATGCCCGGCGCCGTACCGGCAAGACCGCCGTGCATCATCTGCACGACCTCGGCGTGCTCGGGCCGCATCTGACCCTCGGGCACGGCGTCTGGCTGACGGCGGAGGATGCCGACATCGCCGCCGAGACCGGCACCTGCATCTGCCACAACTGCTCGTCGAACTTCCGCCTGCGCTCCGGCGTGGCGCCTCTCAACCTCTACGAGGCCAAGGGCATGACCGTCGGGATGGGCCTCGACGAGGCGGGCCTCAACGAGGATCGGGATATGCTCCAGGAGCTGCGCCTCGTCCTGCGGGCTCACCGCACCCCCGGCATGGACGACGACGTACCCACCTGCCCGCAGGTCCTGCGGATGGCGACCGAGCACGGCGCCAAGACCACCGCCTTCGGCCAGAGCATCGGCCGCCTCGATCCGGGCCGATTCTTCGACGCGGTGCTGATCGACTACGACAAGGCGACCTATCCCTACCAGGACACCGACATCCCGATCCTCGACGCGCTGATGCAGCGCTCCAAGACGGGGGCCGTCGATGCGGTCTTCGTCGACGGGCAAATCGTCTACGCCGATGGCCGCTTCACCCAGGTCGACCGGGATGCCGTGCTCGCCGAGATAGCCGAAAGCCTCGGCCGGCCGCGGACCCCCGAGGAGGTCGCCCGGCGGGAGCTCGGGCTCGCCGTCACGCCCTACGTCAAGGCCTTCTACGACGGCTATCTGCCCGACACCCCGCGCCAGCCCTTCTACGCGCCGTCCTCGCGCAGCTGAAGATCAGCCCACGATCCTCCACGGAAACACGAGGTCCGACACGATGACGAGTCGAAAGCGGGCGGCGCTCATCGCCGTGGGGATCGGGGCTTGCACATCGGTCGCGCAGGCCGAGAGCTCATTGCGTATCGCCATGACGGCAACCGACATTCCCACCACCACCGGGATGCCGAACAACGGGTTCGAAGGCCTGCGTTTTCTCGGCTATCCGGTCTTCGAGCCGCTGGTGCAGTGGGACCTCACGCGCAGCGACCGGCCCGCGACCCTCAAGCCCGGATTGGCCGAGCGCTGGGAGCAAATGCCCGAGGACAAGCGGACGTGGCTCTTCCATCTGCGCGACGGCGTCGCATTCCACGACGGCACGCCTTTCAACGCCGATGCGGTGCTGTGGAATCTCGACCGCTACTTCAAGGCCGACAGCCCGCAATACGAGGTGGCCGCCGCCGGCATCACGAGGACGCGGGTGCCGATCATCGCCGGCTATCGCAAGGTCGATGATCGCACGGTTGCGGTCACGACGACCGTCGCGGCCTCGTACTTCCCCCACATGATGGTCGACCTGCTGTTCACCGCGCCGTCCTCGTTCGAGAAGGGCGGCCGCACCTGGGCCGGGACCGCGATGCTGCCGGCCGCCGGGACGGGACCGTTCCGAATCACGCGGGTCAGTCCCCGCGAGGCCATCGATCTGGCGCGGTTCGACGGCTACTGGGACGCCGCTCGCAAGGCGAAGGTCGACCGGATCCGGCTGATGCCGATCCCGGAGGCGAATACCCGGTTCGCCGCCCTGCGCTCGGGACAGGTCGACTGGATTGAGGTTCCGGCCGCCGACGGGATTCCCTCGCTGAAGGCAGCGGGCTTCACCGTCACGACGGGCTCCTACCCGCATGTCTGGCCGTGGTTCTACAACATCGGCGCCAAGGACACCGCCTTCGTCTTGAGCTACCGCCTCCCCCGCGAGGGCTGGCGCGACGGCCCCCGGCACCGCTTCAGGATGCGCAGCGCGCCCTGCGCCTGATCCGGAAGCGGGCGGTCGCGTACGGCATCGATCCGAGCCGGATCGGCGTCCTCGGATTCTCGGCCGGCGGCCATCTTCTCGGCCTGGCCGCGACGCGCTGGGCGTTCGCCTTCTATCGCTCGGTCGACGCGACCGACGATCTGCCGGCCCATCCGGTCGCGGCGGCGCTGATCTACCCGATCATCACCCTCGAGCTGCCCCACGACCAGACCTCCACGCGCCTTCAGATGGTCGGCCGATAGCCGGACCGGGAGATGAGCGCGGCCTGGTCGGTCGAGACCCATGTGCGATCCCACGGCCCGCCGGTCTTCCTGGCGCAGGCGCAGGGCGACCCGATCTCGGACATCGCCAACACCCGCATCTTGGCCGAGGCGTGCGCACTGGCCGGCATCCGAGCGGAGCCCCATACGCTCGCGCGCGGCGGCCACGGCTTCGGCATGGGGAGGCCGGGGACCCCGAGCGCGCACTGGCCCGTCCGGTACGCGGCTTGGCTCTCCACGGTCGGCGTCCCGGCCTGACGAACGGGCATGGGCCGCCCCGGTCGGAGAAGGACGATGCGTCGCTCGCTTCCACGAACGATGACCGCATGCGCTTCGGTTCTGGTCGCCGGCCAGGCCCGCGCCGACGCACTTCCGCTGCGCCACGGGGCCTCGGGAGTTCCAAGGCCGGGGAGTGCCGGGCCCGCATCGTCCCGCACGAGGGCACCGTTTTCCCGATCGCGCAGAGCTGCCGGCAGTCCGGCGGACCGGACCCGGCGCGCGCGACCATCCGCATCGACGGCCCTGCAGCCGACACCAACTGACCGGTGGACGCGTCGCGAGCGACCGCCCCTGTCCGGGCCTCACGCCCTGATCGCGCCGCGCCCTGCATCACTCGAACCTCGAGGCGCCCCCCAGGGCAGGGCATCGGCGACGGACGCCTCGTTGCCCGTGTCCTCGGCCTCGGGGAGGCCGGCGCCCCGGAGGTCAGCGGATCGGGGCCGGGCCTGCGCGACTGCGAGCTCCGTCGGCCCGTCGACCGTTCGTCAGCCTGAACAACGATTGTTGTCCGATGAGACTCAAATATCGATCGACATCGAGAAATTGATCAACTCGGCAAGACTATGGGTTCCCGATTTTCGTCGAATCGCCGAGATGACGTTTACAACGGTCTTGTACTTCATCGACAGCTTTTCAGCGATGGCTTGATAGGAGTTTCCGTCCTTGATCAGCGAGAGGACCTGTCGTTCCCGCTCCGAAAAATTCACGGTCGACGACCGTTCGCTGGTCGCGTTGAGCATGGCCACACGCAGAGCGATGTCGTGATCGAGGTAGCTTTTTCCGCGGCGGACCTGGTCGAAAGCCGCGAGGAACGCCGTGGCCGGCGCATCCTTGAGCACATAGCCGGTCGCTCCGTTCGCCAGAGCACGCGCGATGATCGTCGGATCGTCGTGCATGCTGAAGGCGAGAATCCGGGTCTTGCGCTCCAGGGTCCGGATGCGCTGGATCAAGGAGAGCCCGCTCAAGCCCTGATCGCCGAACGTGAGATCGGCAATGACCATGCCCGGGCGTTGCCGGTAGAAGGCCCGATAGGCCTCCACGATGGTCGTCGCCTCGTGGATCGCCGTCATCCCCGCATCCTCCATGAGGGTCCGGAACCCCCTCAGGATCACCGGGTGGTCGTCCGCGATGAGGATGCTCGTCGCGCCGGATGTCATGGGGCGACATCCGGCGCGGCAGAGCGTTCGGTGAGGCGGGCAAGGGCCTGCGCGCGGTCCAGCCCCTGCTGCCGGCTGTTGTAGTAATGCTGGCACAGCTCGCCGTAGAGCTGCTTGCGATGGGTCGGGGAGGCCGCGCCTTCGAGGCCCTCGAGGAGATCGGTGTAGCTCTCGGGCTCGCCGGCCTCGGCCAGCATCTGTCCGAGCTGTACCGTTCGATTGGCGATCATGCGCGGATCTTCGATGAAGATCTCTTTCGCCCGAGAGAGGCTGTGGCGCAGGTGATCGCTGCGCGCGGCGGCGCGCGCCACGGGCTGGCCGGGTTCGCGCCGCGCAAGCCAAACCGCCGGCTCCATCCCGTCCGTCGGCGAGAGCCATGTCGGGACCTCGGCATCGGACTTCGTGGCCACGACGGCCGTGTCCTGAGCGGGCTCGCCGCCATCGCAGGCCCCCAGAACCAGAAGGAGAGCGAGCGTCGGCGCGGTGCGGAACCTCATCGCTCTCCCTCGGGCACGACCGCGAGGCTGCGGGGGCCGTCGGGCACGGCGATACGAGCCGTCTCGCGAAGGCTTCGGAGGTCGACGACGGAGACGGAATCCGAGAACCAGTTGGCGACGTAGGCCTGTTGCCCGGTGATCGCGACGCCCTCCGGATAGCGGCCGACCGGCACGGTCGCGCGCAGCGCGCCGTCCTCCGCATCGAGAACGACGAGATTGCCGCCGCGCTGGTCGGTGACGCAGATCCGGCCGCCATCCGGACTCACGGCGACCCCGTAGGGCATGCCACCCACCGTGAAGGTTGCGACGACCCGGCGCGCGACCGTGTCGATGACGCTCACGTCGCCGCTGCGCACGTTGGCAACGTAGAGACGGTCCCGGGCCGGGTTCAGCGCCAGGGCGAAGGGCCCCGTCCCCACCGCGATCGTGGCTTTCCGGGTCATGGTCCGGGTGTCGACGACGCTGACCTGTCGGCTCTCCCGGTCGGCCACGTAGAGCGTTCCGTTCCGGTCGAGGACGAGGCCGGCCGGTTCGCGGCCGACGGCCACCGCCCCCTCGAGGGCGCCGGTCCTGGCGGATAGGCGCATCACTCGGTGGCCCGCCCAGTCCCCGACATAGAGGTGCGCACCGTCGGGAGAGGTCGCGATCCCGAACGGCTGACCGGGTACCGAATAGGTCTGCCGGATTGATCCGTCGGCGCCACCGACGACCGTGATGGTCCCCGTATCGGGATGGGTGAAATAGAGCCGCCCTTCGGGACCAGCCACGACCTGGGCGGGGCTGCGTCCGACCGGGAGGGGCGCGCCGGCCTCCGTCGCATCGGCCGCCAGGGCGACCAGGGTCCCGGCCCCCTGGCTCGCCACGTACACGGTCCGCGCGGCGGCCGCACCGGGGCCGGGTCCGAGGGCCGGTCCGAGTCCGACGAGCAGCGCGGCCAGGACGAAGCGTCCGGTCACCGGGCCGCCCGTCATGGCGCGGCTTTCCCCTCGACCTTCGCCTTCAGGCCTTTGAGACCCTCCGCGAAGTAGCGATTCATGGCGGTGCGGCCGGCCTCGTCGCTGAGGTCGTCCGGCGGCTCGTTGCCGGTATCCCCCCGATAGAATCGACCGAACCACTCGACCCTGGCGCCATCGCCCTCGGGGGAGACCGTGAGGGTCGCCGAGTAGGACGAGACCGGAAGCGCCTTCAGGTCGGGGTCGGACAGGCGGTACGAATAGCTCCGCCCGGCGGCGTTCATCTCGTCGAGTCCCTCGTTCAGGGTACCGCCCGCCTTGAGCGTGACCTTCCGCTGCCCCCCGGACGCGTTGCCGCCGCTGCCCTCGCTTCTGGCGACATCCGGGTGCCAGGTCCCGATACCGGCGAACTCGCCGACCACCTTCCAGACGGCATCGGGCTTGGCCGCGATGACGATGCTCTGGTCGACCTTCTGCGGCGTCGGGCCGTGGGCGAGGGCCGCCCCGGAGAGGAGGATCAGGACGAGGGCGGGAACACCGAGACGCATCGATCAGGCCTTTTTCCAAGTCGGGATTCCGCGGGCGCGGAGCAGGGGTGCGAGGAAGGTCGCGAGCAGGAGCAGCAGCGCAGACGCGCCGAGTATGGGGCGCGGGTCGAAGCGGCCCGGGACCGGGCGTGGCGTCGCGGCGCCCTCGAGCGCCGCGCCGAGCCTGGCCGATCCTTCGAGAGGGGCGTAGGTGAGGCCGGTCTCGCCGGCGAGGGTGCGTAGGTAGGCTTCGCGCACCGAGGACAGGTGCTCGGTGCCACGGGCGGCGGCCGCGCCGAAGGGCGCGTTGCGCGGGTTATAGCCCTCGCGGTGCTCGGCATCGGCCGGGGGCGGTCCGAAGCGGTTCTCCTGCTGGACGTCGCCCGCGGCGTAGAAGCCGGTCTCGCGTCCCCGGTCGTCGTAGCGCGGAATCGGCGACAGGCCAGGTGCCCCGGCCCCCACGATGAGGCCCCGCACGGCACCGGGCCTGCCCTCGAAAGACGGTCCGCCACGGCTCGGCAGGGGCGGGGCCTCCTGCCCGTCGGTGATGAACACGAGGTCGGTGCCCAGTTCCTCCGCCATGGCGAGGCTGCGGAACAGCCCGGCGGAGATCCGGCTGTCGCCTTCCCAGGCCATGCGCCAGTCGAGGGCCGCCAGCGCCCCGTCGATGGGCGCGAAGCCCGCGCAGGTCTCGATGGGGGTGAACAGGAGGAAGGGCCGTCGCTCCGTGAAGAGGCCTAAAGCGACCCGCGATCCGCAGGGCAGGCCGGCGACGAGGTCGCGCAAAGCCGCCTTCGCGGTGTCGAGACGGCTCGCCGGCATCCCGTCGGCGCCGACGTAGTCGCGGACGTTCATGCTGCCGGTGATGTCGACGATCGCCAGGATGGCGACGCCGTGGCGGGTGAGCGGGAACGGGCGCATCACGAGGGCCAGCGCCACCAGCCCGAGGGCCCCGGCGAGGAGGCGCAGGCGTCCGTCCGTCAGGTTCCGCAGGATCAGGCCGCGGGGCGTCACGGCTCGCCCCGCGGCTGGCCGGGAATGTCGGTCCAGATCGTCTTCGGCTCCGCCGCGAGGGCATCGCCGGATTTGCGATCGAAGTCGGGAAAGTCGCGCAACAGGCGTGACGCCACGTCGAGGTTGAACTTGGCATCCCAGTAGTCCGGACGGCCCTGGAGCGCGCGCCGGTACTCCTGGCGCGCCAGGGTGATGCGGGGTCCGGCCGGGTCGAGGTCGCCGCGCTCCAGGTGGTCGAAAGCCTGTCGCAGATGGGCGTTGGCCAGGGCGAAGCGGGCGCGGGCGGCCCGGTCGCGCGCGCCCTGCGCTTCGAGTGCCGCGATCAGCGGCTCGATCGCCTCCACGGCGCCGCGCCGGGCGAGGTGCTGGACGCGGGCGAGCAGGAGGGACGGAGCGGCATCGACCGGAACCGCGACGTCCCGGCCCGCGGCGAGAGCCTGGATCGTGGCAGTGTCGCGGGCGATTCGCCAGGCGCCGGAGGCACAGCCCAGGGCGGCGCCGAGGAGCAGGATCGGCAACAGGATGAGGAGGCGCGGCCGGGCCCGCCGCCATCCCACGCGCAGGCCCGTGCCACGCGACCGGGCTCGGTCGGTGGCCGAACGGGGCGCCGTACGCCCGGGCCGGATCACGGTCGTCGTCATGCGGCGCGCCTCGCGGGGTCGGACGCGGTGGCCCGGGACCGGGCGGCCGAGAGGCCGCTCCGGGACAGATCCGCCTCTCCGAGCTTGGCCGCGACGAGGATCACGAGCCCGACAAGGCTGGCGGCATAGGCGAGCCCGGCGAGGTCCCGGCGCGGGCGCTGCTCGGTGTAGGGGATCGGATCGCGCTCCAGCCGCTCGATCTGGGCGATCGCCTCGGCCACCGCCTCCGCTCCCTCGGCCTCGAAGGCGCGGTAGGGTGTCCGCAAGCTCCGGAAGAACAGGTCGAGGTGGCGCTCGGGCGCCGCCTGCGGGGTGTCCTCGCCCGCCGGCCGGTCGGCGATGGAGGGAGAGCCCTTCGTGCGCAGGAAGAGCCAGTACAGGTTCGGCCGCAGGCGGGTGAACGCGGCGCGCAGCGTGTCCTGCACGCGCGGATCGATCACGGCCGCTCCGTCCGAGACGAGGAGGAGCGCTCGGGACGTGGTGGGGCTCGCGGGCCCGAACTGGGCCAGACCCATGGCGAGGCCCCGCGCGATGTTGGTGTAGTCGAGGCCGGGCCGGTCGATCGCCGCGATGGCGGCCCGGACCGCCGCATGCCGGTCGGTCATGGGGACCACCAGCATGGGGGCCGTCGAGAAGGCCGTGACGGCGAACTGATCGTGCGCCCGACTCCCCACGAAGGCGGCGAGCAGCCGCCGGGAGGCGGCGGCCTTCGATTCCTCGAGGCCGGAGGGCTGCCGCCCGGCGAAGGTCTCGTTCATGCTGCCGGAGCGGTCGATCAGGATCGAGACCTGGGCGCCGATCCCGGTGCGCGTCAGGGTCTCGCCCCGACGGTAGGGGCCGGCCAGGGCCAGGATCAGGCCCGCGACGGCGACGATCCCGGCGGTGCGCAGGAGGGCGCCGATCGCCCGCGACGGGCCGTCCGCCGGGGCCGCCGCGATGGCGGCCACGGGAACCCTGCGCTGGGCCGAGGCCAGGAGCGGCAGCAGGGCGAGGGGCAGGAGCCAGAGCAGGGCCGGATGGTCGGCGGAGAGGCGGGCGAGTGCATCGATCATGCGGCGCGCTCCACGTGGGCGAGGCGCCGCGCGAGGGCGGCGAGGGCGGGGAGGTCGAGCACGGCGAGGCCGTCCTCCGGGCCGGGCCCGAAGAAGGTCCGGCGGGACGCCTCGAAGAACCGGGCGAGGTCCGGCCCCTCGGTCGCGTAGGCCGGGTGGGTCTTCAGGAAATCACCGCGATCGTCGGCGAACAGCCGGCGGCCGGCCACCGTGTCGAGGGCGTCGTGGAGCGCCAGCAGCGCGTCGCGGTGGTGGAGCATCGGGTCCGGTCGGCGCGCCAGGGCGCGGATCCGACGGGCCGCGCGGCCGAAGGGACGGCCGCGCCGGGCCCGGAACGGCCACCAGCTCCGGTCCCGGGCGAGGCCCGCCAGCGCCAGGAGGGCGAGGCTGGCCGAGCCGGCGGCACCGAGGAGCAGGGGCCGCGGATCGCCGGGGCCGACCTGCCCGTCGGGGCGCATGTAGTCGCGGGGGTCGTCCCGGGCGGGCGGCTGGATTTCGCGCAGCGGCGAGACGTTGAACGACCAGGCCGGCACCTCGGCCTTCACGGTGGTGGCGCCGTGATCGCTCTCGCTCACGAAGGTGACGGTGAAGCCCGGAATCTCCAGGGCCCGGGCATCGAGGGCGGCGTAGAAGGTCTGGTAGGTGAGGGCGAGACGCACGCGCCGGGCGTCGCCGTATACCGACGCGGTCGCGTCGAGGTCGCGCAGGTCGAGCCAGTAGGTGAGCGCCCCCGGCTGCGGCAGCGACGCGGCCTGGAGCCGGAAGCCCGGCTCGACCACGAGGTCGACCTCGGCCCGGACGAGGTCCCCGAGGAAGTACCCGAAGGGGCGCGGCGTGCGGATCTCGACGGAGCGGACCTGGGCCCCGGCCGGGCCCGACAGAAGGAGGCCGGCGAGGAGGGGGGCGAGGAAGCGGATGCGCATGAGCCGCCTCAGGCGCCGAGGAGGTGGCGGCTGACCGCGTCGGGATCGAAGCGGCCGGCGAGGCGGAAGGGCGGGCGGCCATGAGCCGTCGCGAGGCGCCGGAGGGTCTCGATCCGGGCGGCCTCGCGGGCGATCCAGCGCCGGCGCAGGGCGGGGCGCATGAAGACCAGCCGGCGCCCGGCGCCTTCAAGATCGTCGAGCTCGAGCAGCCCCCAGTCCGGCAGGCCCTCCGCCTCGGCGGCGTCGCCGAGGAGCACCGGGACGAGGTCGTGCCGGCTCAGGGCCGCGAAGACCTCGGCGATCTGCGCCTCCGGCCAGCGGAAGTCGGAGAGCAGGAACACGATCTTCGGGCGCCCGGCGAGGCGGCGGGCCGCCGCCGCCATGCCTCCGGCGCCCCGGCCGGAACAGTCGGCGGCCGCGAGGCGCCGCGCCACCTCGGCGGCCCGGGTGGGCGCGCGGCTGGGCGCCAGGAACACGTCGTCCCGCAGGTCCTCGTCGCAGCCGATCAGGCCGAAGGGATCGCCGATCCGGGTGGCCGAGGCGGCGAGGCCGGTGCAGAAGGCGCAGGCCAGGGCCATGCGGTCGGCCGCGCCGGCAAAGCGCATGGAGGCCGAGAGGTCGAGGAGCGCCCAGACCTCGATCGGGGTCCGCGCCTCGAAGCGGCGCACGACGGTGCCCTCGAAGGGGTCGCGCAGGGTGGCGCGGACGTCGATGCGCCGGGCATCGGGCATCCGCAGGAACGGCACCTGATCGCGGAACGTGCCGAGGCCACCGGCCTCGCGGCCGCGATGGGCGCCGGGGCGGGTCCCGGGCAGGCGCCCGCGCGGGCGGTAGACGATGTCGGGTTGCGCCGTCTCCGTCATGGCGCCGGCACGGTCTCGAACACGGCCCGGCAGAGGTCGGGCATGATGGCGGCCCGGCGCAGTTCGTAGATCGGCTCCAGGAAGACCCGGTGGGCCATGACCTCGGGGAAGACCGCCCGGACGTCCTCCGGCACCATCCAGTCGCGGCCCTCCAGCCAGGCGCGGACGCGGGCGGCGCGGACCAGGAAGGCGACGCCGCGGGGGGAGGCCCCGCCCTGGACCAGGGCCTCCATGTCGAGGCCGGGCAGGCGGATGCCGGCCTCCCCCGGCCGCACCAGCGCGGCCCAGAGCCCGATCACGTAGGACTCGATGGCCGGGCTCGCCTGGATGCCGTGCTGGATCGCGGCGGCGATGCCCGGGAGGGCGGCGTGGTCGAGGACGCCGCCGTCGAGGCCGGCGATCAGCGCGTCGGTGTCGTGGAAGCGGGGATCGAAGACCAGGGCGCGCCGGCTCGCGGCGTCCTGGGGCGCCTCCAGCCCGATCTCCATGAGGAAGCGGTCGCGGGCGGCGGCGGGCAGTTCGAAGGTCTCCTCCCGCTCGACCCGGTTGCGGTCGGCGAAGACCTGCAGGTTGGGAAACCGGTACTCCCGGTCGAAGGCCGTGAGCGTGCGCTCGGCCATCAGGCGCAGGAGCAGGGCGTGGACCTGGGGCCGGGCCCGGTTGATCTCGTTGAAGAAGAAGATCGACAGGTCCTCGGATTGCCGCAGCACCGGCCCCGGCTCGACCCGGGGGCGGCCGTCCTCGGCGAGGTAGGTGTGGTAGACGAGGTCAGTGGGCATCATGTCGACGGTGCCCTCGACGCGCGCGTAGGCGCCGCCGACCGCCCGCGCCACGGCGCGCAGCAGGGTCGTCTTGCCGACGCCGACATCGCCCTCCAGCAGCACGTGGCCGCGGGCGAAGAGCGCGATGGTGAGGAGCCGGATCGCCCGGGCCTGTCCGAGCACGGCCGCGCCCACCGTCGCCTCGAAGCGGGTGGCCGCCGCGCGCCAGTCGGTGAGCATCGCATCGCCGGAGCGGACCTGGTTCATCATGCTCAGCCTTGAGGAAACGGAGACCCGGGGGACCGGAAGGCCCGGCGCCACCGACGGCCGCGACCCGGGACGGAGCGTCCGGAGGTCGCCCCGCCGGGTCGCGGCGCCATCGGGGCGCGCCCGCCGCGCGGCGGGCGACCCCGATCCGCCAGGATCAGGACGGCGGGATCAGTTCGACGACAGCTTGGTGACGTCGTACTCGAACTTGCCGGTCTTCTTGGCGGCCTCGATGCGCTTCTTGTTGCGCTCTTCCATCGCCCTGATCGACTCGGACTGCTTGTTGAGTTCCTTGGGGTCGTGCTTCGGGTCGTACTTCGTGCCGGCGATCTTCTCGGGGAAGCCGGGCTTCGGCTCCCAGCAATTGCCGGCCGCCTTGCACTTGGTGCCGTCATAGGCCATCGCCGGAACCGCGAGCAGCGCGCCCGCACCGATCGCCAGGGCTGTGATGAAAGTCCGCATGGTCGTCTCCTCTGTTGATCGTTCTTGTCTGTGGATCGGCGTCGCGGCTCGCGCGCGGTGGTGCCTCACGGATGGCGCCGTGACTTCCTCGGGCGTCAGTCTTCCAGCGGCGGGCACTGGCCCTTGACGTCCTTGGGGAAGGTCTCGCCCTGCTTGTAGGGCGTGTAATTCTTCTTCTGCGCGTCGTTGAGCCAGACGGCGTCCTGGACCGGACCAGTATAGAGGTGCCGGATCCAGGCGATGACCTGGAGCATCTCGTCGGGGGTCAGGTTCTCGTTGTGCGGGCCCATCATGCCGTTGGCGCCGCCGAAGATCGTGGCGAACAGGCCGGTGTCCTCGGTGTTCGAGGGATAGGTCCAGTAGTTGTCGTTGAGGCCCGGCCCGAGCTTGCCCTCGGCCAGGTGGCCGTGACAGCCGGAACACGAGGTCGCGAAGAGGGACTCGCCGTTGCGCAGGCAGGACTTGTCGTCGATGTAGCTGTTCTTGCCCGTCTGGAAGAACTGCTTCACCGCCGGGGTGTCGCGGCCGCCCGCCTTGCCTTCGGCGACGTCGAGCTGCTCGCCCGTGACCGTGTTGCGGAAGACGAAGCCGGTCTGGGGGCCGGCGGCGGGCTGCGCCAGGGCGGCGACGCCACCGAGGACGGCGGCGAGGCTGAAACAGATGGCCAGGATGCCATGGGAATCACGCATGAATTCGACCTGATGACGCCGGACGGCTGACCGGCCGGGCGGGGCTGGACCGGGCGCCCATCGGGGCGCCGGCGAGGGGTTTGGGGCGGAGCCCGGCGCGCCCGCGTCGGGCTCCGCCTCGGAAGCGGGGATGTCGGACCGGGGCCGCGCGGGGCGGAACCGGATCAGTTGGTGACGGGGACCAGGGGCACGCCGTCCTGCTTCAGGATCGCCTCGATCTTCGGCTTCGCCTTGACGATGGCCGCATCGAGGGCGGCCTTCAGGGCGGTGTCGTCCCGGCGCACGCCCATGGACTGGTCGAAGCTCTGCGGCATCTTGCGGCCGTCGCTGCGGGTGGTGTCGTCGGGCACCAGGGTCATGCGCAGGGGCTGGGCCGAGTCCTTCACGTAGCGGGCGACGTCCGGGCCGAAGGCGACCGCCACGTCGGCCTTGCCGGTGGCGACCTCGCTGATCATCCGGGCCGGATCGATCTGCGTGTAGGTGTTGCGGGCGGCGCGGAAGTTCACCAGCGAGTAGAGGTAGGCCATGTCCTCCTCGTAGCGGCCGATATCCTTCAGCATGACCTCGCCGGGCGTGCCGAAGCCGACCACCATGTGGTCGACGGTCTTGAGCCGCGGGTCGGCCCAGGACTTCACGTCGAGGTCGCGGTCGGCGCGGGTCACGAACACGTAGCCGCTTCGGTAATAGGGCTTCGTGGTCAGCACGCGCTGGTCGTCGCTGTCGAGGCCCACGACCACGTCGCAGAGCTTCTTGTCGAGGCTGTCGCGCACCAGGTAGATCGCCGCCTTGTCCGACCAGACGAACTCGGCCTTGCGCCCCATGGCGTCGGCGATCGCCGCGGCGATGCGGTTCTCGAGGCCGCTGCCGTCCTTCAGCGAGAGCGGCGGCTGGTTCGCGGCGCAGACCCGCAGGGTCCTGTCGTCGGGGGCGGATTTCGTGTCGCCTTGCGCGAGCGCGGCCCCGCCGAGGGCGAGAAGAACCGCAGCGGACAGGCATCCTGCGGCGAAGGAGCATCCTGTGGCGAAGGACATGGGAGCGTTTCCGTTGTTCTCGTTGGTCGGAGTCTTGTGGGACCGGGACGCGGCTCCCCGGCCCGTTGCGGCAGGGCGATCACAGATGAGGCACACCGTCATTCCGGGTCGCCGACGGCGAGCCCGGAATCCAGAGCCGCCGACAGGCAGATCGCGGATGCGATCACCCAACTCGCGCGGGGAGGCGTTGGCGGTGGGGGTGGCCGGAGGCCCCGCGACGGACGAAGGCCAGCGGAGCCACCCCCAACCCCTGACCCCTCCCCACAGGGGGGGGAGGGGGACACGCGCACGCTGCGGGCGCGGCCTCGTCGTGCCGCCTACTTCGCGGCCGCCGTCTGGTACTCGCCGACGTTCGGGTCGTCGTAGGGGCCCTTGCCGCCCAGCGAGAACACCATCACGCCGCCGCCCATCTGGGTGTAGTTGGCGAGCTTCTTGAAGGCGCCCACCGCGCCGAGGCCGGCGGTCGGGTCCTGCAGGTCGAAGACCAGGCCGACGCCCGGCCAGCCGCCGACGCCGTAGTAGATCGCCACGTACTGCTCACCCTTGTGGGTGTAGGTGATCGGGTAGCCGATGGCGCCGGAGGGCATCTTGAACTTCCAGAGGAGGTCTCCGGTGTCCGAGTTGCGCGCCTTGATGTAGCCGTCGAGGGTTCCGTAGAACACCAGCCCGCCGGCGGTGGCCGTCGTGCCGCCCCAGACCGCGAAGCGCTCCATCTTCTCCCACTGGAACGCGCCCGTGATGGCGTTGTAGCTCTTGATCTGGCCGAGGCCCTCGTAGTTCTGCCGGTCGCCCTTCGGACCCGGATACATGTTCAGCGTCGCGCCGACGAAGAACTGACCCGCGCGGTAGGGCAGCATGAAGGGCTCCCAATCCATGCAGATGTGGTTGATGCCCATGAAGAACGCCTTGCGCTCCGGATCGTAGGAATCGTGGCCCTGGTTGTGGTAGCCCATCGCCGAGGGACAGATGTCCTTGCCGAGATGGTCCATCCGGGTGCCGTATTCCGGGTCGCGCACCGGCTGGCCGGTCTTCAGGTCCACCGACTTGAAGACGTTGACGGTGTCGTCGATCTTGTTGGCCGAGACCAGCGAACCGTCCGTGCGGTCCAGGGTGTAGACGATGCCGTTCCGGTCCGGATGGGTCAGGAGCTTGCGGTCCTTGCCGTCCTTGTCCTTCTGGTTGGAGAGCATCATCACGTTGACGCCCGCGTAGTCCCACTCGTCGTGCGGGGTCTTCTGGTAGCCGAACTTGGCCTCGCCCGTGTCGACGTCGCGGCCGAAGATCGTCATCGTCCACTTGTTGTCGCCCGGACGCATGGTCTCGTTCCACGGCGCCGGGTTGCCGGTGCCGAAGTAGATCAGGTTGGTGCCGGGATCGTAGGCGTACCAGCCCCAGTTCGTGCCGCCGCCGATCTTCCAGGCATCGCCCTCCCAGGTGGAGGTGCCGAGCCCCTTCTGGCCGTAATGGGCGTTGCGGATGTTGAAGTCGTCGGCCAGCAGCAGGTCCTTGTCCGGGCCGGTGGCGTAGGCGCGCCAGACCTGGGCGCCGGTCTTCACGTCGTAGGCGGTGAGGTAGCCGCGCACGCCGAGCTCGGCGCCGGAGGAGCCGATGATGACCTTGTCCTTGACCACGTAGGGCGCGATCGTCAGCGTCGAGCCGACCTTGATGTCGGAGTTCTCGACCTTCCAGACCGTCTCGCCGGTCTCGGCGTTGAGGGCCATGACGTTGCCGTCGAGGAGCGTCTTGAGGATGAGCGCCGGGGTCTTGCCGTCGCCGGGCCAGTAGGCGAGGCCGCGGTTCACGAGATCGCAGCAGGCCACCGCGCGGGCGGCCGGGTTCTGCTTGGGCTTGTCCTGCCAGAGGATCCTGCCCGGATCGTCGAGGCCCAGCGCGAAGGTGTTGTTGGGGAAGGAGGTGTGGACGTACATCTTCCCGTCCACCACCACCGGGGCGCCCTCGTGGCCGTTGAGCAGGCCGGTGGAGAACGTCCAGGACACCTTCAGGTCCTTCACGTTGCTGGTGTTGATCTGCTTGAGCGGGCTGTAATTGTCCGAGTCGTAGTTCTTGCCGGGCATCACCCAGTTGGCGTCGTCCTTCGCCATCTCGACGAGCTTGTCGTTCGCGGCGGCCATGCTCGGCAGACCCATCGGCGCCAGGGCGCCCAGCGCCATCACCGAGACCGAAGCCAGAAACCTGTTCATCCCAACGTCTCCTACCCTGATGGCCGCGTCCGTCGACCGTCCGGTCCGGCACAGCCTTTGATTTCGCCGGATCAGGACAAGCTCCTGTATTGATCCCAGGAGCCCGTCGCATTCATAAGACTATCTTGAGATATAGAGCTTCTTATGAAAGTTTTATTACTGATCGGCTGGCTATTCATAAAAGCATTTGTCTTTCCCGCTGTCTGCGGCCAGTTGGCACTTTTTTATCGGGATCAATCGGCAATCATTCGGTTGAAATCCGGTATTGAGAAAGCTTTGATCCGGCAATCCGATGAATTTCGGCAAGACAATTGACACGGCATCCCCAGTGGAATGATGGTGCCGCCCAGCGGTAGGCTTGGGCGCCCAGAGAGAGACTTGCGATGATGATCCGCCGTCTTAGTATATTATTATGTTGTGCTGTCGGTGCGGCGTCGACCGCCGAGGCCGCGCGCCTGACGCTCGACGATCCGGTGGCGATCTGGTCGCGCACCCCGACCGCCGACCGGGTCGATTTCGCGACCCGGATGGGCAAGGCGTTCTCGAGCCTCTCGCCCCAGCTCGACCGGGACTACTTCGTCCGCTGCCTCGAAGAGACGGCCAACATCGGCAATCCGCGCGAGACCAAGCTGGAGCAGGCGGTGAAGATCTGCGTCTCCGTCCACCAGACCGCCGACGAGTAGGCGCTTGGGCCAGGTACCCTTAGGTCAGGGGAGCGGCGGACCGGTGCGGTCGGGTCGGGCCAGACTCACGCGGACCCGGGTCCCAGGGGGCAGGGCGCTCTGGCGCCTCGCGCTCGCCGGTGCCGGGCTCGTGGGCGCCGGGCTCCTGCACCTCGGCGGGAGCGGTGCGGGTCGGGCGGAGGGTCCGCAGCGATGGGCGGCGCTCTATCCGCAGGACGACCGGCGCGAACTGGCGGGGGCGGACTACGCCCGCTATCCCGGCGCCGGCGTGCTCTACTGCCGGTCGGACGGCATTCCCCGGAAGGCGGCCGCCGCCTGGCTGATCGGCAGCCCGCGCCTCGTGGTCCTGAACGCCCACAACTTCCGCAGCCGGCACCTGGAGCCCACGCGCGACGTCGCCGACTGCTTCTTCCAGATCGGGGGCCGGAACTACGCCTTCGCCCCGGGGACCCTGCGCCTCGGCACCGTGCCGGGGGCGATGTCGCTCCACATCACGGACGACTGGGCCCTGGTCGAGCTGGCGGAGCCGGCCGAGGGCGTGCGCCCGCAGCCGGTGCCGGCCTTCCCCGACCTGCCGACCGGGTCCGTGCCGGTCCCGGTCGTCATGGTCTCCCCCGGCGGCCACGCGAACTATCCCGGCCAGAGCAGCCTCGAGCCCTGCACGATCCACCGGATCGACCCGCCGAGCGAGGACGCGATCCGGCGCGTCCGGCACGATTGCAACAACGGCTATGGCGGCTCCGGTTCGGGCCTGTTCGACGCCGAGGGCCGCCTCCTCGCCCTGCACAGCGCCTCCCTGTCCATGAACTCGCGCCGGGCCTTCGACATCGAGTACCATTACGGCTCGGCCCTGCTGTTCGAGGGCGGGCTCACGGATGCCATCCGGGCGCGCCTCGCCGCCGATCCGACGGTCCGCTGACCGGCGGGCGGAGCGGAGGGCGCGGCGGCCGCTGAGGTCGCGTTCCGCGCCGGCACCGGTTTCTTCCCGCACCGCCATGCCGCCGGGGTTCCATGCCCCCGGGTTTCCATGCCCCCGGGGTTCCATGCCGCGCTTCGCTCGACCGCCACCCGGTTCCCGGCCGCGTATCCCACCGCACCGGCCATTGAGGCACGCGACGCAAGGCCCGATACGGAACCGGGAGGCGCTCCGACCCAGACGACGCCCATCGCCGAACGACCACGTTCGAGACGCCCCGGTTTGGCCACCCACGGCGGGGTCGGGCCCCGCCGGTCCGCTCGATGACCGGATGGGCTGGACGTGCCCTGGTCCGCTGCCAGACGGCGACGCATATAGGCGGAGGTCGCGGCCGTTTTCCGCGCCCGGAAGGATCCATGACCCATCGTATCCTGGTCACCGGCGCCAGCGTTGCCGGTTCAGCCCTCGCCTGGTGGCTCGCGCGTCTGGGAAACGAGGTCACGGTGGTGGAGCGCGCGCCCGCGTTCCGGGACGGGGGTCAGAACATCGACGTGCGTGGCGTCGGCCGCGCGGTGTTGCGCCGGATGGGACTGGACGAGACCGCCCTCGAACAGGGCACGGGAGAAACGGGGACGGCTTGGGTCGACGGCGACGGCCGGATCGTCGCGACGTTCATGACCGACGACCTCGGCGGCGACGGGCCGACGGCCGAGATGGAGATCCTCCGCGGGGACCTGGCGCGTCTCCTGTTCGACGCGGCGCGGGACACCGTAAGCGTCCGTTTCGGCGACAGCATCACGGGCCTCCACGAGGACGGCGACGCCGCGACCGTGACGTTCGCCAGCGGCCTCACGGAGCGGTACGACGCCGTCGTGGTCGCGGAGGGCGTGGGCTCGGCGACGCGCGAACTCGTCTTCCCCGGGGAGAACGACCCGCGCTGGATGGATCTGACCATCGCCTACTTCACCGTTCCGCGGGTCGCCGACGATGATCGGTTGTGGCGCTGGTACAATGCGCCCGGGGGCCGGAGCGTGTCGCTGCGCCCCGACCGGAAAGGCACCACGCGGGCGATGCTGTCCCTCCAGCAGCCGCCCGCGGGCGAGCAGGCCTGGGATGTCGGCCGACAAAAGGCCTTCCTGCATGAGCGGTTCGCCGATGCCGGCTGGCAGGCCCGGCGGGTCCTGGCGGGCCTGGACACCACCGAGGACTTCTACTTCGATGTCCTGCGGCAAGTGCGAATGCCGCGTTGGTCGAAGGGCCGCATCGCCCTGACGGGGGACGCCGCTTGGTGCGCCACGCCGCTCGCCGGCATCGGCACCACCCTGGCCATTACCGGCGCCTTCGTCCTCGCCCAGGAGCTGTCGCGGACCTCCGATGTCCGGGCCGGCTTGGCCGCCTACGAGCGGGCCATGCGTCCGATGGTCGAGGCGGGCCAGGGCGTTCCGAAGATCGCGCCCCGGTTGGCCAACCCGCAGAGCCGGCTCGGGATCCGGCTGCTCCATGGCGCCCTGCGCGTGGCCAGCACGCGCTGGGTTCGTCGGGCTTCGGGAACGCTGTTCGCGCGTCCCCCGAAGGCGCCCGATCTCTCGGCGTACGACCGTCCGGTGCGTTGAGGCCCCAACCGGACGGTCCCATTCCAGCCCGCGCCTCCGGTGTCTGACGGCCGAGGCAGGGCCGCCTTCGGGACGCGCGCTTCGACGTCAGAGCGCGCGCTTCGGCTTCAGAGCGCGCTTCGGCATCAGCATGTGCACGCCCTTGTTGCCGTCCACCGTCTGGGTGATGCGCAGGTTCCCGGCCAGCGAGCAGAGCATGTAGGCCTGGTTGCGGGTCAGGTCCGTGCGGTCGCAGACGTGGCGCACCATCTCGCGCACGGCCTGGCGCATCGCCTCGTCCAGGCTCTCGTGCAGGCCGATCGACATCAGGTCCGTGGGCGTCTCGGCGAAGGGCCACGCGTAGCCGAGATCCTTGCGCACGGTGAGGCGGACCGTGCCGGTGAGGCCGGTCTCCAGGGCCGTGATGCAGACCTCGCCGTCGCCCTGCACGCCGTGTCCGTCGCCCGCGTAGAAGCCGGCGCCCGGGTTATAGACCGGCAGGTAGAGGGTGGTGCCGACCCGGAGCTCCTTGTTGTCCATGTTCCCGCCGAACCCGCGCGGGACCGGGGTTCCGACCCGCCCCCAGGCGGCGGGGGGCGCCGTGCCCATGATGCCGAAGAACGGATCGAGGGGGAGTTCCGTGCCCCAGGGCAGCACGGCGACGCCGCGGGCGAGGTCGATGTCGGGGTGGATGGTCTCGTAGTCCGTGAACTCGTCCGGCAGGGTGCCGAGGAGCGGCAGGATCGCCACGAAGCCCCAGTCCATGCGGACCTTCAGGTCCAGGATGTCGACCTGGAGCACGTCGCCGGGCTCGGCACCGCGCACGTGGACGGGTCCGGTGACGAAGTGGGGGCCGGGGCCCTGCGCCAGGGTGTCGAGGGCGAGCCGGTAATCCGCGGGCACGCGGGCGGGATCGGGATGGAGCGATTCCCGTCCGCCGGCCGGGAACGAGTGCAGCGTCACGGTATCGCCGGAGGCCACCTCCAGCACGGGGGGCAGGGTGGCGTCGAAGTAGCCCAGCACCATGCTCTCGGGGGTCGCGGGAATCTCGTGATGCATCGACATGCGGGCTCCTGGGTCGGGGGGGGTCAGACGGCGATGTGCCGGGAAACGGCGTCGTGGTTCAGGCCCTGGCGCAGGCCCTGCTCCACCACGGCGCCGCGGGAGAGAACCACGAAGGCGTCGGCGAGGCGGATCGCGAAGGCGAGGTACTGCTCCACCAGGACGACGGTGATGCGGCCCTGGAGCCCCGCGATCACGGCCTCGATGGCGGCGACGATCGAGGGCTGGATGCCCTCGGTCGGTTCGTCGAGGAGCAGGATGCGGGGCCGCGTCGCCAGGGCCCGGGCCATGGCGAGCTGCTGCTGCTGGCCGCCGGAGAGGTTGCCGCCCGGGCGGTGCCAGAGCTCGCGCAGGGCCGGGAACAGCGCGACGGCCTCGTCGACGGCGCCGCTCCGATCCAGGCCGTGCGCCCGGGCGGCGGCCCGGAGGTTCTCCGCGACGCTGAGGTCGGCGAAGATCTCCCGGCCCTGCGGCACGAGGGCGAGGCCGGAGCGCGCCCGCCGGTCGGGGGACCACCGCGTGAGGTCCACGCCATCGAGGGCGACCGTCCCCCGCGTCGCCGGGATCAGGCCGGCGAGGCAGCGCAGCAGGGTGGTCTTGCCGGCCCCGTTGCGGCCGAGCACGGCGAGGCAGGTGCCGGGCGCGACATGGAATCCGACGGTCCGGAGCACCTGGGCGCTGCCGTAATGCTGGTCGAGCCCCGACACCGTCAGGCCGGCCGGAGGAGCGGGGGATGGGTTGAGGGCTGGCGTCATCGGCCGAGGAACACCTCGATTACGCGGGCATCGGCACGGGCGCCCGCCATGGCCCCCTCGAACAGGGTCCGGCCCTCGTGCAGCACCGTGACCCGGTCGGCCACCGCCTCGACGAAGGCCATGTCGTGCTCGATCACCAGGATGGCCCGGTCGGGCCGGCGCAGGGCGCCGATGAGGTCGGCGGTGCGCGCCGTCTCGTCGTCGGACAGTCCCGCCACCGGCTCGTCGAGGAGGAGGACCCGGGGTTCGGAGGCCAGCACCATGCCGATCTCGAGCCATTGCTTCTCGCCGTGGGCGAGGGCGCCGGCCGGCACGGCGGCGCGCGCTTCGAGGCCGGTCTCCGCCAGGGCCCGGGCGAGGCGGGCCGGCCGCTCCCGCGCCGGGCAATCGGGGCCGCAGCCGAGGGCGAGGTTCTCGCGCACCGTCAGGGCCGGGAAGACGCTGGGCTTCTGAAACTTGCGGCGCACCCCTGCCCGGGCGATCTCGGCCTCCGACGCTCGGGTCAGGTCGCGCCCGTCGCCGAGGCGGATGCGCCCGGAACGCGGTCGGGTGATCCCCGTGATCGCATCGAGCAGCGTGGTCTTGCCGGCCCCGTTGGGGCCGATCACCGCGCGGACCTCGCCCGGATCGACGGCGAGGGAGAGGCCGTCCAGGGCCCGGAAGGCGCCGAACACGACCGTGAGGCTGTCGATGACGAGGGCGCTCACGGCCGCGATCCCGCGCGCCGGAGCCAGGTCGGCGTCAGCCGGAGCGCGGCGAGGTCGAGGAGGCCGTTGGGCAACCCGAGGACCACCACGAGGACGAGGCCGGAGAGGATGAAGGGCCAGGCCTCCGGCATCGCCGCGCTGAGCCAGAACTTGAGGGCGTTGACCGCCACCGCGCCGATCACGGCGCCCCCGAGCCGGCCCAGCCCGCCGATGGCGACCCAGACCGCGATCTCGATGGAGAGGTCGGGGCTGAGCACCCGTGGATTGATGATGCCGACCTGGGGCACGTAGAGGAGGCCGGCCAGCGCCGCGATGACGGCCGAGAGGCACCAGATCCCGAGCTTGAGGCGCGTGGTGCCGTAGCCGAGGGTGCGCAGCCGCGCCTCGTCGTCCCGGCAGGCCAGCATGCGGCGCCCCAGCGGGCTCGCCACCAGGACCCGCGCCCCGACGAGCACGGCCGCGAGGCACAGGAGCGTCGCGACGGCGAGACCGGTGACGACCCCGGGCGCGCCCATGGGCCAGCCGAACAGCCGCGAGAACCCCGTCATGCCGTTGTTGCCGCCCAGACCGGTATCGTTGCGAAACATCAGCAGCATGGCGACGTAGACCAGGGCCTGGCTGATGATCGAGAAGTAGACGCCGTTCACCCGCGAGCGGAACGAGGCGAGGCCGAACACGAAGGCGACGGCCGCCGCCAGTCCCAGCGCCAGGGCGAGGGCGTAGGGCGCGCTGGTCAGCCCGGTCCAGTAGGCCGGCAGGCTCTTCCAGCCCATGAACTGCATCAGGTCCGGGGGTGTGCCCGTGACCGCGTAGGCATGGGCCAGGAGGTGCATCGCGCAGACGTAGCCGCCGATGGCGAAGAACAGTCCGTGCCCGAGGCTGAGGATGCCGAGATAGCCCCAGACGAGGTCGAGGGAGACGGCGAGGATCGCGAAGGCCGCCAGTTGCCCGACCAGGTTGACGAGGTAGGGGGCGGGCTGGAGCAGCACGAGGGCGAGGGCCGCCGCCAGGACGAGGCCGACGAGGCCCGCGAGCAGCGGGTCGCCCCCGAGGCTCGGGCCGAGCCGTCGGGCCGCCGGCACGCCGGGCGACAGGTCGAGGGCGCCGCTCATCGCCGACGCCGCACGGCGAACAGGCCCTCGGGGCGGCGCTGCAGGAACAGGATGATGCCGGCGAGCACGATGACCTTGGCGGCCACGGCCCCGTAGAGGGGCTCGATGAGGACGTTGGCGCCCCCGATGCCCAGCGCCGCG
Source organism: Methylobacterium sp. Leaf111 (assembly GCF_001423285.1). Classification (NCBI taxonomy): domain Bacteria; kingdom Pseudomonadati; phylum Pseudomonadota; class Alphaproteobacteria; order Hyphomicrobiales; family Methylobacteriaceae; genus Methylobacterium; species Methylobacterium sp. Leaf111. The sequence continues at coordinate 22,235 of NZ_LMNE01000016.1, read as the reverse complement.
ACCAGGGTGCCCACCACGGTGCCGACGCCGCCGAGCACCACCACCATGAAGCTGTCGACGATGAAGGTGGCGCCCATCCCGGGATTCACGCTGTAGATCGGGCAGAGGGCCACGCCGGCGAGGCCGGCGAGCCCCGAGCCGAAGCCGAAGGCGAGCCGGTCGACCCGCCGGGTGCGGATGCCGAGGCAGGCGGCCATGTCGCGGTTCTGCGTCACCGCGCGGATGTCGAGCCCGAGCGGCGTCCGCTTCAGGATGACGAGGGTCAGCACCAGGGTGACGGCCGCGAAGGCGATGGCGAACAGGCGGTTCCAGGTGACCACGAAGTCGGCATAGAGGGGCACGCCGCCGCTGACGTAGGGCGGCATCGCGAATTGCAGGTTCTGCGATCCCACCGCGACCCGGACCCCGTTGATGAGGAGCAGACTCACCGCCCAGGTGGCGAGCAGGCTCATCAGCGGGCGCCGGTAGAGGTGGCGCAGGATCAGGGCCTCGATGGCGATGCCGACCCCCGCCGCGGCCAGGAACGCGATGGGAATCGCGGCGAGGAGGTAGGCGTCGAGCCAGGCGGGCGGCGCGAGCCGCCGGAAGGCTTCCTGCACGCCGTAGGTCGCGTAGGCGCCGATCATGATGAACTCGCCCTGGGCGAGGTTGATGACGCCCATCAGCCCGAAGATGATCGCCAGGCCCGCCGCCGCCATGAACAGGATGCTGGCGAAGCTCAGGCCGTTGTAGAGCACCGCCAGACCGTCCCCGATCGACACCGCCCGCGTGACGCGGGCCAGGGCGGCGTCGAGGGTGCCGCGAAAGGCGGGATCGCTGCCGTAGGCGGGATCGGCCTTGAGGGCGGACAGGCGGGAGAGGGCGGCGCCCGAGGGCGATTCCGAGACGGCCCGGATCGCCCCGAGGCGGCGCGCCGGATCGGCGGAGGACAGGGCGGCGGATTGCGCGAGCGCCGCGAGGCTTACCTTGAGGCCGGGATCCGTCTCGGCGGAGGCCGCGCGCAGGAGGAGGGCTTCCGGCACGCTGGTGATCCGGCGCTCCAGGGTGGCGAGGCCGGCCCGGCGTGCCGCGACGCCCGACCCGGTCAGCAGCGACGCCGCTCCGGAGGCGGTCTCCGCGAGGGCGCGCTGGCGCAGGCCGAGCACCGGCGCGCGGCCGCCCGCGACCGGGCGCACCGCCCCGGTGGCCGCGTCGCGGCCGTCGGCGGCACCGGCCCGGTCGAGGAGCAGGGCGGACCCGCCCAGGCAGGTCAGACGCCGCTCGAGGAGGGCGCGCAGGACCATGCCGGCCCAGGCGATGTCGCCGGACTCCGCCTCCGCCGAGGCGTGCAGGACCCCCTCCACCGCCGTGCCCTGTGCCGCGCCGTCGCCGCAGAGGGCGGTGGTGAAGGCGCCCCGATCGAGGGGCGCTCCGGCCGCGAGGGCCGGCGACGCCACCAGGCTCGCGGCCCACAGCAGGAGGGCGACCAGGCCGAACCGTCCCGGACCCTCAACCATACGGGCTGAACGGCACAGGCTTGGGGGCATCGGGCGATTGCCAGAGGATGTCGAAGCCCTGCTTCTCGTTGACCGAGCCGATGAAGACGCCCCGGGCGACGTAGTTGTTCTCGCCGCCCATGGTCAGGGTGTAGCCGGAGGGGTCGGCGAAGCGGAGGCCGGGGAAGGCCTTGCGCACCTCCGGGACGTCGAAGCTGCCGGCCTTGGCGGCGGCGAGCGCCCAGAGCTGGACGCTGTCATAGGCCGAGACCATGGGGTCGATGACCGTGTCGGCGCTGAAGGGCACGCCCTTGGCCTTCACGTAGGCCGCCCACTCGGACAGGAACGTCGTGTTCGCCTCGGCCTTGGCGGCCTGGAGATAGGCCCAGCAGTTGAGGTGGCCGACGAGGGGCGCGGTGTCGAGGCCCTCGAGGTCCGCCTCCACCATGTCGAGGCCGAGGATCGGCACGTCGGTGGCGCGGATGCCCTGATTGGCGAATTCGCGCAGGAAGTCGGGAATCGAGGAGCCGACCACGGTGAGGACCACGATGGGCTGGCCGCCGGGCTGGGCGGCGAAGCTGCGGATCTGGTTCACCAGGGTCTGGAAGTTGGAGAAGCCCAGGGGCACGTATTCCTCGCGCCACGCGGTCTCGGGCACGCCCTTGGAGGTCCAGTAGGCCTTGAGCTGCTTGTTGATGGTCCGCGGCCAGACGTAGTCCGAGCCGACCATGAAGAACCGCTTGGCCCCGACGCCCTCCGCACCCATGAGGTAATCGACCGCCGGCAGCACCGAGCTCGCCGGGGGCGAGTTCACGTAGACGACGTTCTTCGAGTTCTCGTCGCCCTCGAAGTGGAGCGGATAGAACAGCAGCCCGTCATTCTGCTCGACCACCGGCAGCACGGATTTGCGGGAGACCGAGGTCCAGCAGCCGAACAGGGCGGCGACCTTCTCCTGCTGCAGCATCTGTCGGCCGATCTGCGCATAGAGCGGCCAGTCGGAGGCGGGGTCCGAGGTCACCACCTCGATGCGACGCCCGTTGACGCCGCCCTTCGCGTTGAGGCCGTCGGCGGCCATCCGCACCACGTGGTTCAGGCGGCCCTCGATGTTCGCCATGGTGCCCGAGGACGAGAACAGGCAGCCGAGCTTGACCGTGTCGACGGCCCAGGCCGGGCGGATGAGGGCCGGGGCGGACAGGGTCGCCGCCGTTCCCAGGAAGCCGCGTCTCGTGAATCCGACCATCGCTCTCGCCTCGTTCCGTGACCGGCGGATTGTCCGAGTTGAGCGTCCGGGGAGGAAGGCCAAATAGGCTGCAGAGCGGCTGCGGCTTGCGTAAAACCACGGCGTTCCGCCCACGACGCGTGCGCCGCTGCAGATCAAACGTCAAAATTCGCACGCCGCACCGCGCGGCACGTCTGTCCGCGCCCCTCGGCCAACGGTGCGTTTCTTGCTGGACCGCCTCCTCGGATACCGACTCGATTGGCTGATGCGCATGCGTCGATCCCGACATACCGATCAAGAGATCGCGTTCCTCCTGCGGGAGGCCGCGAATGGCACCGCCATCGCGGCCATCTGCACGGCCGCGCACGTCTCCGTCGGCACGTTCTACCGCTGGCGCCGACGCTTCGGCGGCCTGTCGCCGGCCGGCGTCACCCGCCTCGGGGACGTCGAGCGCGAGAACGCGCGCCTGCGGAGCGAGATCACCGCGTTGCGGCAGGCGCTCCGCGCATCGGCGTCGGCCGGGCGGGACCATGGCCCCCCGCCACGCGGGACCCCGATGCCCGGATCGGCCGTTCCGTCGACCGGCTTCCGGGGCGGCCACGCCTCGGTCGGACGCTATGCCGGCCTCAGGACCGCGACCTGACACCCGAACGGCGGGAAACGGGGCCGGCTCTACCGGGCCGCGCCGATGCGGACGGCGATCGTGGCGGACGGGATCGGTGGGCAGATCCCGCACGGGCCATCCCGGGGAGGCGGCACCGCCCGGCAGGGTGAACCAGGCCCGGTGGCGGGGGCAGAACAGGCGGCGGGCGGCGAAGACCCGGTGGGAGAAGGGGCTTCCATGCCCGACATCGACCCGCAGGCCGCCCTCCATCGCCGCCCGGATGATCGTGTTGGCCTCCTCGCCCATGGAAGAGGCCGCGCGCCAGGCCCACGACGCGCCCCTCGAACCGCTCGCGGGCCACGAGGGGGAGACCCTGATCCGGCTGATGACGACGATCACGGCAGCCCATCAGCCGCGGCGCGGCGGCGATGGCGTGGCGATCTGAGGCGGCGCACGACCGGCCCGTGTCGACCCGTCACCGTCCCGGATCGGCCTGTCCGGCGCCCCGGGGCCGCCACCCCGCGATCGCCGCGCGCCGGGCTCGGTCCCGGAAGGCCGGCCGGGTCGGAATCGGCGAGCCCTCTCAGCGGCGCTCCTCGCGCAGGTGGGCGACGCCGAGGGCCCGCGGCTCCAGGCTGCGGCCGTCCTGGCGCAGGCAGATCCAGATCATCACCGCGAGGGTGGCGAGGTAGGGCGTCATCAGGACGAGATATTGCGGCAGGGCGACGCCGATGGCGGCGATGCGGGGGATCAGCGCCTCAATGCCCCCGAACAGGAGGGCGCCCCCGAGCGCCCGCCAGGGCTGCCAGCGGGCGAAGATGACGAGGGCGACGGCGATCCAGCCGCGCCCGCCGCTCATGCCCTCGACCCAGATCTTGGCGACGCCCACCGAGAGATAGCCGCCCGCGAGGCCGACCAGCGCCGAGCCGAGGGCGATGGCCCCGTACCGGGTCAGGGCGACGCGGATGCCGGCGGCATCGGCCGCGTCGGGGCCGTCGCCGACGGCCCGCAGCCGCAGCCCGAACATCGTGCGGTCGAGGACGTAGGCGACGAGGGCGACGAGGGGCACCGTGGCGAAGACCAGGGGATCGTGCTGGAACAGGATCGGCCCCAGCACCGGGATGTCGGCGAGCGATCCCAGGGGAACGGTGTGCAGGCCCTCCACGGGCCGGCTGGTCCAGCCCGCGCGCGTCGCGATCACCCCCGTCATGCCCTGCGCCAGGAAGACCAGGGCGAGGCCGCCGATGACCTGGTTGACCCGCAGCGTCACCACGAGGAGCGCGTAGACCAGCGAGAGCGCCGCCGCCGCGAGCGCGGCCACGGTGAGCGCGAGGAGGGGGTAGTCCCCGACCCCGAGCAGAACGCCGATGCCGCTCATGGCGCCGATGAGCAGGAAGCCCTCCGCGCCCAGGGAGAGCACGCCCGCCTTCTCGGTGATGATGAGCCCGAGCGCGGCCAGCGCGTAGGGCAACGCGAAGGTCGGCACGTTGGCCAGCCAGTTGACGAGGAAATCAAACATCGGGGCGCCTTCCCGGCACCCACCGCACGCGGTGCCGCAAAAAGAAGTCGGAGGCGGCGACGCCGATCACGATCACCGCCTGGATGAGCTGCACCATCGCGCTGGGGATGCCGTAGAACACCTGCAGGCTCTGCCCGGCCACGTAGAGCACGCCGACCAGCACCGCGGTCACGAAGGTGGCGAGGGGATTGTTGCGGGCCAGGAACGCGATGAGGATGCCGGAGAAGCCGTAGCCGTTGAAGAACGACTGGGTCAGCCGGTACTCGACGCCCGCGCAGATGCTGAAGCCGGCCAAGCCCGCCAGCGCCCCCGAGAGCAGGGCGGCGGCCAGCATCACCCGCGTCATCGGCAGGCCCTGGCCTTCGCCGAGGCGCGGATTGGCTTCGGCCACCCGGGAGAGGAACCCGAAGCGGCTGACGTTCAGGAGCCACCAGCACAGGAGGGTGAGGAAGCCCGCCAGCGGCAGGGCCCAGGTCAGGTCCCCCCAGCCGAGACTGCCCAGCCGCTCGGCGAGGTCGTACTGCTTGGAATTGGGGAAGCTGCTCACCGGGTCCTGCCAGGGTCCGTAGAGCAGCTGCAGCAGCCCGTTGAACGCGACGTAGTTCAGCAGCAGCGTCGAGATGACCTCGTTCAGTCCGATGCGGATCTTCAGCACGGCCGGGATCAGGACCCAGGCCATCCCGGCCAGGGCCGCCGCCAGCATCATGAGGCCGAGCCGCACGGGGGCCGGCCCGACGTCGTGGATCGCGATCGCGGTCGCCGCGATGGCGCCCAGGATCATCTGCCCCTCGATGCCGATGTTCCAGAACCGGACGCGAAAGGCGACGGCCGCCGCGAGCCCGACGATGGCGAGGGGGCCCGCCTGGACCAGCACCGCCGTCAGGCTGCCCCGGCTGGTCACCATCGCGATCACGAATTCCTGGAGGAGATCCGAGAGGCCGACGCCGGAGGCGACCAGGATGGCGGTCGCGAGCCCCATCCCGACGACGAGGCCGCAGGCCAGGACCACGCCCTGATACCAGCGAGGGACGTGCTGCCGGATCTCGACCGTGATGCGGCCGCGCCCGGACAGCCTGGGGCCCGGCCGCTGGGGGGCGGTGGACAGGAGGGGCATGGGACGAGCCTCAGGCATGGTGCACCATGGCGGCGCCGATGGCCTGCCGGTCGGCGGGCGCGTCGAACTCGCGAACGATCCGGCCCCGGCTCATCACGCCGATCCGATCCGACATCAGCATCACCTCGTCGAGATCCTCGCTGATCAGGAGCACGCCCGCGCCCGCGTCGCGGGCCTCGCGCAGGCGCCGGTGGATGTCGGCCGTCGCCCGCACGTCGAGGCCGCGCGCCGGAGAGTGGGCGAGGACGACGCGGGGCCGGCCGGCGAATTCGCGGGCGATGACGAGCTTCTGCGCATTGCCGCCCGAAAGCAGGCCGGCCTTCTGGCGGGGGCTGCGGGCGCCCCGGATGTCGAAGGCCGCGATGGCGGCCTCGGTCGCGGCCCGGATCGCGGCGCGATCGACCCGCAGCCAGCCGCCGAAGCGCCCGGAGGCCAGGCCGCCCACCGCATAGTTCTCGGCGACCGAGAGGTCGCCGGCCAGGCCGTAGACCTGCCGGTCCGCCGGGATCGCGGCCAGTCCCCGCGCCCGGCGCAGCTTGGGACCGGCGCCGGTGACGTCGTCGCCCGCGAGCGCGATGCGCCCGGTCCCGGCGCGCCGGACCCCCATGAGGATCTCGGCGAGCTCGGTCTGACCGTTCCCGCCGACGCCGGCGAGGCCGTAGATCTCCCCCGCGCGGATCGTGAGGTTCAGGCCGTACAGGGTCTGCAGCCCGTCGGACCGGGTGCCCGCGAGACCCTCGACCGCGAGCACCGGGCCTTCGATCCGGGTGGCGGGGCAGTGCACCGGGTTCGCCGTGGCGCCGACCACCAGGGTGGTGAGCTCGGCCGCCGAGAGGCTCGCCGGATCGGCACTCGCCACGATGCGGCCGCCGCGCATCACGGTGACGCGGTCGGCATGGCGCTGCACCTCGCCGAGCTTGTGGGTGACGAGGACGACGGCCGCGCCCTGGCGCGCCAGGGCCCGCATGGTCGTGAGCAGCGCCTCCGCCTCGCGGTCGGTGAGCACGGCGGTGGGCTCGTCGAGGATGAGGATGCCGGCGCCGGCCACCAGCACCTTCAGGATCTCCACGCGCTGCTGCTCGGCCACCGGAGATCGACGGCGAAGCCCACCGCCTCGCTCTGCGCGCGGATCGCCGCCTCGACCTCGGCGAGACCGGCGCCGTAGCGGGCGGCCCCCTGCGCCAGCAGGATGTTCTCCACGGCGGTGAAGGCTTTGACGAGCTTGTAGTGCTGGTGGACCATGCCGATCCCGAGCCGCCGGGCCTCAACGGGGCCGGTCAACGCGACCTCGCGGCCCCGCACGCGGATGCGGCCCTGGTCGGGCCGGTAGAGCCCCGCCGCCACGTTCATCAGGGTGGATTTGCCGGCGCCGTTCTCGCCCAGCAGGGCGTGAACCTCGCCGGATTCCACCGCGAAGTCGGCCTTGGCGAGCGCCTGGAAACCGTCGAAGGTCTTCGAGACGCCGAGGAGTTCGAGGGCCATGCCCATCGCTGCACCGTCCATGGGGTTGATCGGTCCGCCGGATCCGCGCGGCCGGCCGGGTGCGAGACCCGGCCGAAGCGCGGTCATTTCTGGGTGGTCACGCCCTTCACGAACCAGTCCATCTTCCAGAGGTCGGCATCGCTCAGGACCTGTCCGGCCGGCACGCGCAGCTTGCCGTCGCGATCGTCGAGGGGGCCGGCATAGATCTGCTTGCCCTCGATGATCGCCTTGCGCTCGGCCAGGATCTCCTTGACCGCCGCCGGAGGCACGGCCGCGCCGCAGCAGGCGATGTCGGTGCCCCCCTTGGCCATGCTCATGAAGGCCCCGTTGGGCGCCGGCACCCAGGTGCCGGCCATGATTTTCCGAATCTCGGGCACCAGGGCCTTGTCCCAGGTCCAGACCGAGGAGCAGATCGTCGCCTTGGGGGCGAATTCCCGCATGTCGCGGTGGTGGCCGGTGCCGTAGATCCCGCGCTCCTGCGCGACGATCTGGGTCGCGGGCGTGTCCACGTGCTGGCCGAGCACGTCGGCGCCCTGATCGACCAGGGCCTCGGCCGCGGCGCGCTCCTTCACCGGATCGTTCCAGATGCCGGTATAGACCACGTTGAGCGTGGCGTTGGGGTTCATCTTCCGGGCGCCGAGCTCGTAGGCGTTGATCGTCCAGTTCACGACGCCGAAGGGATTGGCCGCCACGAACCCGAGCTTGCCGGTCTTGGACACGGCGCCCGCGGCCATGCCGCAGAGATACTGGCTCTCGTAGGTGCGCCCGTAGACCGATTCGAGGTTCGGCCCGTTGGTGGTGCCCGACAGGTTGAGGAAGGCGACGTCGGGATACTTCTCGGACAGTTCCTTGAAGGTGTCGGAATAGCCGAAGGCGGTGCCGATGATGATGTTGTAGCCGCGCTTGATGAAGAGCTCGACCACGGGCCGGATCGCCGTGGCGTTCTCCTTCACCCCGTCCACCGCCGGGATCTTCATGTCCAGCGCCGCTTCCATCTTCACGCGGGCCTCATCGGCGGCCTGCGACCAGCCGCCGTCGTTCTTCTGCCCGAAGATCACCATGGCGACCTTGGGTTCGTCCTTCAGCTTGAAGGGCGCGGCCACGGCCGGCAGGGTGGGGAGGGCCGCGAGGCCTACGGCCAGCAGCGATTTCAGGAACGGTCGGATCATGGCGTCGAGTTCTCCGGGATGAGCGGCCGCAATCGGCGGGCACAGGGAAGGTCGTGCGCGCGCCGCCGTCTGCGTGGCGCGCGCGGGTGTGGTCACGGCACGGTGTCGATCCGGAAGGCGTCGCCTTCGGGGTCGCGCGGGACGGGGTGGTCCCCGTCGCGGTCGGGCAGCACGTCAGGCCGCCTTGTCGACCTTGCCGAAGGTCGTCTGCTTGACGAACTTCGCGCGCAGGTGATCCCCGGAGGACACCGGGGCATACTTCGCCGGATGCTCGGCGTCCTGGCAGGTGGGCAGGCAGGCGACGTCGGCGTCGTAATTCGGCTGGTGGAAGAACACGATCGACAGGCGGTCGACGTTGTCCTCCGATCCGAACGCGGGATTGACCACCCGGTGCACCGTCGAGGACCAGGTATCGTTGGTCCATTGCTGCATCAGGTCGCCGATGTTGACGATGAAGGTGCCGGGAATGACCGGCACGTCGACCCACGCGCCGAGCTTGTTCTTGACCTGCAGGCTCTTGTCACCGAGTTCCTTGCGCAGGATCGTCATGCTGCCATAGTCGGAATGGGCACCGGCGCGGAGCTGACCGGGCAGCGGCGCGCTGGTCTGGGCCGGGTAGCGCAGCACGCGCATCATCGAGATGTTCTTGTCGATGGTCGGGTCGAAGTGGGTCTCGTCGAGCTTCAGTCCCAGCGCGAAGATGCGCATCAGGTCACGGGCGAGCGTGTCGACGGCGCGGAAATACGCGCTCCAGACCTCCTTCAGATCGGCAGGCTCGGCGGGCCAGACGTTCGGCGCAAAATGCGGACCGGCCGCTTCGCTGGTGTAGTAGGGGTCGCCCGCCGGCACGTCGACGGGGCCGATGGACAGCGACTCCTTGATGTCCGGCGGTGTCGGCTCGTCCAGGCTGAAGGACAGGCCTTCCCCGCCCACGGCGCTGTAGCCCCGGACCTGATCCGGGGCGGGCCGGTCGACAGCGAGCTTCTCCGCATGCGGCCGGTCGAAGAACTGGCGCGACACCGCGTGGGTGCGCGCGATCAGCGCTTCCGAAATGCTGTGGCCGGAGACGACGAGGAAGCCGATGTCGCGGCAAGCCTGGTCGACCTGGGCGGCGACGGCGGCTTTGCCCTCCGGCGTACCCGAGCGGTAGGGGCTGAGATCGATGACGGGAACCTGAAGCAGAGGCATGGCGGCATCCAAAGTTTGACCACCTGGTCCGACATGCCATGGCAACGACCGTGCCAAGCCTGGACCCGGCGTCACCGGCCGCGTCCTCACGCCGCCCGGGCGCGCCAGGCCGCCAGGATCTCGGCGGCCTCCGTGACGAGGCCGAGATGCGTCGCGACGATGCGCAAGGCCGCGTCCTCCAGCGCCGCACTGGTGCCGGCCACGAGGTCGGCGGCCACCACGACGTGGTAGCCGAGGTTCGACGCATCGAAGGCGGAGTTGAGAACGCAGCAGTCGGTCAGGCAGCCGTCGAAGACAACCGTGCGGATGCCGAGGTTCCGCAGAAGAAAGTCGAGGTCTGTCGGGTAGAAGGCCGAGAGCCTCTTCTTGGTTTCGACGATCAGGTCGTCGTCCGTCACCTGGGTGACGAACGCGTTCCAGCGCGTCCCCTCGATCGCATGCTCGTCGGCGTTCGGGATTTCGCCCACATGCAGGGGGAAAACGAGGCGCCAGGCCGCCTTGAGGCCGTTGACGTCGTCGACTCCGCCCCGACGCAGCTTGCTCCGGACGTGGATGATCCGGATGCCGGCCGCCCGCGCGGAGTCGTGAAACGCATCGACCGCCGGCACGATGGCGCGGGCGCGCGGTGCCGGACAGGGGCAGGCGGGATCATCGTCGAGATGGCCGCGGTGCAGGTCGATCGATACGATCGCCGTGGATTTCGGATCGAAATACGGAGCGAAGGCCGCTCCGAGATCCCGCATTTCGCCGTCGACGTAGCTTCGCATGGGTACCGCTCCCCGCTCCGGCACCGAAGGACCGGCGCCGTGTTCCGACACAGACTTTTCAAGCGATCCACACGGCCTTGAACACGGGACCGTATGTCCGGGCATTGAGAGGAAGGGGCATGCACAGAGCCCCCCAACCAAGCTCAGAAGCCCAGCAACCCCGGAGACGAAGGGGTGAGCCTTTGGCTGCCCTCTCGCCGGATGCATCGATTTTTCTATCTGGACCCTTCTCGGCGTTTCGCGGCGCAAGGCCGGACGACGAGACAATGAACATATCAGCTGAGTGATTTCTTGGACCAGAATATCGACATCCTATTGGCAGTTTAAGCAATATAAAAATTTGAATTTCTAGGGCAATAGGCAAACTGATTGACTAATAGGCAAGTCGTGCCGCAACGTCTTGCTGCAGCGGTCCGGTGACCGGACGCCAGGGGGCTCCCGCCCCGACGCCGTCGCGGCGCGCTCGGCAGGGCTTCCCATCCCCTGGGAAACGGGACCGTCGAAACGCCACGGCCCGTGGTCCGCGTCCCGGCGTCTTGACGCGCTCCGGCGAAGTTCGTCACACCTGCCCGGCACGGTTCACCGAGGCCTACGCCGTCATCCCCCGGGGCGTGATGAGCGACATCGTCACCTCCGTCCTGCCCTTCTGGGAGCACACCCAGGCCTGGATGCTGGCCCGCCCCCTCTCGGGCTTCTCCGAGACCTTCGCCCAGTCCCGCCTCCACAAGGACGTCGACCGGCATCCATCCCTCGCACCCCTCCGGGGAAACCCATGAGCGACCGTCGCATCGTCGCCGCGCCGCTGACGGCGGAGGCCTTCGCCCCGTTCGGCACGGTCATCGACAAGGACGCCGTCGCGCCGCGTCCGATGAATGCCGGCAAGGCCCGCCGCTTCCACGACCTCGCACAGGTGCATGTGGCGGGCGCGGACGGGCACGTGGTGATCGGCTACGTCGAGGCCGACCCCTACGGCCTGCCCCTCGCCGTCAGCCTCGTGGAGCGCCATCCGCTGGGCGCACAGGCCTTCCTGCCCCTGAATGGGGCGCCGTTCCTCGTGGTGGTCTGCCCCGACGAGGGCGGCCGCCCCGGCCGGCCGCGGGCCTTCGTCACGGCGTCGGGGCAGGGCGTCTGCTACGCCATCGGGACGTGGCACGGGGTGCTCACCCCCGTCGGCGCCCCCCAGGACTTTCTCGTGGTCGACCGCGGCGGGCTGGGCACGAACCTGGAGGAATACGTGTTCGACCAACCCTGGACGATCCAGGCGCCCCCGGCGCCCTGAGCGGTCTCGAGCCCCCGGACCGGACAAGGCGGGACCGCGCCCGCCCGTCAGCGCGGCTCCGCGGCCGGGGAGGCGCCGGCGGCGAGGCGGGGCGACAGGACGACCATGAGCGGTACGACGGCCAGCGCCGTCGCGGCGGCGGCGAGCATCGCGACGCGGGGCCCGGCCGCATCACCCAGCGGCCCGTAGAGCAGGGGGGCCGCCAGGGCGCTGCCGCCCAGGGTCCAGGTGTAGAAGACCGCGAAGGCCCTCTCGACCTGCCCCCCCGGCGCCAGCTCCGGCACCGTGCCGTAGAGCACGGAAGAGGTCCCGTTCAGCATGATGCCGAGGACCGGCAGGAGTGCCAGGACCGGCCAGAGCGGGAGCACGGTCACGGCCAGGATCGCCAGCGCCGTGCCCGTCTCGGTCAGGATGACGGTCCGGGTCACGCCGAAGCGCTCGCCGAACCGCCCGCAGACGGCCTTGCCGAGGGCGCCTCCGATGAACACCGCCGAGAGGGCGAAGCCCACCAGGGTCAGGCCGGCGCCCTTCTCCTGAAGCAGGAAGGGCAGGTAGAGGAGGAAGGCCGGGCGCGCGGCGTTGTCGAGGGTGCCGATGGCCACGAGCAGCCGGAAGCCGGCGCCTCCGGTCCCGCCGGGCGCAGCGGCCCGCGGCGATCCGGCCGCCCCCCCGTCCCGTGACGCGGGATCACGCGGCAGCAGGCGCAGGAGGCCGAGCGCCACCGCGAGGCCCAGGGCGGCGATGAGCCAGAGCGCCGAGCGCCAGTCCATCAGCGACAGCAGCAGGCCGAGCAGGGGCGGCACGCTGGCCTTTCCGAGGTCGCCCGTGAAGTTGTAGGTGCCGAGCGGGCCGCGGGCCGAGCGGCCGTAGGCGCGGGCGATCACCGCGGAGGCCAGGGGATGCTGGGTGCTGCTGCCGATGCCCCCGAGGGTCAGGGCCAGGCAGAGGCCGGCCAGGCTCCCCGAGAGGCCGGCCAGGGCATAGCCGCCGGCGCTCAGCAGGGTCCCGAGCACCAGCACCCGCCGCGCGCCGAACCGGGCCGCAAGCCGGGCCGACGGCATCTGCAGGGCGGCGAGGGCACCGTTGTACAGGCTGCGCAGCAGGGCGAGGGCGGCGTAGCCGAGGGCGAACTCCGCCTGCCAGACCGGCAGGAGCACGTAGATCAGGTCCGTGTAGCCGTCGTGCAGGGCGTGGTTGAGGCCGACGGCCGCCAGCGTCCGCCGCGCCCCCGGGCAGGGCGGGGCGCCGACGACGGACGTTCGAAACGGAGCGCTCAGGTCCTGTGCGGACGACATGCGGGACTGATCCTGGTTTGACGACGCAGGATCACCCGCTCGTCCGCGGCTGACAAACGCCTTATGCTGACGCTCGCGTGAGGAAACCTGACCCGTGCTGCGTCGCCTGCCGCCCCTGAACGCGCTGAAGGCCTTCGAGGCCGCCGGGCGCCATGCCAGCTTCACCCGGGCCGCCGAGGAGTTGCGCGTCACCCACGGGGCGGTGAGCCGGCACGTCCAGGCGCTCGAAGCCTGGCTCGGCCAGCCCCTCTTCGAGCGGCACAACCGCCGCGTGGTCCTGACGGAGGCAGGCGCGAGCTACCTCGCCGAGATCGGCGCCGCCCTGGACCGCATCGCCCTCGCGACGACGCGACAGGTGGAGCGCGGACGGCCACGCCTGCTCCGCGTGAACGCGCTGGCGACCTTCACCCTGCGCTGGCTGATCCCGCGGCTCTCCGGGTTCCAGCGCGCCAATCCCGCCGTGGAGGTGCGCCTGACCACCTCGAACGTGCCCCTGGCCAACCTGGCCGAGCCCTTCGACGTCGCCATCCGAGGTGGCCCCGACCGGCGGACGGGCCATATCGGGCGCCCCTTCCTCACCGAGCGCCGCATCCCCGTCTGCAGTCCCACCCTGCTGCGGCGCCTGCCGCTCACGGAGGCGGGACAGCTCCGGGGTCACACGCTGCTGCACGCGGCGACGCTGCCCCAGGTCTGGCCGCAATGGCTGGAGGCCGCCGGGGTGCCGGGCCTGGAGCCGCGGGCCTCGGTGACGCTGGAGCATTTCTACCTCACGCTCCAGGCCGCCCTCGACGGCCTCGGCGTGGCGATGGGGCCCGAGCGGCTGATCGCCGACGACGTCGCAGCCGGCCGGCTGACCTGCCCCTTCGCCGGCCCCTCCCTGCCGGCCCGAAGCTACTTCACCTACGTGCCGGAGGCCCGCGCGGACGACCCCTCGGTCCGCGCGTTCTGTGCCTGGCTGGTCGCCGCGGCCGACCCTTGAGGCCCGGGGCCGTCGCCGGTCCCCCGGCGAGCCCCGTCCGCCGGTCTCACCGGGGGGCCGGAGACGGGGCCTGCTTGGCGGCGGCCAGGGCGGCCGCCTTGCCGGCGGCAGCGTAGAGATCGAGACGCGCATAGATGCCGAAGGCCGATCCGTCGTCCAGGAACCCGCCGCCCGGTCCCTGGGTCTCCGTCAGGATCGCGTTGGCCTCCGCGAGGCTGAGTACCGGGAAGGCGGCCGTGAGCAGGTGTCCGGCCTCCGGCGCGAGCCGGCCGACATCGTCCGTCGTGCCCACCCGCTGCGGATGCACGACGGGCAGGCCGTAGGTCTGGGTCGCGTCGTAGAGGGCCGCGTTGGCGGCGGCCTCGCGGAAGCGTCCGGTATCGGCGCTCGCGCAGGCTGCGACGGTGCCGCCGCAGGCGTCTTTCAGGAAGGCGGTCAGGTCCGTGCGGGCGGCTTCGACGGCCGCCCGATAATCGGGGATCGTCACGGCCGCGCGGGTCTCGCGGCCCATCTCGGCGACCACCGCCGGGTTGCGACGCATCTGGCCCACATAGGCGGGATCGTTGGCCAGGAGATGGGCGACCGCGTGCAGGGCGACCGCCCGTCCGCCCAGCACATCCATGGCGTAATGCGCCCCGACGACGATGCGGTTGGTGCCGTACTCGGCGGCGCGGGTGATCATCTGCTGGTAGCGCTCCGGCACCAGGATCGCGAGCACGACGGATTCGGTGTAGCCGTAGGTGGTGTGCCCGCTCGGATACGAAGGGCTGTCGAGCAGGTTCATGCGCGGGCCGCGCAGCCAGTCCAGGCTGTGGGACGGCCGGCCGAAGTAGTCGGTGCCGCGATAGGCGAACAGGCTCGGCAGGGTCTGCAACGGACGGGCATCGCCGTGGGCATCGCTCCCCGGCGTCCCGGCGGGTCGGCCATAGGCCTTGCCGAACACGTCCGTCGTGCCGCCGCGCTCCGTCAGGAGGACGGCGGCGGCCTCCGAGACCGGCGCCTTGCCGTTGGTGGTGGCGTTCGCGAAGAAGTACTTGCCCGCGTTCGAGTCGGACTTGGCGACGTGGTTGGTGTAGCCGAGGAGGTCGGCGACGGACGGCGCCACGTTGGTGAAGGTCTCGTCGGCGGCGTAGCGGGCCTTGGCCTGGTAGACGCCGCCGAGCCTGCTGCCGAGCCCGTCGGCGAGTTCCGTCGCGTTTCCGTCGGTGATGAAGGAATCGCGCAGGGCGAGCTGACGCTGATCGCGGAGCGGCAACAGGAAGGGCACCGCGCCGGTCCCGGCCTGAATCGCGCCCGTGACCGTCAGGTTGGCGTCGAGGGCGGCCCGTCCCGTCTCGCTCGCGCCCAGGGCGCTGACGGGCGCGAGCCCCTTCAGGGCGGCGAGGGTCTGCGCCGACTGCGCCGCGGCCGGGAGGGGCGACAGGAGGCACAGGGCCGTCGTCCAGGATCTCAGCGTCTTCGCCATGGTGTCGTCTCCGGTGCCCGGTGCCGCTCCCGGTCCAGAGGCTCCGGGCCCCGGGAATCCCGGGCCCGGACCGGACGGGATCGGGAAGCTCGGATCGGGTCATAGAAGTTGTATGTGACGGCCGGACGTCGGGACCGTGCCGGATGCGGTCGACGGGTCAGGCGGATCGACCGGGGCCGATGGAGGCGTCCCGGTCCGCGTCGAGCTGGACCATCAGCTCGGCGAGCCGCGGGTCGAGGGGCTCGTCGATGACGGGCTCGTAGAGGGCTTGCAGCTGACGGCCGAGACGGAGCCGGGTGGCCTCGTTCAGGGTCGGCAGGGAAATCTCATCGGGACGGCGATGCCGTTCGTGCTCAAGATCGCTGGCCATACGCCTCATGTGGCGGACGAACGGTTGCCGGCAATGGGCGCGGCCGGCCCGGACCACAGCCTTTCGCGCCGTCGCCGATCCGTCCCGTCTCCGTTCCCCGCTGGAACACGCCGATCCCGCATCCGGTTGGACGCTCACGGCAATCGGAGGAATCATCCATGAACAAGGCGTCATCCGTGAAAACCAGTCTCGCCTGGACGGCCGGCCTCGCCCTGGGTCTCATCGCCCTCGCGGGCCAGGCGGAGGCCAAGGGCTGCATCAAGGGGGCGGTCGTCGGCGGCGTCGCCGGACACATGGCCGGGCATGGAAAGATGGGCGCCGCCGCCGGCTGCGCCGTCGGGCACAGCAAGGCGAACAAGAAAGACAAGCAGCCGAGCGGGGCTCAGCAGCCGCCGCAACAGAACTGAAGCCCTGAACCTCCAGCCGCGGCGGCGGCCCTGAACGCGGGTGGGCCCGGAGGAGCCGGCCGGGCTTCTCCGGGCCGGGCGTCATCGAGAAGGCCTGCGCGGATCGACAGGAGGTCGGGCAAGACTTGATTCCCCTCGGCCTGCCCCACCGGGCGCTCGCCGCGCTCCAGGAGGCCGGCGTGACGGCGCTCCGCCTCAACGTCCTCGTCGGCGGCGGCGTCGGTCTCGCCGACGTCGAGGCCTACGGGCAGCTCGCCCGCGAGATGGGCTGGCACCTTCAGGTCCTCCTCGACGCGCGCGACCTGCCGGTGCCGGTGGTCATCGATCACATGGGCGATCCCATGGGCGATCCCATGGGCCATGTCCCCACCTCCGCGGGCCTCGCGGATCCGGGCTTCCGCACCCTCGTCGACCTCGTGCGCGACGGCGCCTGGCTGAAGTTCCAGGGCGCGTCCCACACCTCCACGGCGGGGCCGCCCTACGCCGACACGGTCCCGTTCGCGCGGGCCCTGAACGAGGCCACGCCGGATCGCTCCCTTCTGGGGCTCGGACCGGCCGCACGTGGCGACCTGGGGCCCGATGCCCGCCATCGGTGAGCTGCTCGATTTGGTGGCGGACTGGGTTCCGGACCCGGAGCGGCGGCGGAAGTACTTCGTCGACGATCCGCACCGGCTCTACGGCTTCCCGCCAGGGCTTCGTTAAGGCTCCGTGCAGGGGAGGCGGATTAGGGTCCGGTCATGCGCTACATCTCGGCCGCCGGCCTGCTCCTCTGCGTCTCGCTCCACGCCGCGACCGTGGCGGCCGGACCGCTCGATCACCTGATGGGTGCGCCCGACACCCCCGGCGTGGTGACCGGCGGATCGTTCGGCCCGAGCGGAAACGACTATTACGGCGACATGCGCCTGCAGCCCGCGGGCTCACGGTCCCTCGCGACCCGTTACGCCAGGGTCAAGCCGCGCCACCCCAAGGTCGACAAACCGGTTCCGAAATCCTGACGCCCGCACAAGAAACCCGCCGCGGCCGGAGCCGGGCGGGTGGAGGTGTTCGCCTCTGGGAGGAAAGCGTCCGTCCTTCCTAACGGGTCCTCCGGCCGGCACCACTTCGCCGGGCGCGGGTCTGGTATGCCAGAACGGCGCAAGCCCCGGGACGGGCCGTTTCCCTGGGGGCCGACCCCGTGACGGTCACTCCACGGTAACGGACTTGGCGAGGTTGCGGGGCTGGTCGACGTCCTTCCCCATGGTCACGGCCGCGTGGTAGGCCAGGAGCTGGATCGGGACGGCGTAGAGGATCGGAGCCACCACCGGTTCGACCTCCGGCATCATCACCGTCGCCAGGGTATCCAGGCCGTGCGCGGCCGCCCCGGTGGCATCGCCGATGAGGACGATCCGTCCCCCGCGCGCGGCGACCTCCTGCATGTTCGACACCGTCTTCTCGAACACCGCGTCGTGGGGCGCGATCACGATGACCGGCATCGCCTCGTCGATCAGGGCGATCGGGCCGTGCTTGAGCTCGCCCGCCGCGTAGCCCTCGGCGTGGATGTAGGAGATCTCCTTCAGTTTCAGGGCCCCTTCGAGGGCGAGCGGATAGGGGGTGCCGCGGCCGAGATAGAGCACGTCGCGGGCCTTCGCGATCTCCTGGGCCAGGCCCTGGATCTCGGCCTCCTGGCGCAGGGCCTGCGCCAGGAGGCCGGGCATGGCGATCAGCGCGTCGACGAGCCGGCGCTCCGCGTCGGCGTCGAGATGCCCGCGGGCCCGGCCCGCCGCGATGGCGAGGCACAGGAGCGTCGTCAGCTGGCAGGTGAAGGCCTTGGTGGAGGCGACCCCGATCTCGGGTCCGGCGAAGGTCGGCAGCACCACATCGGATTCCCGCGCCATGGTGGAGGTCGGCACGTTGAGGACCGCCAGGATGTGCTGACCCTGGGCGCGGGCGTAGCGCAGGGAGGCGAGGGTGTCGGCGGTCTCGCCCGATTGCGAGATCACCAGGGCGGCCTCGCCCCGGCTCAGCGGGGCCTCGCGGTAGCGGAACTCGGAGGCGACGTCGATCTCGACCGGCAGGCGCGCCAGGCTCTCGAACCAGTACTTGGCCACGAGGCCGGCATAGTAGGCCGTGCCGCAGGCGGTGATGGACAGGCGCGTCAGGTCGGCGAAGTCGAAGGGAAGCGTCACGGGAAGCCGGACGCGGCTCGCCGCGAGGTCGATGTAATGGGCCAGGGTCCGGCCCACCACCTCGGGCTGCTCGTGGATCTCCTTGGCCATGAAGTGGCGGTGGTTGCCGCGGTCGACCAGGTAGTTCTGCGTCACGATGGTCTGGCGCGCCCGGGAGGCTGGCGCCCCCGCGGCATCCCGGATCTCGGCCCCCTGGCGCGTCAGCACGGCCCAGTCGCCGTCCTCCAGGTAGGTGATCGAATCGGTCAGCGGGGCCAGCGCCAGGGCGTCCGACCCGAGATAGGTCTCGCCCGCGCCGAACCCCACAGCAAGGGGAGCGCCGTGGCGGGCCCCGATCAGCAGGTCGGTCTCGCCGGCGAAGAGGAAGGCGAGGGCGAAGGCGCCGCGCAGCTGGGGCAGGGTGGTGGCCACCGCCTCCACCGGGTCCAGGCCGCGCTCCATGTGCCAGCTCACCAGCTGGGCCACGACCTCGGTGTCGGTTTCGGTCTCGAAGGCGACGCCGTCGGCCTCCAGCCGCCGCTTGAGCGTGCGGAAGTTCTCGATGATGCCGTTATGGACCACCGCCAGGCGCGCGGTGGCATGCGGATGGGCGTTGGTCTCGTTGGGCCGCCCGTGGGTCGCCCACCGGGTGTGGCCGATCCCGATGGGGCCGGTGAGCGGCGACTGGATCAGCTTGAGCTGGAGGTTGACGAGCTTGCCCTCGGCCCGGCGCCGCTCCAGCCGGCCCGCCTCCAGGGTCGCCATTCCGGCGGAATCATAACCCCGGTACTCCAGGCGCCGCAGCGCCTCGACCACGGCCCCCGCAACCGCCTCGCGGCCGACGATTCCGACGATTCCGCACATGGGTGGACTCCTGAAGGCTGGGAGGACGGCAGGCTCAGGCGGCGCGCAGGGGCGCCGTCAGCATCGTACCGGCGGCTTGGCGCAGGTCGCGCCGCGGCGGCTTCGCGCCGAGGGCGGCCAGGGCGTCGGGCGAGCCGACGATGACCCGGCGCTCGCCGCGGCGCAGCCGGGCCGGGTCATGGGCGATCGTGATCGGCTTGCCGGAGGCCAGGATCATGCCCTCCAGGAGGTCGCCGATGCGGGTGGGGACGCCGGTGCACAGGTTGACCACCCCGGAGGCCGCCGGATTGGCGGCGAGCTCGGCGAGGGCCCAGGCGACATCCTCGACGAGGAGCATGTCACGGCAGACCTCGATGTCGCCGGTGACGAGGGTTCCGCCGCCGGCACCGAACGCGTCGATCTGGCGGGCGAAGTCGCCCAGCGCGAGATGGCCGGGCAATCCCCGCCCGATCGGGTTGAAGATCCGCGCCACGAGCACGCGGATTCCGGTCTCGGCCGCGAAGGTGAGGGCGGCCCGGGTCTGGGCGAGCTTGCTCCGGCCGTAGGCCGTGAGCGGTGCGCAGGGCGCGTCTTCCCGCACCGGAACCCCGTCGACCACGGCCTCGCCGTATTCGGCGGCGCTTCCCGCCAGGATGACGGTCGGGCGCAGCCCGGTGCGGCGCAGGGCGGCGAAGAGCGCCTGGGCCAGGCCGAGATTGACCGCCTGCAACCCCTCGGGCGTCCCCTGCGTCGCGCCGGCGAGGTGGAACACCGTGGCGGGCCGGAAATGGTCGAGGGCCTTCCCCCAGGTCGCGACGCTCCAGTGCCCGGGCGCCACGGTCCAGTGCTCGGCCCGGACATCCCGCCGGGTGCCGACCGACGCGACGGGCAGTCCGCGCCCGTCGAGATGCGTGGCGAGGGCCCGGCCGATGAAGCCCCCCGCGCCGCTGATCAGGATGCCGCCACCCGGCTGGTGCGACGACATCGGGTCACGAGGCCAGGAACAGGCTGCGATCCGAGACGAACATCTGCTGGGCGAGGGCGAAGTCGTCGGGACGCCCGATGTCGAGCCAGACGCAATCCTCGTGGAAGCAGGCCACGTCGCCGCCGGCCGCCTTCACCTGGGCGATGAGGTTGGGCATGTCGAGGAAGGTGTTGGGCACGAGGTGCTGGCGCACCGCCTCCCGCGACAGGGCGTAGACGCCCATGCTGACGAAGTGCGTGCTCTTCGGCTTCTCGCGATAGGCCGTCATGCGGCTGCGCTCGTCGATCTCGATCAAGCCGAAATCGATCTTCACCTCGCGCTCGAACACGCCGATCGAGATGTCGGCCCCGGCCTCCCGATGGGCCGCCATCATGTTCTTGAGGTTGAGGGTCGTGAGAAGGTCGCCGTTGGTGACGAAGAAGGCCTCGTCGAGGTCGTCCAGCATGGCGCCGAGGGCGCCGGCGGTGCCGAGGGGCTGGTCCTCCAGCCGGTAGCGGATGTTGAGGCCCAGACGCTCGCCGTCCCGGAAGAACGCCTCCAGCAGGTGACTGAGGTGGTTCACCGCCAGGATCACGTCGGTGATGCCCGCGCATTTCATCTGGCGCAGCAGCAGCTCCAGGACCGGCATGTCGTTGAGCGGCATCAGGGGCTTGGGGAACAGCGCCGAGTAGGGATGGAGCCGCGTCCCCTTGCCGCCGGCCATCACCACTGCCTGCTTGATCGCCGGCGTCGAGGTGATCTGCGGCGTCAGGCGCTCGGATGCCGCGTCGTAGAGATGCAACGCATGCGCAGATTCCGAAGATCTCAGATGATGATCTGCCCGGTCTGGAACGACTTCAAGCATTGCGCCCTCCTAAATTTTCCGATTGAAATTGAATTTGTGGCTCTCGAATATTGTCCCCGCAGAAATGATTAACGGATTTTTAAGACTTCATAGCAACCGCCATGGTGGGCTTAGCGGCCGCATCCAAGGGACGCGCGCACTAACCCGATTTCGCTACGGTGTAGGGCAGTTGGGGGGAGCCCCTCCAAAGCGTGAAGCCCGGACATCGCTCCGGGCTCCCACGTGCCGCCGGGACGCCCCTCCCGCAACGTCGCATGGACCGACATTCGTCGACGAGGTTGATGCGTGGCCTGCCCGGTCACGGCTCCGCTCCAGGCCGGCTCGCGCGCAGGTCGCCGATCACATCCAACGAAGCCGAACGCCTGGCGGCGCCGATCATCGCCATGACGGCCAACGTCCTGCCCGAGCAGATCCGGATGTTCTGGGAGGCCGGGATGGACGACCCTATCGGCAAGCCGTTCGACCGGGCCGCCCTCGACCGGATGGTCGACAAATGGCTGTCGTCGGGGGCAGGGGCGATGCCGCCCGCCGACCAGGCGGTCGCGGAATCCGGCCTCGTCGATCGCCGCATCGAAAACGAGATGGTCGTACGACGAGATCGTCGCCCTGATCGGCGCGCCGCGCACCACCGGCCTCCTCCTGGCCTTCGCAGAGGAACTGGACACGCGCTTCCTGCACGAGGCCGAGACCGAGGAGGCTCGCAACGGCCTGCGCTTCGAGGCCCACAGCCGCGTCTCATCGGCGGGGACGCTCGCCTTCACGGCGCTCTCGGACGCCTGCCGCGCCCTCGACGGCCGCGACGAGCGGCGCATCGCGCAGGCCGGGCCCGAGACCTTCCGCCGGCGGCGCGGCGCGGATGCCGGCCCGCCGGTCCGCCGCATGCGCGGCGGCGCTCGCGCCCTACGGCCGGCCGCGGGCGACCAGCCCGGCGACCCATCCGCGATCCGCCGCCGGCCAGGGCCGACCGTCCGGCGTTCGATCCGACGGCTAGTGGTTAAGGTCTGACGGTTGAGTCCGCGTGGGGTTTCGGTTTGAGGCCTGTCCTGCGAGTCTGGCGGGATGCGCAGTGGCATCTCCTTCACGCTCT
>NZ_LMNE01000015.1:0-60562 GCF_001423285.1 Methylobacterium sp. Leaf111 | reverse complement strand
ATCCCATCTCGAACTCGGCCGTTAAACGCACCAGCGCCCATGGTACTGTGTCTCAAGACACGGGAGAGTCGGTCGCCGCCAGACCTGCACAGAACAAGACAGCTCACCAATGAGCCGTTCCCTCTCAAACGATCAAACGTTGGCGCGGGGTGGAGCAGCCCGGTAGCTCGTCAGGCTCATAACCTGAAGGTCACAGGTTCAAATCCTGTCCCCGCAACCAAACTCAACAAAAAGCCCGCCCCGGTGAAATCCAGGGCGGGCTTTCGACGTTCATCGACTTCGTGTTGCTAACCTGGCTGGTGCCGCTTCCCCAGGGCCTGAGCCCCGCCCAGGCGATNGGCTCATAACCTGAAGGTCACAGGTTCAAATCCTGTCCCCGCAACCAAACTCAACAAAAAGCCCGCCCCGGTGAAATCCAGGGCGGGCTTTCGACGTTCATCGACTTCGTGTTGCTAACGCAACCAAGACGTGAAAAAGTAGATCAGCAGGATTATGGGGATCGGGATACCGATCAGCCAAAGCAATCCGCCCTTCAACATTGTCCGGTTCCCTTCCTCACGATCTGTTGTTCATCAACGGCGTCGAGAGGAAAGCGGTTCCGTCTATAGGGTTTCACGCTGACGCTTGCCGTTCCGCTCGTAGTAATACGGGATCGTCCGGTAGGGCGCGAAGCCGCCCTTGGCCTGCGCTTCGAGGTCGTGGAGGACGACCCGAGTGATGCGGGGCAGATCGAGGGCGCGCGCCTCCGCGAAGCTCACCCAGGCGAGTTCCACAAGCTCCGAGTCGGGCGAGACGACGCCGGGGATCTCTTGCGCGATGGCGCTCCGGTCCGCCGCGAAGAAGCGCGTGTCGAACCGGCGCGGCCGGCCCGGAGGGGTGATCGCCCGGGCGACGAAGTGCAGGGCCTCGAGATCCGGTAGCACGGCGGCCTCGCGAAAGGCGGTCCAGGTTCCGGCGGGGGCGGTGTCGGGGGGGCCGTAGTCGCGCGTTCCGAGCAGGAGACCGGTCTCCTCGTAGGTCTCGCGGATCGCCGCGAGGGCGAGCCCGCGGCCGAGCCCCTCGCCGCCGCGGGCGACCTTCACCGCGAGGGCGTCGTGGCTGCGCGCCGGCAGCGCGCCGGCCACCGGCATGTGTCGGTCGCCCGGTTCGATCCGGCCACCGGGAAACACGAACTTGCCGGGCATGAAGGCGAGGCCGGCATGGCGGCGCCCCATCAGGATCCGCGGCGCGCGCTTGCTCCGGTCGAGGAGGATCAGGGTCGCGGCGTTGCGCGGTCGCAGGCCCGCCTTGCGGGCCTGCGCCTCAGGCGGGCCCGAATCCGGCGGCTCGGTCGACCGCACGCCCGTCGCCTGGTCCATGCGGCCTCTCCTCGCCCTGCGGCCCCGTCACCGTCCCCGGCACCGGTAGCGTGGCGAAGCCGTGCATGCCAAGCGCATATTGAAGCCCGACCACCGCGCCCTTCACCGGCTGCAGCAGCGCCAGCGACGCGAGCAGGGTCACGAGGGGCCAGAATGTCAGCTGAAACCAGAGGGGCACGTCGTAGTTCGTCTCGGTCTCGAGGAGGAAGTACCCGACGATGTGGCCGACGATGAAGATGACGATGTAGGGCGGCAGGTCGTCGGCCCGGTGATGCGCCAGTTCGAGGTCGCAGACGTCGCAATGCGGCCGGACCTTGAGGAAGC
The DNA here is from genome assembly GCF_001423285.1 of Methylobacterium sp. Leaf111. Lineage (NCBI taxonomy): Bacteria > Pseudomonadati > Pseudomonadota > Alphaproteobacteria > Hyphomicrobiales > Methylobacteriaceae > Methylobacterium > Methylobacterium sp. Leaf111. The sequence goes on along the minus strand of NZ_LMNE01000015.1, from coordinate 58,880 downwards.
GGCCGAAGATCCGGCCTTCGCCGCAATGCGGGCAGCGGCCGATGAAGCCACGCGCCAGCGATCGCACCAGCGGTGTGCGTTCGCCATGGACCGGTTCGATCGTGTCCGTCATCTCGGCTCCTCGCGTTGCGCCCAGCCTAGACCCTTCCCCTCAACGGCGCGAGCCGCGATGGCGCGACCCGGTGTTGCGGATGCCGGGCGGCCGGCCGGACGCGCCGGGCTTGCGGACCGAGCGGTTCGGCCCGGGGCGCGCATTGCGTTCCGGCCGAGCCCGTCCCTCCGAGAGCAGTTCGAAGCGCAGGGCCCCCGCCACCGCGGCCGCCTCCACCAGGCGGACCTCGACCCGGTCGCCCAGGCGATGGGTCTCGCCCGAGCGTTCGCCGACCAGGGCGTGCTTGGCCTCGTCGTGCCGGTAATAGTCGGCCCCGATGGTGGAGATCGGCACGAAGCCGTCGGCCCCGGTCTCGTCGAGCTTGATGAAGAGGCCGGACCGTGTGACGCCGGAGATCTGGCCGGTGAAGGTCGCGCCGACCCGGTCGGCGAGGTGATGGGCGATGAGACGGTCGATGGTTTCCCGCTCGGCCGCCATGGCCCGCCGCTCGGCGGCCGAGATCTGCTCGCCGATCTGGTCGAGGGCCGCAACGGACATCTCGGAGGACAGGCCGTCCGAGCCGAGGCGGCAGGCGGAGATCAGGGCCCGGTGGACGATCAGGTCGGCGTAGCGCCGGATCGGCGAGGTAAAGTGGGCGTAGCGCCGGAGGTTGAGGCCGAAATGGCCGAGGTTCTGCGCGGCGTAGACCGCCTGGGCCTGCGAACGCAGGACGACCTCGTTGACGAAGATGGCGTGCTCGGTCTCCGCCACGGTGGCGAGGATGCGGTTGAACAGGGCCGGGCGCAGGATGCCTTCCTTCGGCAGCTTGATGCCGATGGAGGCCAGGACCTCGCCGAGGGCCCGCATTTTCTCGAGGGCCGGCTCGTCGTGCACCCGGTAGATCAGGGGTTGGCGCGCCTGCTCGAGGGTTTCGGCGGCCGCGACGTTGGCCTGGATCATGAACTCCTCGATGAGGCGGTGCGCATCGAGGCGGGCCGGGACCACCACGCGGTCGACCGCCCCGTCCGCGTCGAGCAGCACTTTGCGCTCGGGCAGGTCGAGGGCCAGCGGTCCGCGGGCGTCGCGGGCCTCGCGCAGGGCGGCGTAGGCCTCCCAGAGGGGTCGCAGCACGGGCTTGAGGAGGGGGGCGGTGACGTCGTCGGCGAAGCCGTCGATGGCGGCCTGGGCCTGGGCGTAGCTGAGCTTGGCCCGCGACCGCATCATCACCCGGTGAAAACTGTGCCGGCGCTTCGTGCCGTCGGCGGCGATCACCATGCGGACGGCCAGCGCCGGCCGGTCCTCGGCCTCCCGCAGGGAGCAGAGGTCGTTGGAGATGCGCTCGGGCAGCATCGGCACGACGCGGTCCGGGAAATAGACCGAGTTGCCGCGCACCAAAGCCTCGCGGTCGAGGGCCGAGCCCGGACGCACGTAGGCGGCGACGTCGGCGATCGCCACGGTGACGACGAACCCGCCCGCGTTGGCCGGGTCGGGATCCGACGTCGCCATCACGGCGTCGTCGTGGTCCTTGGCGTCCGGCGGGTCGATGGTGAGCAGCGGTTCGGTGCGCCAATCCTCGCGGCCCGCGAGCCCCACCGGTACCACGGCGTCGGCCTCCGCCAGGGTGGCGGCGGCGAAGACGTGCGGGATGTGGTGAAGGTGCAGCGCGATGAGGCTGACGGCCTTCTCCGAGCCCAGCGACCCGAGGCGCTCGCGCACCCGGCCCTGGGCCAAGCCGAAGCGGCTCTCGCGCTGAAGGGTGACGCTGACGAGGTCGCCGTCGCGGGCGTCCCCCTCTTCGCCGGCGGGAATCGCGACTTCCCGGCCCTGTGCCCGCTTCTCGACGGGGATGATCCGCCCGCCCTCGGGGCCGGCGCGGAAGACGCCGATGATGTCCGACTTGCTCTTGCCCAGCACCTTGATGACGCGGCCGGTGTAACGGCCCGGCTCGCCGGTGCTGGCCTCAACGCGCAGCAGCACCCGGTCGCCGATGCCCGGCGCCGGCTGGCCTGGGCGCTTGCCGCCGCGGGGCGTGGCGACGGTGATCTTCGGGGTGGCGCCGTTGCCGACGTCCCACTCGGCGGGGCTCGCCAGGAACTCGCCGTCGCGGTCCCGGGCGGTGATGTCGGCGAGCACCACCGGCGGCAGGCGGCCGGAGGGCGCGAGCCCGCCGCGCCCGCGGGCGATGGCGCCGTCCTCCTCGATCTCCTTCAGGATGCGTTTGAGGCCGATCCGGTCGGCGCCCTTGATGTTGAAGGCCGCCGCGATCTCGCGCTTGCCGACCGTCTCGGTGGAGGCGGCGATGAAGGCGAGGATCTGCTCCCGGGAGGGAAGGCCGGCGGCGCCGGGATTGGGATGGATGCGTTTTGCCAAGGGATCCGGCTCGCTGCGTGGGCGCGAAGCCATACGCGAAGAGGACGTGTCTCGCCGGGGGGCGGGAGCGCACCCCGACGTCTGCTCCGTAACATGGGCGCTGGACCCCGCCCCGGCAACGGCGCGGGCCCGGCCCTCAACATGGTTCAGCCGGTGGCAGCCGACTTGCGCAGGCGCTCGACCGCCGCATCGACGTCGAAGCCGGGCGCAACGAGTTCGGCCAGGGTGAACGGGCACAGGGCCGGGAAGCCGAATTCCACCTGTCCCTCGGCCTCGCGATATTCCGGGGCCTCGGCCTCGCGCACGCCCTGGGTCCAGAAGCCCTCGATGGTCAGGCCCTCGGTTCGGGCGGGGGCCGCGGCCAGCTTCGCCTGACCCTGCCGGGCGGCCTCGCGCCAGAGGGCGCTGGCCCGGTCGTCCGACATGAGGGCGGCCCGCACGAGGTTGGCGAGGAGCGTGCGAAGTTCCGTGGTGGTCTCGGACATGAAGGGCGCTCGGCGCGAGGGATCGGTCCCAACCCGAGGGCAAGCCTCGCGCCAGCCCGGATCACGATGCCTCTCAGTAGGGCGTTCCCTTCGCCCGCTGCGCCCGCAAGGCCTCGGCGTACCAGACCAACTCGTCGAGGAAGCGCTTGGCGGCCTTCGGCAGCCACTCGTCCTGGGCTGCCCCGGCTTCGTCCAGGGCCTTGCCGATGCGGGGGATCGGTAGGAGCGAGGGGATGCTCGAGGCGCCGAGCTCGGCCATCATCGCTCGGAGCTGCATCGCCGCCCGCACGCCGCCGTACTGTCCGGCCGAGTAGCAGACGATGCCGGAGGGCCGCCAGGAATACTCCTCCAGGAAGTGGTCGAGGGTGTTCGAGAGGGCGGGCGGGATCGCATGGTTGTACTCGGCCGAGACGACCAGGAAGGCGTCCGCGCGCCGGTAGAGCGTCGCCAGGTCTTCGAGGACGGCCGGGGCCTCTCCCTTCGGGTATTCCTTGTACATCCGGTCGAGGAGGGGGAGCTTCAGCTCGGCCGGGTCCACCAGGGGCGCCTCGATGCCGCGGCGCTCCAGTTCACCGATGGCGAAGCGGGCAGCGCGCAGGCCCTGCCGGTCGGAGCGGACGGAGCCGAGAATGACGGGGACGACGAGGGACATGGGAGGACCTCCGGGGATGCCGTTCCTGGATACGCCGGGGTGCCGGCGCGCTCCAAGCCCACCGCCCGGCGGGCTCCGCCGTCAGAACCGCGTCGTCAGCCGCGTGAGCCAGTCGGGCGAGGCGTCGACGAGGCGCGTTTCCAGCGCCTTGTCGACGCCGAGCACGATCGCGAGTCCCGTCACCACGAGGATGAGGCCGAGGGCGATCTTGAGGCCCTTGCCGAGGCCCATCATCCGCTCGCGCCAGCCCACCAGGGTGGCGCGGGACAGGGTGCCGAGGATGCAGAGGGGCAGGGCGGCGCCAAGGCCGAACAGAACCATGGTGAGGGCGACGGCGCCGAGGTCGCGCCCCTGGGAGGCGAGGAGCGAGGCCGCCCCGAGGGTCGGTCCGACGCAGGGGCTCCAGACCGCGCCGAGGAGGAGGCCGACACCGAACTGCCCCGAGAGGCCGGCGGTGGCGAGCCCGCCGAAGCGTGCCTCGGTCCAGTTGCTCAGCGGACCGGCGGCGACGGCGAGGCGGGTCTGCGCCGCCGGCAGCATCAGCACGAGGCCGAGCAGGATCATCAGGATGGCGGCGCCCGTCCGGAAGATCCCGGTGTCGAGCCCCAGGCCGAAGCCGATCGTGGCCACGAACAGGCCGATCGCCACGAAGGAGAGGGCAAGACCCCCGGCGAGCGCCAGGGGCCCGAACCGGTGCTCGGAGGCGGCGGCGCCGAGGACCAGCGGCAGCAGCGGCAGCACGCAGGGTGAGAGCACCGACAGCAGGCCGGCGAGGAAGGCCAGTCCCAGGCTCGCGCCCATCGGAGCGTCCTAAAGCGTCTTCTCGACGAGGCCCTCGATCCACTCGGGCTGGGTCTCGCCCACCGAGCGGCCGGTCTCGGTCTCGCCCTTGAAGGCGATCAGGGTGCTTTGCATGCGGGCGTTGAACTGTCGCAGCACGTCCTTGCGGGTGTCGAAGTCGACGTCGAAGATGACGAGGTCCTTGAACCGGGGCTGCTCGGCGAGCTTGGCCAGGATCGGCTTCTGGGTCTTGCAGATCGGGCACCAGGGCGCGCTGACCTCGATGAGGATTGGCTTGCCCGCCTTCTGCGCGGCCGCGAAGGCCTCGGGCGTGAAGGGCACCGTTTCGGCGGCGGCCGGCCCAGACAGGGCGAGGGGCGCGAGCGCCAGGACGGCGAGGAGCGAGCGGCGGTACAGCATGGAAGGGCTTGCCTCGGCTTGGATGTGAATCGGGCCTCAGGGCCCGGCGCCGTCCTGGGCGCGTCGCGTCCAGGTTTCGTCGGGGTGGATCGCCGCCGTGTCGTGGCGCTCCTGCCAGCCCTCGATTCCCTCGGGATACCAGTGGACGTTCCGGTAGCCGAGCCCGATCAGGCGCTTGCCGAGGTTCCAGCTGCCCCAGCAATCCGGGTGGCAGTAGGTGACGATCGCCCGGCCGCGGTCCCCCTGCGTCAGGGCCGCAATCCGGTCGGCGAGCGCGGTCTGTTCCGGAGGGGTGAGGGTCCCGGACCCGGCCCCCGGCAGCCAGGTACTGTCCGGGATGGCCCGGTGGATCGGCCGCCACAGGCGTCCGGCCGGCTGGTTCGGCGGCGTCGGGCCGGCCTCGGACACGTCGATCAGCACGACCGACCCGCCCGCGATCAGGGCGTCGAGTTGAGGCCCGTCCAAGACCGTGGCGCCCGCCAGGGTCTTGGGGGTGTAACCCTGGAGCGCGCCCTCCCACAGGCCGGCGGGCTCGGGCACGTCGACCGGCGAGTCCGCCGGGGACGCGGCGGTCAGAACCGTGGCGGCCAGGCAAGCCACCAGGAAGGCGGCCGCGGCGCGGCGGAGGCGCTCAGTTGCTGGCGACCGGTGCATCGAAGCTGTGCTCCCAGCGTCCGCCCTGGTTGTCCTGCGTCACCACCGTGACCGGGCCCTTGCCCTCGGGCAGCATGGCGAAGTTGATGACCGGGTTGGCCGAGATCGAGATGTCGCCCTCCATGACGAAGACGTTCTTGCCGCCGTAGGTGACGCTGATCCGGTTGATGTAGCGCGCGGGCGTGTACTCGCGGCTGACCTGATTCATCTGCAGGCCGGTGAAGTTCGGATGGCGGATCATCAGGGTCGCGGCGATGGGCTTGCCCGGGGCTGAATCGGCGAATTTCAGGCGCATGTCGCCCATGCCCTTCATCGCCTCCTCGTCGGTCATCCCCATGGGCGCCGAGCAGCCGCCGGAGGCCTTCACGAACTGGGTGGTCTGCACGAGCGCGCCGTCCTTGGTCTCCGCGACCGCGTGGACGTTGGTGTAGGTGTTGACCCGGACGCGCAGCTTCAGCTCCTCCGGATCGGCGGCGGGGCCGAAGGTGAAGTGCGCGGCCAGCGGCGCCGGATTGTCGTCGATGACGAGGTAGAGGCCCTTGATCCGGTCCTTGTCGGCGATCGTCAGGGTCAGGGGCACCAGGGAGGCGTCGTTGGCACGGTCCGGCAGGTCCATCCGCACCAGCGGCTTGGCGGTCTCCACCGGGCGGTTTCCGAAGATCGATTGCTGCAGATCCTTCCAGCGCGCGTCGCGCTCGGCCGCATCGTCGCCCGCGGCGGCCCAGGCGGTCACGGGCGCGGCCAGGGCCGCGAGGAACAGGCCGGCGCTCAGGGCGGCGGCGCGGTGGGACATCCGCATGGCGTTTCACTCCTCGCACGATCGTGCAGGCCGTCTCGCGATTGCGGAGGCCTTTGCAGCCTGCTTACGCCAAGGCGCGGGGAAAGTCCGATTTCGGGTGGTGGTGCGCGGAAATATCGTGCGCAAGATTGCGTGACGAGGCGTCGGGCACGTCAGGGCGTTCGATTCGTCGAGGCATCCGTCTTCGTCGCTGAATCGATGTCGCCGTGTCGCGTGCCCTTACCAGAGCGAGAATTCCGTGCCGAAATCCGTGGTCTTGAGCCGATCGCAGGTCCGCGGGTCCGCCCGGCAATCCGCGTCGGGTTTCAACGCAAGGGTCCCGTTCGGGGCGGTCTCGAAGGTCAGGAGCACCGGGGGCTCGTCGCCCTTGGTGTAGGCGAGGCTGACCTCGAAGCGGACGAAGTCGAAGCGGTCGCGGTCGGCATAGACGATGAGGTCGCGCGAGACCGACTCGCCGGGATTCAGATCGGAGGGCTCGCCCCCTGCCGCGGTGGCGCCGGCGAACAGCCGGCCCTCGCGCAGGATCGCCTCGCCGGAACCCGCGAAGTCGTAGGCGCGCGCCGTCCGTGTGCGATCCGCCGACGCCTGCCCGTCCTCGGGCTTGCCGCTGGAGGACGCATCGAAGCGCACCCGTACCCCCGTGACGTTGTAGACGAGGCCGAGTACGCGCACGCCGGTCTGGCCGACGTTCTTGCGCGTCACCGTGGAGCGGATGGCGACGTGCCGGTCGCGCTCGCCGGCCCGCACGAGGCTCGTGGTCACCGAGACGGCGGGCGGCTCCAGGGCCGGCTTGATCCGGGCCTCGTAGATGAAGGTGTAGACCGCCCATGCGCCGGCCGCGAGGATCGCGAGGGTCTGCACCAGGGCGTTGGTACGCTCCAAGCGGTCGCCCCGCCGGGATCGCTGAAGCTGGTCGTCCGTTTGCATCCCGGTCCCGGCCCTCACGTCGGGGCGGCAAGCCCGCTGGCGGGGTCATGGTTCCGCCTTCGGGGCCTGCCGCGACCCACAGTCGGGATTCCGCAGGTCGTCGGAAACGCACAACGCCGGAGCCCCGCGCGAGGCCCCGGCGTTGCGCCGTCATCCGGTGAGCCGGGCGCGCGGCCCGGCTCGGTCGCTCTCAGAGCGAGTAGTACATCGTGAACTCGACCGGGTGCGGGGTCATCTCGTAGCGCATGACCTCCGTCATCTTCAGCTCGATGAAGGAGTCGATCTGGTCGTCGGTGAAGACGTTGCCGGCCTTGAGGAAGGCGCGGTCGCGGTCGAGGTTCTGCAGGGCCTCACGGAGCGAGCCGCAGACGGTGGGGATCTTCTTCAGCTCGCGCGGAGGCAGGTCGTAGAGATCCTTGTCCATGGCCGCGCCCGGATCGATCTTGTTGATGATGCCGTCGAGGCCGGCCATCAGCAGGGCCGAGAAGGCGAGGTAGGGGTTCGCCATCGGGTCGGGGAAGCGGACCTCGACGCGCTTGGCCTTCGGGTTCGTCGTCCACGGAATGCGGCAGGAGGCCGAGCGGTTGCGCGCCGAGTAGGCGAGCAGCACGGGGGCCTCGTAGCCGGGCACCAGGCGCTTGTAGGAATTGGTCGACGGGTTGGTGAAGGCGTTCAGCGCCTTGGCGTGCTTGATGATGCCGCCGATGTACCAGAGGCACTCCTGCGAGAGGTCGGCGTACTTGTCGCCGGCGAAGAGCGGCTTGCCGTCCTTCCAGATCGACTGGTGCACGTGCATGCCCGAGCCGTTGTCGCCGTAGACGGGCTTCGGCATGAACGTCGCGGTCTTGCCGTAGCTCTGGGCGACCTGGTGGATGCAGTACTTGTAGATCTGCATGTGGTCGGCGAGGAGCGTCAGGGTGTCGAACTTCATGCCCAGTTCGTGCTGGGCGGACGCCACCTCGTGGTGGTGCTTCTCGACCTTCACGCCCATGGACTGCATGGCGGCCAGCATCTCGCCGCGCATGTCCTGCGCCGAATCCTGCGGCGGCACCGGGAAGTAGCCGCCCTTGGTGGCGACGCGGTGGCCGAGGTTGCCGCCCTCGTAGTCGGTGAAGCCGTTGGTCGGCAGCTCGGTCGAATCGAGCTGGAAGCCGGTGTGGTACGGGTCGGAGCCGAACTTCACGTCGTCGAACACGAAGAACTCGGCCTCGGGACCGACATAGATGGTGTCGCCGATGCCGGTGGACTTCAGGAAGGCCTCAGCCAGCTTGGCGGTGCCGCGCGGGTCGCGGCTGTAGGGCGCGCCGGTGGAGGGCTCGAGCACGTCGCAGACGATCGACATGGTCGAGGCCGAGAAGAACGGATCCATGCAGGCGGTGGCCGGGTCCGGCATCAGCAGCATGTCGGATTCGTTGATGGCCTTCCAGCCGGCGATCGACGAGCCGTCGAACATCGTGCCTTCGGAGAACATCTCGTCGTCGATCAGCGAGACGTCGAACGTGACGTGCTGCCACTTACCGCGCGGATCGGTGAACCGAAGGTCGACGTACTTGACGTCGTTGTCCTTGATTTCCTTCAGGACGTCGGCTGCTGTCTTGGCCATCCTTGGGGGTCTCCTTCATGTCTCGGCCCGTTGCGGCCGTGGTTTTGCCGCAGCGTGCGCCGGCGCGCCGCAGAGCGGAAGGGTCTTAGCCGTCGAGCGTCGCGGGCGTGTAGCGTCTTGGGCGTCGAGCGTTTAGCGCAGGTGGAGCGTCCGGGCCAGCGCAATTTCTCGGCGCTCGGCACCGGGCCGCCGCGAGAACAGACGCAAAAACAGAAACTTAGATCCGCCTTTCGGCCGTCTTGGCAGGTCGGAGAGCCCTGATGGGATCGGATGTCCGTGACGCCGCGCGCGTCTGTCCGCATGGCGGGGGAGAATCGGAGCGCGCCGAGCGGTGCGGCGGGACCTCCGGGGCGCCTCTCCGGGAACGAGGCCGGATCCAGGCCGAGGGGGTGTCCGCGCGAGGCCTTCCCGTCGATCGTCCACGGGGCGGAGTCTTTCGCCGGGCGTCCGGGTCGGGGACCCGAGGCCTCAGATCGCGTCGGTTCCGGTCTCGCCGGTGCGGATGCGGATGGCTTCCTCGATGGTCGAAACGAAGATCTTGCCGTCGCCGATGCGCCCGGTCTGGGCCGACTTGCGGATCGCCTCGACGGCGCCCTCCACGAGGGCATCCGACAGGACGATCTCGAGCTTCACCTTGGGCAGGAAGTCGACCACGTACTCGGCCCCGCGATAGAGTTCGGTGTGGCCCTTCTGGCGTCCGAAACCCTTCGCCTCGATCACGGTGATGCCCTGGAGGCCGACCTCCTGCAGAGCTTCCTTCACCTCGTCCAGTTTGAAAGGCTTGATGATCGCTTCGATCTTCTTCATGCCGGGCGGGCCTGACCTCGATGCTTCTTGATCCATCGTTGGTATCATCGCCGTCCCGCCTTCGCCACGCCGATTTGTTCGGTGAGGGCGGAAAACTGCACAACAAACATGCAGGTGCCGCAAATCGTTTGAGCGGATGGCGGGCCTTAGGCCGTTTCATGAGCCCCAGACGAGCAGCCGGCAGACATCCCGGCACGCATTCCAGAAGGAATCCCCCATGACCACCCTGCATCTGCTCAACGTCGAGGCGATGCGCCGGGTCGATGCAGCCGCGATAACGGCCGGAACCCCCGGCCTCGACCTGATGGAGCGGGCCGGGGCCGCCGTGGCGGAGCGGGCCCGCGTGCTGGCCGGGGCGGGTGCGCGCATCCTCGTCCTGTGCGGACCGGGCAACAACGGCGGCGACGGCTACGTGGCGGCCCGCCGCCTCGTCGAGGCCGGCCATCCGGTCGACCTTGCCGGGCTGGTGCCGCCCGCAGCGTTGCCCGGCGATGCGGCCGAGGCGGCGAAGGCCTGGATTGGACCCGTGCTCGCGCTTTCGGCGGTCGGCGATCTCTCGGCCTACGGCCTCGTCGTCGACGCCCTGTTCGGCGCAGGTCTCGCACGCGATCTCGAGGGGGACGTCGCCGCCCTGGTGAACCGGCTCGGGCAGGCCGTTTGCCCCGTCCTCGCCGTCGACGTGCCCAGCGGGATCGACGGCGACACCGGCGCCGTGCGCGGCGTCGCGGTGCTGGCGACCGAGACCGTCACCTTCGTGGCCCTGAAGCCCGGACACCTGCTCCAGCCCGGACGGAGCCATTGCGGCACCCTGCGGGTGGCCGAGATCGGGACCGGCGCGGACGCGCTGGAGGCGGGCCTGGCCGGAGACGCGCCGTCCTGGCGCAACGGCCCGGGCCTCTGGGAGGCGGCCTTCCCGCGGCTGAGTGCCGCGAGCCACAAGTACACGCGCGGGCACGCCCTCGTCCTCTCCGGCCCCGCCTATCGCACGGGGGCGGCCCGGATGGCGGCCCGCGCCGCGCTGCGCGTGGGCGCCGGCCTCGTCACCCTGGTCTCGCCGAGCGCGGCCCTGGCGGAGAACGCCGCCCACTGCACCGCCATCATGCTGCGCGCCTGCGACAGCGCCGACGACCTCGACGACCTCCTCGTGGACGAGCGCCTCAACGTGGTCCTGGCCGGCCCGGGCCTCGGAATCGGCGCGGCCACCCGCGATCTCGTGGCGGTGGCGGCCGCGGCGGGGCGCACCCTCGTCCTCGACGCCGACGCCCTGACGAGCTTCACGGGGCAGGCCGCCCTCCTGGGGGCCCACCTCTCCGATGGCGGGTCCGCCGCGGTGCTGACGCCGCACGAGGGCGAGTTCGCCCGCTTGTTCGAGGGTACGGACGCGGTCGATCCGGAGGCGGACAAGCTGACGCGCGCCCGCCGCGCCGCTGCCCTGGCCGGCGCCGTCGTGGTCCTCAAGGGCGCCGACACGGTCGTCGCCGCCCCCGATGGACGGGCCGCCATCAACGATCACGGCACGCCCTATCTCGGCACCGCCGGCGCCGGCGACGTCCTGGCCGGCCTCGTCGCCGGGCTCCTGGCCCAGGGGATGGACCCGTTCGAGGCGGCGGCCGCGGCGGTCTGGCTCCACGGCGATGCGGGTCTGCGCCAAGGGCCGGGCCTGATCGCCGAGGACCTGCCGGAGAGGATGCCCGAGGTTCTCCGCGCGCTGCTCGGGGCCTAGCTGACCTCGAACAGGGTCCACAGCCCGGTGTCGAACCGCTCCAGCACCGTGGCGCTGATGAGCCAGCGCCCCGGATTGTCCGCCTTGAAGGCGATCCGCGCCGTGCGGCCTTCGAGAAGCTGGAAGGTGTCGAGCCAGTAGGGCTCCCAGCCGTCGTCGAGGGGGTGGAGCAGCCGGAAGACGTGGCCGTGCAGGTGCAGCGACTGCGGGAAGGCGGTCTCGTTCCGGATCGCCAGCACCACCACCTGGCCGCGCTTGACCGAGAAGAGCGGCGCCATCCCGGCCGTGCCGGGGGCGCCGTTCACCGACCAGACCCGGGACGGGTCGCCGGTATAGACCGGCTCGGCGGCGGGCTTGTCCTTGTCGAGGCGGGCGCCCCCCGTGAGGGTGATGTCGCGCCGGACCGCGTTCTGCAGCTTCACCTCGGCCGGCAGCAGGGGATTGTCGCCGATCTTGGCGATCGGCGGTCGCGGCGGTGCGGCGGCTTCCGCCGTGGTCGAGAGGGTCGCGAGCGCGATGCCGTTGCCGATCAGCGCCGTGATCGCGCCCTTGGCGCCGGCCTCGGTGGGCATGTCGAGCATGAGGTCGTAACGGGTGCCGGGCGGGAAGGGCAGGGTGGCGCGCAGGGGCTCGAAGGTGTCGGTGGGCTGGCCGTCGACCGCCAGCACGTAGACCTTCACGCCGTCGAAGCGGATGCGGGTGCCGCGGGCGTTGCAGACGTTGCCGAGGCGCAGGCGCAGGCGGCTGCCCGGGCGGGCCGTGATCGGGGCCGGCACCGGCACGCCGTTCAGCGTGACGAGGCTGCCGAGGCGCCCCGAGCTCGCCGCGACGAGCGGCTGGCCGAAGGGCAGCAGGGTCGTCGCGTCGTCGAGCCGCCAGTCCTGCATCAGCAGGGTCAGGTCCTGGTCCACGGCCAGGGGCGTGGCCTCCTCGACCACCAGGGCGCCGGCGAGGCCCCGGCCCGAGGGCTCGCTCGAGCCGCCGACCACCAGCGGACGAATCAGGAAGGTGCCGGCATCCGGCGGCACGAACGCGTAGGTGAAGTCGGCGCCCGGGGCGATCGGCGCCTGGGTGACGCCGCCGACGCCGTCCATGGGATTCTGGTTGCGCACCCCGTGCCAGTGCAGGCTGAGCGGCTTGTCCGTCCTGTTCTCGACCTTCAGCCGCGCCGTCTCGCCGAGCCGGATCCGCACCACGGGCGGCGCGGCCTGGCCGTCGAACGACCAGACCGGCGTCGCGGCGGCCGGCTCGGGTTTCAGGCGCAGGGTGCCGGGGGCCGCCGTCAGGGTGCGGGCGGGGCCCGCAGCGGCCGGGGCGGGCACGGAAGCAGCCGGGGCGGACGGCGCCTTCGTCCCCTGCGCACGGGCGCCGCGGGGCAGCAGGGCCAGGGCCGCGACGCCGCCCAGCAGGGCGCGGCGCGAGGCCGAGACGGGATCGTTCGGCACGAGCGATCGGGTGTTCGGCATGAAACCTCGGCATCGGGGGAGGGCAGGGCGCGGCGCGCGTCCAGGCGGTGATCGCGGTCCGGGCAGCGCTTGTAGAATGGGGATTCGGCGGACGCCAAATCGCCCCCCGGCGGCGGTCGCCGATGCCGGGAGCGATCGGCGGCAGGCCCCGATTTTTTTGCTGCGGCCCGTGGCGCGCGTGCTATAGGACCCCGCTCTGGCGGCGGAAAGCGCGCCGGGCGTTGGCGCTTGCGGGCGTGGCGGAACTGGTAGACGCGCTGGATTTAGGTTCCAGTGTCGCAAGACGTGGGGGTTCGAGCCCCTCCGCCCGCACCAGTCCATCGCCATCGGGAACGGATTGGCTCAGTGCGATGGCCGGCCGGCCCGCTGCACGAAGCCGGCCCCCGGCGGCGCATCGTTCCGGCGCCGACCTCGTGGGGCCCGCAGGAGCGGGCCGCGAGGGACCAACCGAATTTGCGCGATCACACGGACGACAGCGGAAAGACGACCATGCAGGTGACCGAGACACTCTCCCAGGGACTGAAGCGCGAGTTTCAGGTCCTGCTCGCTGCGAACGAGCTCGAGGAGCGCCTGACCAGCGAGCTGTCGACCCTCAAGGACAAGGCCCAGATCAAGGGCTTCCGTCCCGGCAAGGTGCCGGTCGCGCATCTGCGCAAGCTCTACGGCCGCTCGGTCATGGCCGACGTGCTGCAGAACGCCGTCAACGAGGCGAACCAGAAGATCGTCACGGAGAACAACCTCAAGCTTGCCCTCGAGCCCAAGATTGAGTTCCCCGGCGAGCAGTCGATCGTCGAGCGCGCCCTCGACGCCAAGGACGACGTCTCGTTCAACGTCGCCCTCGAGGTGCTGCCCACCTTCGAGCTCGTCGACCTGTCCGACGTCAGCCTGACGAAGCAGGTGGCCAAGCCCTCCGACGCGGAGGTCGACGAGGCCATCACCCGCATGGCCTCCTCCAACCGCGCCTTCGCCCCCCGCGAGGAGGGGGCCGCCGCCGAGACCGGCGACCGCGTCACCATCGACTTCGTCGGCCGCATCGACGGCACCGAGTTCGAGGGCGGCACGGGCGGGGGCATCGACCTGGAGCTCGGCTCCGGCTCGTTCATCCCCGGCTTCGAGGAGCAGCTCGTCGGCGCCAAGGTCGGTGACAAGCGCGTCGTGAAGTCGACCTTCCCGGAGGCCTACGGCGCCGCCCACCTCGCCGGCAAGGATGCCGAGTTCGACGTGACCGTCACGGCGATCCAGGCCCCGGGCGAGACCAAGATCGACGACGAGCTCGCCAAGACCTTCGGCATGGAGTCCCTCGAGAAGCTCAAGGAGGCGGTCTCCACCGCCATCGGCAGCGACTTCGAGGCGCAGTCCCGCCGCAAGCTCAAGAAGGACCTGCTCGACGCCCTCGACACGAAGTACGCCTTCGAGCTGCCCCCGAGCCTCGTCCACCAGGAATTCGCCGCCGTCTGGGCCCAGGTCGAGCAGGACCTGAAGTCCCGCGAGAAGACCTTCGAGGACGAGGGCACCACCGAGGAGAAGGCGACCGCCGAGTACCGCAAAATCGCCGAGCGTCGCGTCCGCCTCGGCTTGGTGCTTGCACAGGTCGGTGAGACGGCCGATATCAAGGTCTCGGACGACGAGGTGAACCAGGCGCTGATCGCCCGGGTGCGGCAGTATCCCGGACAGGAGCAGCAGGTCTGGGACTTCTACCGCAAGAACGCCCAGGCGCTCGCCGAGCTCCGTGCGCCGATCTTCGAGGAGAAGGTCGTCGACCACGTGCTCGCGCAGGTGACGCTCACCGAGGAGCCGGTCTCGAAAGAGGCGCTGTTCGCCGACGAGGACGACGCCGAGGCGGGTGCCGAGGGCCAGTCCGAGACGAAGAGCGCGACCGACGCGTCCGCCTCGACCGGAACCGACGAGGGCCTGCCCGCCGTCGCCAAGGCCGATTGAGCCCGGCTGCTCCCACGAGGGCGGCGGGCTCGAGAGTAAGGCGATGTTCACCATCGCCGTAGTTCGCTGAAACGTCCGGTGCGCGCCCGATTCGCGGCGCGGCCGGACCCCTTGTAGCTGGGGCACGTGATGATGAGAGATCCGGTCGACTATTATAACAGCGCGCTCGTGCCCATGGTGGTCGAGCAGTCGAGCCGCGGTGAGCGTGCCTTCGACATCTACTCGCGCCTGCTTCGCGAGCGCATCATCTTCCTGACCGGCCCGGTCGAGGATTACGGCGCATCGCTGATCGTCGCGCAGCTGCTGTTCCTCGAGGCCGAGAACCCCAAGAAGGAAATCTCCTTCTACATCAACTCGCCGGGCGGCGTCGTGACCTCCGGCCTGTCGATCTACGACACCATGCAGTTCATCCGCTGCCCCGTGACCACGCTCTGCGTCGGCCAGGCCGCGTCGATGGGCTCGCTGCTGCTCACCGCCGGCGAGCCCGGCCACCGCTTTGCCCTGCCGAATGCCCGGATCATGGTCCACCAGCCCTCCGGTGGCTTCCAGGGCCAGGCCACCGACATCCTGATCCATGCCCGCGAGATCGAGGCCCTCAAGAAGCGCCTCAACGAGATCTACGTGAAGCACACCGGCCGCGACTACGACACCATCGTCCAGGCACTGGAGCGCGACAACTTCATGACGGCCGATGCCGCCAAGGAGTTCGGGCTCATCGACGAGGTGATCCAGAAGCGGCCGGAGCCCGTCGCCGCGTAAGCTCGACCGGGACCGCCGGGCCGTCCGACCCGGCGCGTCGTTTCGAGGCGGGGCGCTTTTTGGGCGCCTGCCTTGATCCCGTCGCGGTCGCGTGCTTGCATCGCCAGTCTGATCGAAGTCGGCAGATGCGCGCAGGTGACTGTTTCTTTAGGCGGACGCCATTAAATTCGAAGGATGCGTGTGCGCCCCGGACCGGCGCCATGCCCGCGAACGGAGACCGATATGAGCAAGACTGGCGGCAACGACTCGAAGAGCACGCTGTACTGCTCGTTTTGCGGCAAGAGCCAGCACGAGGTCCGCAAGCTGATCGCGGGCCCGACGGTGTTCATCTGCGACGAGTGTGTCGAACTGTGCATGGACATCATCCGCGAGGAGTCGAAATCCTCCCTGGTGAAGTCGCGCGATGGGGTGCCGACCCCGAAGGAAATCCGCCGCGTCCTCGATGACTACGTCATCGGTCAGGATTTCGCGAAGAAGGTCCTCTCGGTCGCGGTCCACAACCACTACAAGCGCCTCGCCCACGCCTCGAAGCACAACGACGTCGAGCTGGCGAAGTCGAACATCATGCTGATCGGGCCGACCGGCTCGGGCAAGACGCTGCTGGCCCAGACCCTGGCCCGCATCCTCGACGTGCCGTTCACCATGGCGGACGCCACGACCCTGACGGAGGCCGGCTACGTCGGCGAGGACGTCGAGAACATCATCCTGAAGCTGCTCCAGGCCTCCGACTACAACGTCGAGCGGGCGCAGCGCGGCATCGTCTACATCGACGAGATCGACAAGATCTCGCGCAAGTCGGACAACCCGTCGATCACCCGCGACGTCTCGGGCGAGGGCGTGCAGCAGGCGCTGCTGAAGATCATGGAAGGCACCGTCGCCTCCGTGCCTCCGCAGGGCGGCCGCAAGCACCCGCAGCAGGAATTCCTGCAGGTCGACACCACCAACATCCTGTTCATCTGCGGCGGCGCCTTCGCGGGCCTCGAGCGGATCATCTCGGCCCGCGGCAAGGGGACCTCGATCGGCTTCGGCGCGACCGTTCAGGCCCCGGACGACCGCCGCACCGGCGAGATCTTCCGCAACGTGGAGCCCGAGGACCTGCTGAAGTTCGGCCTCATCCCCGAGTTCGTCGGCCGCCTGCCCGTGCTGGCGACCCTGGAGGACCTCGACGAGACCGCCCTGAAGCGCATCCTGCAGGAGCCGAAGAACGCCCTGGTCAAGCAGTACCAGCGCCTGTTCGAGATGGAGAATGTCGACCTGACCTTCCAGGAGGAGGCCCTCTCCATGGTCGCCCGCAAGGCGATCGAGCGGAAGACCGGCGCCCGCGGCCTGCGCTCCATCCTGGAGACCATCCTCCTGGAGACGATGTACGACCTGCCGGGCCTCGAGTCCGTCGAGCAGGTCGTGATCGGCCCCGAGGTGGTCGAGGGCAAGGCCCGGCCGCTCTACATCCATGGCGACCGCAACAAGGAAGCCCCGGCCAGCGTCAGCGCCTGAGGCCCCGCGCGGGTCTCGTCAGGTCTGGGTCGAGCCTCGGGGCGGATGCTTGAAACCATCCGCCCCGATTTCCATCTGAAGCCTCAGCGCGACGGCCGTACGCTCACCCCCTGAGGTGCGGTGTCCCGCCACAAGCCGCACCGTCCAAGACCGTTTTCCAGACTGTCTTCTAAGACCGTCCCTTAAGACACTTCCGACCCCCTCGCGGCCCGGTCGGCCCCTGGCAGGATGCTTGCTCCCTGGGAGGAGTGACTGCCCGGCGTCCATCATGAGGAAGTCCGATATGACTCAATCGAAATCGCGCCAGCCGGTCGTTCCGGGCTCGACGGGCTCTTATGCCGTCCTCCCCTTGCGCGACATCGTCGTGTTCCCCCACATCATCGTGCCGCTCTTCGTCGGCCGCGAGAAGTCGATCCGCGCCCTCGAGGAGGCGGTCCGCACCGACCGGCACATCCTGCTGGCGACGCAGATCAACGCCAGCGAGGACGATCCCTCGACGGACGCCATCTACAAGATCGGCACGCTCGCCAGCGTGCTGCAGCTCTTGAAGCTGCCCGACGGCACCGTGAAGGTGCTGGTCGAAGGCGCCGGCCGCGCCAAGATCGCCCGCTTCACCAAGTCCGACACCTACTATGAGGCCGAGGCCGAGACCCTCACCGACGAGCTCGGCGACAGCGTCGAGGCGGAGGCCCTTGCGCGCTCGGTCATCGCCGAGTTCGAGAATTATGTGAAGCTCAACAAGAAGATCTCGCCCGAGGTCGTCTCCGCGGTGACCCAGATCGACGAGCCCTCGAAGCTCGCCGACACCGTGGGCTCGCACCTCGCCATCAAGATCGCCGACAAGCAGGCGATCCTGGAGATCCCCACGGTGGCGCAGCGCCTCGAGCGCGTGCTGTCGCTGATGGAGAGCGAGATCTCCGTGCTCCAGGTGGAGAAGCGCATCCGGACCCGCGTCAAGCGGCAGATGGAGAAGACCCAGCGCGAGTACTATCTGAACGAGCAGATGAAGGCGATCCAGAAGGAGCTGGGCGACTCCGAGGACGGTAAGGACGAGCTGGCCGAGCTCGAGGAGAAGATCGAGAAGACCAAGTTCACCAAGGAAGCCCGCGACAAGGCGGTGGCGGAGCTCAAGAAGCTGCGCCAGATGTCGCCGATGTCGGCCGAGGCGACCGTGGTGCGCAACTACCTCGACTGGATGCTCGGCATCCCGTGGGGCAAGCGCTCGAAGATCAAGAAGGATCTCCTCGGCGCCCAGGTCATGCTCGACGAGGACCATTTCGGCCTCGACAAGGTGAAGGAGCGGATCGTCGAGTACCTCGCCGTGCAGCAGCGGGCGAACAAGCTCACGGGTCCGATCCTGTGCCTCGTCGGTCCTCCCGGCGTCGGTAAGACCTCGCTGGGCAAGTCCATCGCCAAGGCGACGGGCCGTGAGTTCGTGCGCATGTCGCTGGGCGGCGTGCGCGACGAGGCCGAGATCCGCGGTCACCGCCGGACCTATATCGGGTCGATGCCCGGCAAGATCGTCCAGTCGATGCGCAAGGCGAAGACCTCCAACCCGCTCATCCTGCTCGACGAGATCGACAAGATGGGTATGGACTTCCGGGGCGACCCGTCGGCCGCCCTGCTGGAGGTCCTCGACCCGGAGCAGAACGCCACGTTCAACGACCACTATCTGGAGGTGGATTACGACCTCTCGAACGTGATGTTCGTCACCACCGCCAACACGCTGAACATCCCGGCGCCCCTGATGGACCGCATGGAGGTGATCCGCATCGCCGGCTACACCGAGGAAGAGAAGCTCGAGATCGCGCGCAAGCATCTGATCCCGGGCGCCGTGAAGAAGCACGGTCTCGACGCCAAGGAGTGGCAGGTCGACGATTCCGGCCTGTTGATGCTCATCCGTCGCTATACGCGGGAGGCGGGCGTCCGCAACCTGGAGCGTGAGATCTCCAACCTGATCCGTAAGGCGGTGAAGGAGATCCTCATCACCAAGGTGAAGGCTGTCGCCGTCACCGAGGAGAACCTGCCGGTCTTCCTCGGCCCGCCGAAGTTCCGCTACGGCGAAATCGACGAGGAGGATCAGGTCGGCGTGGTCACGGGTCTGGCCTGGACCGAGGTCGGCGGCGAATTGCTGACGATCGAGGGCGTCATGATGCCCGGCAAGGGCAAGATGACGGTGACGGGCAACCTGCGCGACGTGATGAAGGAGTCGATCTCCGCCGCGGCGAGCTACGTCCGCTCGCGGGCCGTCGACTTCGGCATCGAGCCGCCGCTGTTCGACCGCCGGGACATCCACGTCCACGTTCCCGAGGGGGCGACCCCGAAGGACGGTCCGTCCGCCGGCATCGGCATGGCGACCGCGATCATCTCGACGCTGACGGGCATCCCGGTGCGCCGCGACGTGGCGATGACGGGCGAGGTCACCCTGCGGGGCCGCGTGCTCCCCATCGGCGGCCTGAAGGAGAAGCTGCTCGCGGCGCTCCGCGGCGGCATCAAGACGGTCCTCATCCCCGAGGAGAACGCCAAGGACATCGCCGAGGTGCCCGACAGCGTGAAGAACGGGATGGAGATCATTCCGGTCTCGCGGATGGACCAGGTGCTCCAGCACGCCCTGGTGCGGGTCCCCGAGGCGATCGAATGGGAAGAGCCGGCCCCGAAGGTCCGCCCGGTCATCGCCGACGACGACTCCGCGACGGTCATCGCCCACTGAGGTCGATGCAACTCTGACCCGAAACGAGGCCCCGGCAGGCATGCCGGGGCCTTTTTCATGCCCGGACCCAAAGGCCCGCCGGGGGAGGGGGTTGCGCGCCCGCCCGCGCGTCCGCTACGAAGCCGTCGCGCCGCGCGACGAAGGCCGGCGCTCCGGGCGGTTAGCTCAGTTGGTAGAGCGTCTCCTTTACACGGAGAGGGTCGGGGGTTCGAGTCCCTCACCGCCCACCATATCTGTCAGTGTGTTAGCTCGAATCTTTCATCTGGTCGCTTCCCAGAAATGCTGTTTGGGAAGCACATGGGAAGCATGCCTTCTCCCATTTCTCATTATTAAGGCCCCGGGGGTATGCTGAGTCATTAGCGCCTCCATAAGCGGTGCCGCAGCAAGGAGAATGAGAGCCATGAGCGGCATGTTCGATCCAGTTCATGCAGCGCATGCTATCGAACGAGTAAGTGCGGCCATCGAGTTCACCGCACCGACAAGCGGAAACGATTGGCTTGGCATATTCGACAGCCTCTGTGAGTGTTCTCGAATACTCGAGCTTCCAAAATTCGAAGACATCACGGCCTTTTTGCCTCAGGCCAGCGCGGTGCCGGGGTTGGTACCAAGTTTCACTATGAACGTTATGCCCGGCGCGCGATTTGTTCGGCAGTCATCCGAAGGAAAAGATTTGCAGGCGTTGTATGCTAATAGGTCCGCGGTCCAATTAGAGAGCACGCAATATATTCGGTGGGAAGGTTTTGAAGAGGTTTTAAAGGAAGTCGTTGATCGAGTGGTTTCGTCCTTCCCAGAGAGTGCCCAGATCGCTCAGGTCAGGTTGGATTATCTGGATAGGTTTATCGAGAGAGACGCGAGCGAGCCGCGTGCTAGCTGGCGAGAAGTTTTGCGTGAAGGCGACCACATCTCTCCCGATCATTTGGACCGCGAAACCGCATGGCATACCCACGTGGGCTGGTTTGAAGACGATGGTGAAATTGGTCGCCTGTTGCTCAACCTAAATGCTGATGCTTTTGCTGAGCCGGTGGACGCCGCACCCACTCCTCGTTCAATCGCAGTTTACTCCTTAGTTAGCTCGATCACGCCGGGCTCACTCACTCGGGAAACAGAAGCGATTATGAAGCGTTTTAATGTGCTCCATAACCGCTCGAAAATCGCTGTGCGTTCTATCTTGACGACGGGCATGCAAAGCCGCATTTCCATAGATATGGACGAGAGAACCGCATGAGCCCTCCGGCCCTTCCCATTCTCAACCAATCCGTCGATATGAGCGAGTTAGCTCGCGACGCGGCAGTGCATTACCGGTCCGCTATTTCTGGTCTGTCGCACCAGGTTGGGACAGAACAATCCAGCGGCGATTTTTCGGGTTACCCTAAATTCGATCGGTTTCGCCGTGAGACCCGTTCAGCGGAAAATGCCATTGTTTCGGTACGTGGACTGAAGCGTTACGGTGCAGGGTGGAATGGTTTCGGCGCCGAGGCACCACGCGAGGCCGCAATTCGAGATAGCCTTGAGTTTCTGAGTCGCACGAGCTCGGATGCAGTTTTCCAGGTCGACCTGGACGAGGATGGAGCTGTTAATCTCGCGGTTGACGTTGCTGACGTACGCATTTTGCTGACCTTCGAGGGTGATGGGCGAATCGCGTTATCGAGGCGGACTGCGTCAGCTTGGCTAGACATGGGCACTTATCCGATTCGTGGCAGCGTAGGTCGTGCGGCCCCCGATGTTGAACGTCTAATAAGCGGCGTATAGCGAAACGTCTTATGGCGAGTAGCCCGACGCCCTGCATGGCGTTCGCTCATCTCTTCGACGCTCAACAGCGGCCTACTTCGTTCGCTGCTACGATCGATGACCCGCCCGGCTCTTTCCGCTGCGAAATGCACGCGGTTAGCTCACGGTCTCAGGGAAATCCCGTCAGCAATCATGAAATTCTTGCTCGTGTTGTTATTGGCCCAAAAGGTTTAAAGGGGGATGGTCCCCTCGGTCTCGCAGACTCAGTCGCAAGCGAGATGTATAGGGCGGGGCTTTCTACTCTTCGTATTCCTGCAGATGGCAGTGCCGAAGATATTGCGAAGCTAGCTCGTTATCTAGTCCACCAGGCAGCCGCTTCTATTTCGGTTGGCGACGAAGCTTTCTGCGCGGGAGTGCTGGAATTTACCTGCGAAACCGTTCGGACTTTCTACGTTCCGCCTTGGACAATGCAGATGGTCGGAGCTTATGAATCTCCGGAGGTTGAGTATCCAAGCCACAGTGACGTTCTACAAGCTGTAAATCTTTTTCCATCGAAAAATCAGTCTAAGAACTGGGCTCGCAATTTCTTGTTTGACCAGGGCGTAAAATTTATACCCGCTGATAAATACGAGCGGGCAGATATTCGCGGTATCAGCTCACCCGGACGCTATGAGCCGCCGGTTTAAGTTCGGTCGAAGTGAGACCCCTCGAAGAAGCGTATGACTCGATGGGGTAATTCGGCATTCTCAATTCGAGGGTGAAATTCACTCTGGGATTTTTCGGCGGTGTGCCCTTTTAGGAAATACCCCCTGGGTGGGGGCGAACCGAGTTTTTTGTCTGGACAAGGTTTGTACGGCCCGTTCGCAGGACGGTCGCGCGTGACGCCCATTATTTTGACGGCGGCCGAGCCTCTTGCCCGGGGTGGGGGGCTAAAACCCGATTTTCTCTTAGAAATTGGCGGGGACGGCCTGAGTTTCAGCCTGCCCGGCTCAACAGGCGGCCAACCTGCACGGCTGACCAATCGCCTCCGCGAGCCGTTGGTACACGCCGGGCATTCAACTCCGCAGCAATCCTCCGGTGCGAGATGGTTCCGCTTGCCTGGATAGAGGACACCACGGGCAGGACGTTGGCCGCGAATGCGTCGGCCCCCGCCCGGTTCGCGCTGGCGCCCTTCGCCTGTGCCTCTAATAGGTTGGTGTGGTTGCCAAGGCGCACACCCTGCAACTTTTTAGCCGCGAGCGCTGCCTTTGTCCGGCTGGCGATCATGGCCCGCTCCTTCTCGGCCAACGCGGCGTAGACGTGCAGCATGAAGGGATCAGCGTCGGCCCCTAACTCGGCCACGATGAAGAGCACCCGCTGCGCCATCAGGCCGGCGATGAAGGCTACGTCGCGGGACAGGCGGTCCAGCTTGGCAACCACAACGGCGCACTTCGCCTTGCGGGCCGCAGCCAGGGCTGCCGCGAGTCTAGGCCGGCGCTCCAGCGCGTCGGCACCTTTTCCGGTCTCGACTTCCTCAAACTCCACGACCACCATGTAGCCGTTGGCCTGCGCAAACGCCTGGACGGCCGCGCGCTGCGCCTCGAGGCCGAGCCCACTCTTTCCTTGCCGGTCGGTGGAGACCCGGAGGTAGGCGACCAGGGGGCGAATGGCGTCGGGCATCGGTGTGTCTCGGGCTCCTGTGACAACACCATACGTCCGTATAGAGTTGTGCAATAGACGCGTAGCGAGGGTAATCGTGTCTGAGCGTCTAACTAGACTGAGTCTCGTGAGGGCGTGGCGTCGTCCTTCACCGTCCGCCCACGACCCTTTGCAGGTCCTCCGAAGGTCCGCTTTCCGGCAACCTGATGAACGAAGATGAACGACCACAATGGGTGGTTATGCGAAGGTCTGCTTTCGGGCCGAATTTTTGAAAAGCGGACGCTGCATAGCACCGAGGCAAACCTTCGTAAGTGCTGACCTGTAACCTTCCAGGCACACATCGTCGGAAAGCCTTTGCGTGCCATTGACGGCGGACGCTTTGATCGCGCTCCTTGTCCCCGACGGTTCCTCCCCGGAGGATCAAAAGGGAACGCGGTGAGGATGAGGTCCGAAAGGGCCTCCCCGAAGCCGCGGCTGCCCCCGCAACTGTAAGCGGCGAGCCCATCATCAACACGTCACTGGGTCTTCGGGCCTGGGAAGACGATGAGAGGGCGGTGACCCGCGAGCCAGGAGACCTGCCGTCAGTCGTGGTCACACGCGAAACGCATCGGGCGGGGTGTCCTGATGGGTGTCGAGGCGTTCGGCTGTCCTCACGACAGGCAAGCGCCCAGGCCTCGTTCGCGGTGACGTGCCACAGACGTCGCCCGAGGCTTGTCCCGTGTCCTCCCCCTCCCGAACCGCGTGCCTGCGCACGCTCGCGCTCGCCTGCGCCGCCCTGCCGGCTCCCGTCCTCGCGCAACAGGCCGCCGCGCCATTTGCGAACGTGCCCCGGGGAGGCGAGGCCGCGGTCTCGCTATCCGAACTATCGGTTTCCGCCACGGGCGTGCCGACCCCAATCGACCAGGTCGGTTCCAGCGTCACCGTACTTACCGCCGGCACGCTGGAAGCCCAGCAGCGCCGCACCGTCCCGGATGCCCTCCAGCAGGTCCCCGGCCTCAACGTCGTGCAGACCGGCGGCCCGGGCGGTCAGACCTCGGTATTCATTCGCGGCTCGAACTCGAACCACGTGAAGGTCCTTATCGACGGCATCGACGCCACCGATCCGTCGAACCCCAACGGATCGTTCGACTTCGGACAGCTTCTAACCGACGACCTCTCGCGTATCGAGGTGCTGCGGGGTCCACAGAGCGGCCTCTACGGCAGCGACGCCATCGGAGGCGCGATCTCCTTCACGACGAAACGTGGCGAGGGACCGGCCAGGGCGAGCCTGCGCATCGAGGGCGGGTCGTTCGGGACCTTCAACCAAAGCGGCAGGATCAGCGGGTCGGAGGACGGCTTCGACTATTCGGTCTCGATCCAACACTTCCGTGCGGCGGCGACCCCGGTGACGCCGCCGAACCTCGTCCCGCTCGGACGCCCGATCCATCCAAACTTCTACGACAACGAGACCGTTTCGGCGAAGTTCGGCTACCAGTTCACCGACACGTTCCGGGTCAACTCGGTCACGCGATTCATCAATTCGCGACTTCTGTTCACCGGCACCGACTTCAGCACCTTCCCGGCCTTCCCGGCAGCGTTCCGGAGCGCTGCCGACGTGCAGCAGGTCTTCACCCGCAACGAGGCCGAGTGGACGCCGTTCGCCGGCTTCCACAACCTCTTCGCCATCAACTACTCGAACCTCTACAACCGGCAGCAGGGCCCTCTCGACCCGCTGGCCACCCCCGACGCGACCACGGGATTGGGCGAGCGCACCCGCTACGAGTACCGCGGCGACTACCTGCTCTCGCCGGGCAATTTCGTCCTGTTCGGGGCGCAGCGTGACGAGGAGACCCTGTTGACCACCGACCCGAGCCCGTTCGGGGCCGGCAACCTGCGGGCACGCAACGGCAACACGGCCGGCTACGGGGAGGTGCAGCTGACGCCCTTCGAGCGAGCGTCGTTCGTGGCCAACATCCGCCACGACGAGAACGACGCCTTCGGGCCGGCCACCACCTTCCGCGTCGCGCCGAGCTACGTCATGTCCGTCACCGAGACCCGGATCAAAGGCAGCGTCGGCACCGGCTTCAAGGCGCCGACCCTGAGCCAACTGTTCCAGAGTTTCCCCGCCTCGAACTTCTTCGCCAACCCGAACCTCCGGCCGGAAGAAAGCCTCGGCTACGATGCGGGCATCGAGCAGCCGCTGGGGGACCGTATCCTCGTCGGCGCGACCTACTACGCCAACGACTTCAAGAACCTCATCACCGCGAATGCGACGTTCACCTCGAACGAGAACGTCGGCCGGGCCGTATCCTACGGGGCGGAAGCCTTCGTCGCTGTCCGGTTCTCAGATACCCTCACCGGCCGGATCGACTACACCAACACGGTGACCAAGAACGAGATCACCCACCAGGAGCTCCTGCGCCGGCCCCGTCACAAGGGCAGCGCGACGGCCTTCTGGACACCCCTCCCGGGGCTGACCGTCAGCGGCACCGTGCTCGTGCTGGGCCACTTCGTCGACGGCAACCGGGACTTCTCGGTGGCGCGGCTCAAGAACCCGGGCTTCACCCTGGTCAACCTGGCGGTGAACTACGACGTGAGCGAGACGGTGAGCGTGTTCGGTCGGGTCGATAACCTGTTCGACCGTCGCTACGAGAACCCCACCGGCTTCCTCGGCGCCGGCCTCGCCGTGTACGGCGGCGTCCGCCTGACCACGTTTTGAGGCCGCACATGGCACGACGGTCGGGGTTCCCGGTGCTGACGGTGATGCTGGCCGTCGGCCAGACGTGGTCGATTACCGGGGGAATGGCCGCCCCGGCGCCTGACCGACCACGGCACGTCGTCTCGATGAACCTCTGCGCCGACGAGCTCGTCCTTCGGCTTGCCGACCGCGAGCAGGTCGCCGCCGTGACCTATCTCGCCCACGACCCGCGCGGCTCGACCGTGGCGCGGGAGGCCACGGGTATCGCGGTGACCCGCGGCCTGTCGGAGGAGATCGTCGCCCTCCGGCCCGACCTCGTCGTGGCCGGCGCCTTCACGACGCGAACGACGGTCGGCTTGCTGAAGCGCGTCGGGTTCCCGCTGCTCGAACTCGGTGTGCCGAACGACTTCGACGGGGTGCGGGCGCAGATCCGGACCGTCGCCGCGGCGCTCGGATACGCGACGCGCGGCGAGGCCATGGTGGCGGCCCTCGATGCGCGTCTTGCCGAGGTGGTGCCGGCGGCCAAGCCTTTGCGGGCTCTCGTCATGCGTCCGAACGCCTTCACGGTGGCTCCCGGCAGCCTCGGAGACGCGGTGATCCGCGCCGCCGGCCTCGTCAACGTCGCCGCCGAACTCGGCCGCGACCGCTTCGGGCAGGTCCCGCTGGAGGCCGCGGCCTTCGCCGACGCCGACCTCATCGTCCTCGACGAGGGCGAGCCCGGGAGACCATCGCTCGCCGACGCCCTGCTGCATCACCCCGTCCTAGACGTGCTGCGCCGGCAGGGCCGTACCGTCTCGATCCCGAACCGCCTCTGGACCTGCCCCGGTCCGCAGGTCGCCGAGGTCGTGGCCCGGCTCGCCGCGGCCGCACGCGAGCGGATCGCTCCATGAACGCCCCACTTCCGCCTCGCCTCCGGACGAGGCAGCCGGCGTCCGGACCGCGGACAGTCGTCGGCATCCTCGGCCTGCTGGTGCTCATCCTGACGCTGACCTCCGTCGCGGTCGGCTATGCCCCGTTCGACATCCCGGCAGCGGCCGGCGACCTTCTCACCGGACGCGCGACCCTGCCGGCCCTCGTCCTCTGGGAGTTGCGCCTGCCGCGCGCCCTGCTCGGAGGACTCGTCGGCTTCAGCCTCGGGGTGACCGGGGCGGCGATGCAGGGCTACCTGCGCAATCCGCTCGCCGACCCCGGCATCCTCGGCATCTCCTCGGCCGCGGCCCTTGGGGCCGTGATTGTGTTCTACAGCGGGTTCGCGGCCTCGCTCAGTCTGGCCCTCCCGCTCGGCGGGATTGCCGGCGCCGCGCTGGCGGCGCTCGCCCTCAACCTTCTGGCCGCACGCGGCAGCTCGACGCTCGGGCTGATCCTGGCGGGTGTCGCCCTGTCGAGCCTCGCGGGTGCCATGACGGCCCTGGCCCTCAACCTATCGCCGAACCCCTACGCGGCCCTGGAGATCGTGTTCTGGCTGATGGGGTCGCTCGCTGACCGCAGCATGGACCACGTCTGGCTCTGCCTTCCGCTGATGGCAGTTGGCTGGAGCCTGATGCTGTCCACGGCGCGCGCCCTGGATGCTCTGACGCTCGGTGAGGAAACGGCTGCCAGCCTTGGCTTCAACCTCGTCTCGGTTCGATTGCGGCTCGTAACGGGCGCGGCGCTGGCGGTCGGCAGTGGCGTGGCCGTGAGCGGCGCCATCGGCTTCGTCGGCCTCGTGGTGCCGCACCTCGTCCGTCCCCTGGTCGGGGCACGCCCTGGTGCGAGCCTGTGGCCCAGTGGGCTCGCGGGTGCGGCCCTGGTTCTCGCAGCGGACCTGGGCGTACGACTCCTGGCGACGCGACCCGAACTCAAGCTCGGGGTTGTCACCGCGCTTGTCGGGGCGCCGTTCCTGATCGTCCTGCTGCTGCGCGAGAAGGGTCGTGGCGCATGAGTCTCGCGACCGAAGCCCTTGACGTTCGCCTCGGCGCTCGCGCCGTCCTTTCGAACGTCACCCTGTCCCTGGAGCCGGGCAAGCTCGTCGGCCTCGTCGGCCCGAACGGCACAGGCAAGACCACGCTCCTGCGTGCCCTTTCCGGCCTCCTCGTCCCGAGCCAGGGCCGGGTGGCCCTCGACGGGACGCCGCTCCTCGACATCGCCCGCGATGCGCGTGCCAGGCGTATCGCGGTCCTATTCCAGGGTGCGGGCGCCGGTTGGCCGATGCGGGTGCGGGACCTCGTCGCCCTCGGCCGGCTGCCGCACCGGCGCGCCTTCGGCCGCCTCGACGCGTCCGACCATGCCGCGGTCGCGCGGGCCATGGCCCGGACCGACACGGCGCAATTCGCCGACCGCATCGAACCGACCCTGTCGACGGGCGAGCGGATGCGCGTGCTGCTCGCCCGGGCGCTCGCCGTCGAGGCCGAGTGGCTCTTGGCCGACGAACCCATCACCGCCCTGGACCCGGCCCACCAGCTTGACGCCATGGTGCTGCTGAGAAGCGTGGCTTCCGCCGGGACCGGGGTCGTTGCCGTGCTGCATGATCTCTCGCTGGCCGCCCGGTTCTGCGACCGGATCGTGGTTCTCGGCGCGGGACGTCTCGCCGCCGATGGGCCTCCGGGTGCCGCCCTGACGGACCGTGTGCTCGCCGACGTGTTCGGCGTCACGGTCCGGCGCGGGGCCGCGCCCGATGGAACGCCCTACATCCTGCCCTGGAGCCGTTCAGGGCCTCAACCGGAGGATACCGATGCAGCCTTCTCCCAACGGTCCTGATGCCGTCGTGACCCTCCTGCGCGAGGCGCTGTCCGATCCGGGCACGGCCTGGAGCCTCGGAAGCTTCGGCGCCATCGCCGAGTTCATGCGCGATCCGGAGGAGGCCGTCCTGCCCCTTCCGGACGAGCGCCTGGGAATGGCGACCGCGCGCGGGGCCATCGCCCTGACCCCGAGCTCCGACCTACGGCCCGTCGCATACGAGACCGCGGTGGCCTCGGGCTGGAACCACGCGCTCGCCCTCTGCCTGCCGGAGGCGACCTGCGGGATGAACCGCAGGACCGTGGTGACGGAGCTCGGGCCGGACAGGGAGGCCGCCCGGGTCGAGGACCGGGACGGTATCCTGTTCGATCTCGGCCTCGGGCTTTCGGCCGTCGATGCCTGCGTGCGTGCGCGCGACCCGGAGGCAATCGCACGGCTGCGGGCCGGAACCGGCATGCCGCTGTTCGACCACGCCAATCCCATCGGGCCACATCTCGTGGCCATGAGCCCGCACCGGGTGTTCCTGGCGCGGATCGGACGAGTGGAAGTCTACGCTCCCATACCCGGTCCCGGCGGTACCAGCCCGGAAGGGCCGCACACGCACGTGCTGCCCAAGCTTCTGCGCAGCGGCCGGACGCATGCGGCCACGACGCCGATCCCGGCCGGCTGGGTCCCATGCGCCGGCCTTCATCCAGCCCACCCCTACAAGGACATGATGGGCGAGCGCATCGCCTTCGATGCCGAACGCTACGAAGCGTTCCAGGCGTTGCTCGACCGTTGGGGTGACCCGGAACTCGTGGCGATTAAGCGCAGCGAGCCCGAGACGCCAGGGGGCACCGTGTCGAGCCGTCATGCCCAGGGCGCGCGACGCGTCGCCGAGGCTCAGGGGCGCTACCTACGCGGGGAGATCATCGAGGCATCGGTCGGCGACGACGAGGATGCCGAGGCGACGGCCTGATCGTGACGTCGTCCGTACCCGGCATGGATCGTGAGGGCCGATCCCGGCGGGTGGTCGGCCTGATCGGCTGCCCGGGCTCGGGCAAGACGACCTACGCCCGCCGCTTCGATCCCCTCGACGGCTGGGTCCACCTGACACTTGACGACTTCCGGCAGGCCCTCTGGCCACCGGACCGGCAGGTCTACTGGCAACTCCGGCAGGGCTCCCATGACGATGCGGCCCGGGACGTCCTGCACCGGGTCAAGGAGGCGGCCCTGGAGGCCGCCCTGGCGCACGGCTTCAGCGTCGTGCTGGCGGACACCCATCTCACCAGGCCCGTGTTCGAGCGCGAACTCGGGATTGTGGCCCGTCACGGGCTCGTCGTGGCGTGGAAGGTGTTCGACGTGCCGTGGGAGGTCCTGACGGCCCGCAACGAGGAGCGCGGTCGCATCGATCCCTCGCACCGCCAGCCCGAGGCCGTTCTTCGGTTCACCTACGAGGCCTTCAGGGCGCCCGATGCCTGGTGGCGCACCCTGCCGCCCGAGCAGGTCGAGATCCTGGCCTGGCCGGGCGAATGACAGGTTCCTGCGGACAAGTGTCGCCGGCAGGGCACAACGTCCGATCCATCGCTCGCGGTCCGTTGACGGGCCAGGGGCTGCGCATGCTACCCCGACCGTGACGGTTCCTCCCCGGAGGATCAAAAGGGAACGCGGTGAGGGTCTTGGCCCGATGCCGCGGCTGCCCCCGCAACTGTGAGCGGCGAGCCCTTCACCACCGACGTCACTGAGCCACCTCGCTCGGGAAGACGGTGAAGGGCGACGACCCGCGAGCCAGGAGACCTGCCGTCAGTCGTGGTCACACGCGAAACGCGCTGGGCGGGGTGCCCCGGCGGGTGCGGGAGCCTGCGCGTCGCGTGTGCTTCGGCTTCGTTCGCGGTGACGTGCCACTGCCGAGGCCGTCCGCTTTGTCCCGTCGTCCATCGAATCCGTTTTGGCTCACACTGGCCCTGTCCTGCGCGATCCCCACCGCCGTCGCGGCCCAGGGAGCGCGCTCTGGAGAGACCGCCGTCGTGCTTGATGCGCTCTCCGTCGAGGGGACCTACACGGCCGCGCCGACCTATCGTGTGCCCGAGCTCTACAGCGGTACCAAGACGGTGACGCCGCGACGGGACGTCCCGCAGCAGGTCGACGTGGTGCCCCGGGAGGTCCTGGTCGACACCGCCGCTACCAGGGTCGAGCGCGCCCTCGACTACGTGCCCGGCGTCGGCAAGCAGAACGACTTCGGCGCCCAGAACCTCGCCCTGTACTCGGTGCGGGGCTTCGCCACGCAGGACATCTTCTTCAACGGCTTCAATGTTGCCCGCGGCTACAACGGCGCGCCCGACACCCAGAACGTCCAGTCCATCGAGGTGCTGAAGGGCCCAGCCGGTGCCCTCTATGGTCGTAGCGACCCGGGCGGGACCGTCAACATCCTGACCAAGCAGCCGGTGGCGCGTCCCTTCGTCGAGATGGGCACGCTGTTCGGCAGCTTCGGAACCGCGCGAACCACGGTCGATGCCGGCGGCGCGCTGAGCGGGGACGGCAGCGTGCTCTACCGTTTCAACGGCGCTCTTGCCCGCCAGGACAGCTTTCGCGACTTCGTCGACGGCGACCGGGTGCTCCTGGCGCCGGTGGTGAGCTGGCAGGTCACCCCCGACACCAAGATCACGTTCGAGGCGCAGTACCTGCGCAACCGCCAGACCTTCGACCGGGGCACCGTCGCGGTGAACAATCGTCTCGGCCTCGTTCCGCGCTCGCGGTTCTTCGGCGAGCCAGGCGACGATTCCGTATCGGAGGCCGGCATCCTGCAGGTCCGGTTGGAGCACGCCTTCAACGCCGACTGGCAGCTGCGGGTCGCTACCCATCTCAACACCGGCAGCCTCACCGGCCTGCAGACCGGCGCGACCGGGATCCTAGACGACGGGCGTACGCTCCTGCGGGAGTTCCGCCAGCACGACTTCACCTGGGGCGTCGCCATCGGCCAGGCCGAACTCGTCGGCCGCTTCGAGACCGGGCCCTTCGCCCACACCCTGCTGCTCGGCCTGGAGCACGAACGCTACAACAGCACCGAGAACCTGCAGCGCTCGACTCCGCGCCTCGACCCGTTCGCCATCGACTTGTTCAACCCGGTCTACGGCCAGCCCAAGCCCCCCTTCACGCGCCGCTACAGCGCCAGCGAGAATGTCGGGAACACTGCGGTCTACCTTCAGGACCAGATCGCGCTGAGCCCCGAGTGGAAGCTGCTGATCGGCAACCGGACTGACTTCTACAACCAGACCTTCCGCGACAAGGTCGCGAACGAGCGGACCGAGCAGGACCGCACCGGGTTCTCGCCCCGCGCCGGGCTCGTCTACCAGCCGCTGTCGTTCCTGGCGCTCTACGGCAACGTCGCCGCCTCGTTCCGCCCCAACACTGGCTTCGACAGCGCGTCCCGGCCCTTCGCGCCCGAGACCGGGTTCGCCTACGAGGTCGGGGCCAAGCTCGACCTGTTCGATGGCCTCAGCGTCACGGCGGCCGCCTTCCACATCGAGAAGCAGAACGTGCTGACCACCGACCCAGCGGACTTCTTCTTCCAGATCGCCGCCGGCGCCGTGCGCAGCGAGGGCTTCGACGTCAGCCTCGTCGGGCAGGTCACGCCGGAGTTCCGGGTGATCGGGGGCTACGCCTTCATCGACGCGGCGGTCACCCGTGACGAGGTCCTAAGAGTCGGCTCGCCGCTCCTCAACATCCCGCGCCACTCTGGCAGCCTACTCGGCATCTACGAGGTCCAGGCGGGCAATTGGAAGGGCTTTGGCTTTGGAGGAGGCTTTCGAGCGGTCGGATCGCGCCTCGGCGACAGCGGCAACGAGCGCTTCCGCCTGCCGGGCTACGTCCTGACGGACGCGCTGGCCTACTACCGCTACGAGAACCTGCGCTTCGGGATCAACATCGACAACATTTTCGACGAGGCCTACTACGAGCGTTCCTACAACAGCTTTTGGGTCGGCGTCGGCGAGCCGAGGCGGGTCACCGTCAGCATGACGGCGCGGTTCTGATGGGCGTGCATCCGGGAATGCCGGGGGCGTCGACGGAGGGATCGGCCACGACCGCACGCATCGCCTCCGTCGACGCCCTGCGCGGGCTGGTGATGGTGCTGATGCTCCTCGACCACCTGCGGGAGACCTGGTTCCTGCACGTGCCCGTGGCTGACCCGGTCGATGCCCGGACCACCCTGCCGGCCGTGGCCCTGGCCCGGCTCGTCGTCAGCCTATGCGCGCCTACCTTCATCGCGTTGACCGGCGTGGCTGCGTACTTGTTCGGTACCCGGCACACGCTGGCGGAGACACGGGCCTACCTGCTGAAGCGTGGGCTCGTGCTGATGGCGCTGGAGGTCCTCTACCTGTCGGAGCTGTACTGGGGCGTGGCCAGTCCGACGCTCTGGCTGCAGGTCATCTGGTGCATCGGCGTCTGCATGATCGTCCTGGCGGCACTGGTCGACCTTCCATGCCCTGTCCTCCTCGCGGTCGGACTGCTGATCGTCTGCGGCCACAACCTCCTCGACCCGATCCACATCCAGCCTGCCCAACCGTTTTTTGCGGTCTGGGCGATGCTGCACCAGCGCGACGTCATCGCGCTGCCGTTCGGGCTGGTCGCCAAGACGACCTATCCGGTGCTCCCATGGATCGGCGTGATCGTGCTCGGCTACGCGGTCGGCCCGTGGTTCCTACCCGGCATAAAGACACGCATCCGCGAGCGCCGGTTCCTGGTCCTCGGCTGCGGGATGCTCGTCGCCTTCTTGGTCCTGCGTCTGGCGTACGGCTACGGCGACAAGCCCTGGTTCGTCGTTGAGGGCGACGCGCTTCGAACCACGATAAGCTTCGTCTCGCTCACGAAGTATCCCCCCTCGCTGCTATTCCTGCTGCTGACGCTTGGGATCGGGGCGCTGCTCCTCGTCGCGCTTGAACGAATGCGCGACGCCCCAGTCGTCGCGGCTTTGGCGGTGTTTGGCGGTGCGCCGATGTTCTTCTACCTGCTCCACCTGACGATCCTGCGGCTCCTGTATCACGGTGCCGCCGCCATCTGGGGGCCGACGCAGGGCAGCGTGTTCGGCGTGGGGAACTATGGCTGGGTGCTGGCCTGGTACGTTGGGCTGGTCGTACCCTTGTACTGGCCGACAGCATGGTTCTCGCGCTTCAAGGCGGCACGTCGCGATATCGCCTGGCTCAAGTATCTCTAGCGGAGGAAATCTGACGGATGGACCCCGTTCCCTGGGCCCACTCCCGGCCCTCGGAAGGTCCGCTCCCGGGCTGTCGAGGCAGAGGCCAACGACCGGGTTGGGTGGACAGTCGCCGGTCTGCTTTCGGGCGACGAAACAATGGGCGTCGCCGCTGCACCTGCTCTAGACCCCGAGCATACCTTTGGAAGGTTAGCCCAAGGCGTAGCTTCGCTTACCACCGGTAGATCAGGCTGCCGAGAACTGTGGCTGGCTCGTTCCGGTTGCAGAAGCCGAACGAGCAGGTCTGATATCGCCGATCGAAGATGTTGTAGGCGTTCACCTGGGCGCGGAACCCTCTGTAGCGCGGATCCAGGGCGGCGAAGTCGTAGGCCACGAGCGCGTCGTAGAGGGTCACCGCGGTGTTGCGTGCCGTGTTCAGGTCGTCCGCGAAGCTCGTCCCGATATAGCGGATACCGCCTCCGACTTGGAGACCGCGCAGGGCCGACGAGGGCGGGAAGGCATAGGTCACGAACGAAGCGTAGGTGTCGCCAGGGATGCCCGAGACCCGGTTACCATCGGTAGATACGGCTTCGCCGTTCCCATTGAGGGCGGTACCGCTCTGGAACCGGATGTCGACGTGGGTGTAGGCGATCGTCAGGTTGGTACCCGGCGCAATATTGGCCGTTGCCTCGGCCTCGAAGCCGGTGGAGCGCACAGCCCCCGTGGCCGACGAGAAGGCGATAGCATTTGGGTCGGTGCGTAGGATGCTCGACTGGACGATGTCGAAGCCGGCAAAAGCGGCTTGGATGTTGGTGCCGGGGATCAGGTACTTTACGCCGGCCTCGATCTGGTCGCCGGTGGCAGGCTTGAAGGCCTGGCCATTCCGATCGAGGCCGACCTGTGGAGTGAAGGTGGTGGCGTAGCTGGCATAAGGCACGAGCCCGGGTGCCAGGACGTAGCCCAACCCAACTCGGCCGGTGAAGGCACTGTTGTCCTGGCGTGAGACCGTCGCGTCGGGTGTGGCCCGATTGTCCTGGAAGACCTGATCGAAGCGCCCGTTCACGGTCAGGATGAAATCGCCGAACTTGGCCTGGTCCTGGAGGTAGACGCCGACCTGATCCTGGGTCTGACGCGCGGCGGCTCCAAGGGCCGGTGTCGCGATGAATTGCTGGCCGTAGTTGCGGGTGATCAGGTTGAGGTCCGGGACCGCGACATTGTCGCCGAAGTAGCTTCCGAAGCGGCTGGTCAGACTGTAGCGCGCGTAGTCGATGCCTCCGACGAGCGTGTGGGCGACGGGGCCGGTCGCGAAATGCGCCTCCAACTGATTATCCAAGGTCTGCTGGACGATGCCGGAGCGAATGTAGCCGTTGTCCCGGGCGCCGATCGTCCGCTCGGCATTGATGGAGGTGATGTCGACGTACTTACCGGAGAGGAAGACGCCGTAGTTGCGGAAGTTCTGACGGAAGATCAGGTCCGGCGTGAACTTGTGCTCGAAGGCGTAGCCGACCCGGTACTGGGTCTGGTCAAGGCCAGCGAAGCGCGGATCGCCCATGTAGAAGTTCGTCGCCCGGAAGCCGGGGTCGTTGTAGAAGAACGTCGTCGCCGGAACGTTCCGGACTTGGTACTCGCTGAGGAACGTGAAGGTGGTGTCGGCCGAGGGCTTCCAGGTGAAGGCCGGTGCGATGTTGAGCATGTCATCGTTGGTGCCGAGCCCAATGAAGCTGCCGGCCTCACGTCGTATGCCAGTGAGGCGGTAGGCCATCGTGCCGCCCGACCCCTCGATCGGACCACCGACATCGAAGTTGCCCTGGAAACGGTCGAAGCTGCCGGCCTGGAACTGCACCTCACCAAAGGGGGTAAAGACAGGGCGCTTCGAGGTCACATCGAGGATGCCGCCAGGCGAGCCCAGGCCGTAGAGACCCGAGGCTGGTCCGCGCAGGATCGTCACCGCCTCCAAGCCGTAGGGCTCGGTCTTCGGATAGGCGAAGCCACTGCCGATGATGCGCAGCCCGTCGCGGTACAGGCCCTGGTTGGTGAGCACGTCGAAGCCGCGGATGAAGATCTGGTCGAAGCGCGGGTCGTAGCCAGACCGCGCCGAGACCGCACCTGGGACGTAGGCTACCGCCTCGGCAAAGGTCTGGACGTTGCGGTCGTTCAACTCCTCGCGTGTGACGACCGAGATCGATTGCGGGGTCTCGACCAGCGGGGTGTTGGTCTTCGTCGCGGCCGTGGCGACCCGCGCGGTGTAGCCTGTGATCCCCGAGGGACCGCCTCCGCCGCCGCTGGTGGCGGCCGTGCCGCCATCACCGCCGCTGAGGTTGGCGCCACTGCCACCGAGCGGGGGCCCAGACACTGTTCCTTCGACCGAGAGTTGGTCCAGCTGCACGCTTTGCTGAGCCGTCGCCGTTCCGGTGAGGGCAGTGCTGGCAAGAAGCAGGACAAGGAGGGGGGATCGGCTAGGCATGGGACACGCATAGAGGCGCGCCTCAAGCGGCGCAGTACGCATTTCATTGCCGCTCGCGGATTACGATGCAAGCCAAAAACGTGTTCTAAAACACACACTTAGAGCACTTCAAATCTGAAGCAATTCTAATATAGGCCGTGTCTGAGACCACGCAGATCCCGCTACATTCTCATCTGGCAGCGCCCACTTTGGTCCGCATCGCTAAAAGCTTAGAGCGGCTGCCTCGGGATGGTGGGATGACCGCCTACAACGTCCGGGTTGGGTCGACCTCGGACGTTCGGCCCTGCGGTATAAAATGTCCGCTACCTGGCGTCGAAGCAACTTCCGCTCACGGCGCAGGGCGCCTGTCGGACCGTCGAAAGTCCCGTAGATCCAGCCTGCATCTGCCTTCGGTGGTAGAAACTCTCCCCCGGGCGGCTGGACGCGAGGCACCTAGGCCGTGAAGGAAGACCGACTGCCATGCGACCAAACCGCCAAGCCGGAGTTGTCGTCGGAACGCATTTCCCAAGGTACCCCTAAGCCCACGACGCGGGCATCGGTTGCCGCCAATCGGATACCGCCCGATGACCGACTCCGCTACGACGCTTGCCCCCAAGGCTCGTGACATACTGTCGACGGGCATCGGTGGCCTGGACGAGATCCTCGACGGTGGCCTGACACGCGGTCGCCTCTACCTCCTCGAAGGAACGCCAGGGACCGGCAAGACGACGGTCGGCCTTCAGTTCCTCCTCGATGGCGTCGCTCGGGGAGAGAAGGGTCTCTACGTGACCCTGTCGGAGAGCGCTGACGAGCTTTCGTTCGCAGCCGGGACGCACGGGTGGTCTCTCGACGGCATTGAGGTCTACGAGCTCGTCAACGAGCTTGGCCTCGATCCGGACAGCGAGCAATCCGTACTGCATCCGTCCGAGGTCGAGCTCGGGGAAACCGTGCGCGAGGTCATCGACCGGGTCGACAGCCTCAGGCCGCAGCGGGTGGTGTTTGATAGCCTGTCCGAACTTCGCCTGCTCGCCCAGAACCCTCTCCGGTACCGCCGCCAGATCCTAGCCCTGAAGCAGATGTTCGCGTCCAGGGAGTGCACCGTCATCCTGCTGGACGATGGAACCGCCGACGTTCAGCTCCATAGCATCGCCCACGGAGTGATCATGTTGGAGCAGATCCGGCGCGGTTTCGGCGCCGCGCGCAGACGCCTCAACGTCCTGAAAATGCGGGGGGTCAAGTTTCACGGCGGGCTGCACGACTTTGTCCTGAATACCGGCGGCGTCGAGGTGTTCCCCAGCCTCGTCGCCAACGACCATGCCGCGAAGTACGACATGACACCGGCTTCGACCGGCTCAGAGGAACTCGACCTGCTCCTGGGGGGAGGTTTGGCTCCCGCAACCAACACCCTGCTGCTTGGTCCATCGGGGGTCGGCAAAACTACCACGGCGGTCCGTTGCATGCTTGAAGCGTTGGATAGCGGCGCGAAGGCGACCTACTTCCTGTTCGACGAGGGCCGCCAGACCTTGCTGAAGCGCGCTAGGGCGCTCGGCATGGATCTCGACGCCCATCTCTCAAGCGGCAGCCTCGTCATTGACGAGATCGAGCCGGCCGAGTTCTCGCCTGGTGAGTTCGCCTGCAGGGTGCGCAAGACGGTGGAGTCGCGGGGCGCGAGCTTCGTCGTCTTTGATAGCTTGAATGCGTACATCCACGCCATGCCTGGCGAGGATTTCCTCATCCTGCAGATGCACGAGCTTCTGAACTACCTGAACCAAAAGGGCGCCACGACCCTCCTGGTCCTAGGCCAGCACGGCGTGATTGGCGACGTCCGGTCGGACATCGACCTGAGCTACCTCAGCGACGGTATCCTGCTGTTCCGGTACTTCGAGGCCAACGGCGCGGTCCGGACTGCCCTTTCGGTGGTGAAGAGCCGGGTCAATACCCACGAACGCACCATCCGAGAACTCAAGCTCTCCCCCGTCGGCCTTCAGGTCGGCGCCGCCCTTACCGACTTTCAGGGCATCCTTTCCGGGTTGCCGACCTACGACGGCAAGGTCGCCCTGATCCCAAGTGCCGCCGAGCCGGCGGCGGCAGTATGACATCAGCATCCGTTCACGATGGCGAAGGCGTCCTGATACTCGCGCCGCGCGGACGCGACGCGGTTGTCATCGCGCAACTTCTGGACAAGGCCGGCATCAGCGTCACCGTATGCGCCGATGGTGCCGAGTGGCTTGACGGCCTTCGTACGTCAGCCGCCACATCCATCGTCACCGAGGAGGCGCTCCTCGACGTCGATGCGGCTTCGCTTAATGCTTGGGTCTCGTCCCAGCCGCCGTGGTCGGACTTCCCGTTCATCATGTTGGCGACGCGGCAGGCCGGACGACGAACCGCCCAGGCCGCCGCCATGATCGAACGCCTCGGCAATGTCGTCCTGCTGGAACGACCCATCAACGCGGAGACGCTTCTCAGCGCGGTCGCCTCGGCCCTGCGGGTCCGTCGGCGCCAGTACCAGGCCCGGCACCATATCCAAGAGCGCGAGGACAGCCAGGAGCGGCTCCGGATCGCGAACGAGACTTTGGAGCGTCGCGTAGAGGAGCGCACCCGCGAGGTCGAGGCAGCGCGCGAGACCCTGGCCTTCGCGCTCGATTCCGCTGGCATGGGATCCTGGGACCTCGACCTCGTCAGCGATACGGCCCGGCGCTCCCGTCGGCACGACGCGATCTTCGGCTACGACGCGCCGATCTCGTCGTGGGGTAGGGCCGAGTTCCTGGCCCACGCCGTGCCGGAAGATCGACCTATGGTTGAGGCCGCCTTCGCCAAGGCGGTCGAGACCGGAACGTTGGACCTGGAATGCCGGATGTCGCGGACCGACGGTGCGATCCGCTGGATCGCGGCCAAGGGCAAAGCCGAGTACGGCGATGATGGGAGCCCCGTTCGCATGGCCGGCATCGTCGTCGACAGAACCGACCAGCGGAACACCGAGGAGGCGTTGCGCCAGGCCCAGAAGATGGAGGCCATTGGGCAGCTGACCGGCGGCGTTGCGCACGATTTCAACAATCTGCTGACAGTCATCGTCGGCGGCCTCGACATGATGCTCCGTAAGCCGGCGAACACCGAGCGCGTCGTCCGCTTGGCTGAAGCGGCGATGAACGCGGCGCGGCGTGGCGAGCAGCTCACCCAGCAACTCCTGGCCTTCTCACGCCGGCAAATGTTGCGGCCACAGACCATCAACCCGAACCGACTGCTCTCCGAGTTCAAGCCGCTGGCAGAGCGGGCGGCGGGTGGCGCAGTGGAACTCTCGCTGGATCTCGATCCCATCATCGATCCGATCCGGATCGACCCGGCGCAGTTCGAGGCGGCCGTGCTGAACCTCGTCGTCAATGCCCGAGACGCGATGGAGGGGGGCGGCTCGCGAATTGTCGTTCGGAGCCGGAACGTGCACCTCGATACCGCAGCTGTGGCTGATAGGGGCGTTCCGCCCGGGGCCTATGTAGAGGTTGCCGTAATCGACCAGGGCAGCGGGATCACCCCTGAGACCATGGCCCGGGTGTTCGAGCCGTTCTTCACGACCAAGGAAGTGGGCAAAGGAACGGGCCTGGGACTGTCGCAGGTCTACGGCTTCACGCGTAGTGCCGGTGGCTTCGTCGGCATCAAGACGGAACTCGGTGTCGGCACCACATTCCGCCTCCTATTCCCCCGCTCCGCCGAGCCGGCTGGTGAGGAGGCAGGCGCTGGCAGCGGCAGCCTTCCGCTGCGTCGCGCCACGGAAGGCGACACCGTGCTCCTGGTCGAGGACGACGAGCAGGTGCTGGGCATGGCCGTCGAAAGCCTAGAGGAACTTCATTACCGCGTGGTTGTGGCCCGCAACGCCGCCGAGGCCCTCGTCCATCTCCAGGGCGTCGAGCGGATCGACATCCTTTTCTCAGATGTAATGATGCCCGGGGGGATGAACGGGTCGCAGCTCGCCATTGAGGCGCAACGCCTTCGGCCGGGCCTTAAGGTCCTCCTGACCTCGGGGTACGTCGCCAACCTCGAAGAGGGTCAGGTGATCGGGCGCGGAGATCTTCCCGTCCTCAACAAGCCCTATCGACGTGACGAACTCGCCAAATCGCTTCGCCTCGTTCTCGGAGGGAAGCGCACCTAGGCGAATGCGATAGACCGTCGGCTAGCACCGACGAGCGAACAGGCGCCGCCAAGCGTTTTGGTCGCGATCGAGAAAAGCGCCATCGATCGGGTTACCGGCCGCTGAGGTCAACAGTCCCTTAGACTGGTGCAGACCTACGTCAAAAATGGGTCAGCCCTCGGCCGATGATCTCAACCTGAGCCTACGTCCGCTTTTGATAGGCGTTCGTAGCAACCTGTACGACTAGGTTGGGTCGGTAGCCGAATGGCGGCTAGGGGTGGTTTGCGGACCGTCAGCTTCCGGACACGTGAGCGTCAAAGCCGGCGTTCTCCACACCGGAGTCACCGCGTGCCGCGCGTCGCAGCGCCTGCGGCGGCGAAAGGCGCTCTTGCGAACGGCGGGACGGTACCCACGGTTTGACATCGCTCTCTTGACCGAAGGTCGTGAGCACCACGCTTCGTACGGCCTCGCCGGGAAACCCGACGAAGCCGACTTCGTTTCGCGGTCTGCGGACAGGCGTTGGTCTATCGGCCCACGGCGATCAGGCCGTTCGACGTCGCGGAGTTGATGCGGATCGCACGGATCGGTTGATACTCGGGTGCGTCGTAGAATGCGCGCACCGCTGCCCGCGTCTCGAATTCCAGAACGACAACCAGGCTTGGCGCCCAGTCACCTTCGTAGAGCTCCGGCTCCGGATCCGTCGCGACGACTTTGCCCCCATACTGGATGATCAGGGGCCCGACCTTGGCCACGTACTCGGCAAAGACTTCCGGATCGTGAACGTCCAGATCGATGAGAACATAAACAGACATATGACTACCTTGCGCCGTGCGCCCCTAGAGGGATTAGGCGGGCTCGCACGTCTCTGATGATGGTTGAAAGGGCGACGGTCGCGGCTCAGGCGAGGGCGATCTTATCCCGCGGTGAAATCGATGATCACCTTGCCGCCACGCTCGGCATGGACGGCGGCATCGACGACGGCGGACGGCGGGTAGACACCGCTGATCGGTGTATGCAGGGCACCGCTGATGACGAGCGGCAGGACGTCTTGGACGGCGGCGGGGGCGGCGGCGGCTGAGTCTGGGTTGCCGAGGAAGAAGCCGTGGACGGTCACCTGCTTGAAGATCGGCGACCAGGCCGGGACCGACATCGTTGCGCTGCCGAGAATAGAATAGGCGACGACGGCCGCTCGGAGCGAGACGATGTCGGCGAGCATGCCAATCGCCTCGCCGCCGATGGCGTCGATACCTAGACCAATCCGGCCGCCCTCGACCGCCTTCTCGGCTTCGGCCTTGGTGTCGTCGCCCGCAACCAGGACCACGTCGGCCCCCGCGGCCTTGAGTTCACTGACAAGTTCGGGCCGGCGGACGATGTTGAGTGTCTTGAAGCCCCGAGCCTTGGCGATGCCGATCACGGCCCGACCGACGCCCGAATTAGCGGCGTTCTGGACGACCCAGTCACCCGGTTCCAATGCCGTATATTCGCTGAGCAGGAGAGCCGCGGTTGGGGGATTGATGCCGAGCATCGAAAGCTGATGCAGATCGGCGTCCGGCAGGGCGAATAGACCCGCCGCGGGGATGGTCATCCGCTCGCGCCAGAGCCAGGTGAAGGTTGGAAGAAGCACCCGGTCACCGATGGCAAGATGATCTACGTCCGCGCCCAGGCCGATTACGCGGCCGACCCCCTCGTTGCCGACGGGCCCCGGCGCCGTCGGCAGAACGGGAAATCCGCCCTTGATCACATAGAGGTCGTGAGGGTTGAACGGAGACGCTTCGAGCTGAACGAGCACCTCGTTCAAACCAGGAGCGGCTGGTTCAGGAAATTCGCCAAATCGCAGTACGTCACGGGGCTCGCCGAAGGCTGAAATCTGGATCGCTTTCATCAGGATGGTCCTTTGGTCGAGCAGCAAGGCCGCAGCAGGTTGTCTCTATTGGAGCGAAAGCTCCATAAATATGCTTTGGTCTGCCCGCCGTTGGCAGTCAATGTAAAAGTGGAGCCGTCGCTATGAATATGTTAGCTTATGGCTTGGAGGCGTGGGCGATGACCGTTCACGTCGCAGGCCGGTAAGGAAGCGCAATGACCATCAAGGGCGAAAGCCCAACCTCTCGCGGGCGTGGCCGACCACGCCTGTTCGACCGGACAGCGGCGCTCGACCGGGCGATGCGCGTCTTTTGGG
Organism: Methylobacterium sp. Leaf111; assembly: GCF_001423285.1. Classification (NCBI taxonomy): domain Bacteria; kingdom Pseudomonadati; phylum Pseudomonadota; class Alphaproteobacteria; order Hyphomicrobiales; family Methylobacteriaceae; genus Methylobacterium; species Methylobacterium sp. Leaf111. The sequence continues at coordinate 16,535 of NZ_LMNE01000015.1, read as the reverse complement.
ACAGGGGCTACGAGGGCGCGACCTTCGACGAACTGATTGCCGTGATGGGGGTCAGCCCCTCAAGCTTCTATAACGCCTTCGGCAACAAGGAGGCCCTCTATCGAGAGGCGGTCGGTGCATATCTCACTGGGCCGGGCGGCTTCTTCCCCAAGGCCCTGACCGGCGGGGGCTCGGCGCGAGATGCGTTCGCGCGGCTGATGATGGCTACTGCGGCCGCTTACACTGACGACACGGGCCCTGCAGGCTGCATGATTTCCCTGGCCGGGCTACACGACGCCCCCGAACGCGCCGATCTCCGCGACTTCATGCGTGATGTCAGAGGGCGGTCGCTCGCCTTGATGGTAGATCGCCTCGACGAGGGCGTCCGGAACGGCGACCTACCTGAAGGCACCGACCTCGCCCAGATCGCCGAGTTCTTCGAGACAGTGTTCAGGGGCATGGCGGTCCGTGCGCGTGACGGCGCCGATCGCGGCATGCTCGAAAAGACCGGCGTTATGGCGCTCGATGCATGGCCCGGCCGGCGGCCCTAGTCGTCGCCCTTATCAAACGGACTGAAACCTCGCCCGAACGAGAAGTTCGCCGACGGCAATGGAATGAGGGTCACGAACACATCATCCGGCCTGATGCCGACCTTGTCGTGAAGGCACTGGACGATCTCCTTCAGCAACTTGCGCTTTTCCGACATCGGACGCGATGCCGGAATATGGACAGAGATGACGATCGCACCTGCCGTACGCTCCATATCCTTATACGTGGGATGCAGGAACATAAAACCTTCGGCATGCTCGTTAATCACGACGAACTTGTCCTCCGGGGGCAGGCCAAAGCTCTCCTGAAGGGAGTGCGCGAGGGCGTCCGCAATCGCCTTGCGCTGATCCAGAGAAAACAGGTCCCTGGGTACGTGGACGTTGGAAAAACGGCATGACGTGTTCCTCATTGCGTCGTACCCACACAACGTGGCGTGAATTGGAGGGGCGCCTCCAAAAAGCCGTTCTGCTTTCGAATTGCGGGATCGTCAACCAAATTTTGGAGGCACACCTCCAGAGCCTCGCGACGGGCGACCTTGTACGGGGCATCGATACGGGCACGTACCGGCATCAGTCAGAGCGCGGTGGGACACCGGGAGCAGAGAGCGGCTCAGGCAACATGGCCGATAAAATGGAGCTATGACTCCATATTATGTTGACGCTCTATCGAACATCTCCTAATGGTTTTTTGGAGCAAACGCTCCTTAAAGCGATGCGCCTGGAGATATCTGATGACCCGAGTAGTCCGAATTCACGAATACGGTGACGCCAGCGTTCTCCGGATCGATGACGTGGACGTCCCGGCCCCCGCTGCCAACGAGGTTCAAATCAAGGTAAAGGCGATCGGTATAAACCGCGCCGAGGTGATGTTCCGCAGTCATGCCTATCTGCAGGACGCACGCTTTCCGAGCCGCCTCGGCTACGAGGCTTCGGGCGTTGTCGAAGCGGTCGGGTCGTCCGTTAGGGGTTTCGTCGTCGGTGATGCCGTCAGCGTCATTCCCTCGCTCGACATCTCCGACGGCGGCACCTACGGCGAACTCGTCAATGTACAGGCTCGCCTGGTCGTCAAGCATCCGCAGAACCTGTCCTACGAGGACGCCGCGGCGGTCTGGATGCCATATGTCACGGCGTGGGGCGCCCTCATCGAACAGGCGAAGCTGTCCCGCGGCGAGGCCGTGATCATCTCCGCAGCGTCCAGCAGTGTCGGCATAGCGGCCTTCCAAATCGCGAAAAGGGTCGGCGCGACCGTCATCGCAACGACGCGCACCGACGCCAAGCGACAAGCTCTTCTGGATGCCGGCGCCGACCATGTCGTAGCAACGGAGGAAGAGGACCTTGTTGCGAAGGTTATGGAAATCACCGACGGGAACGGCGCTCGTGTCGTGTTCGATCCGGTCGGCGGCCCTTCGTTCGGGCCTTTGACGGCCAGCATGGCACGGGGTGGGATCCTGCTTGAATATGGCGTGCTCAGCGCTGAACCCACGCCGTTCCCGTTGTTTACAGTCCTGAGCAAGAGCCTGACGTTGAAGGGCTACCTCTACATCGAAGTCGTGTCCGACGATGCGATCCTCGAACGCGCCAAGACCTTCATCATGGACGGTTTGGTGTCGGGCGCCCTCAAGCCCCTGATCGCCCGTGTCTTCGCCTTCGCCGACATTCAGGATGCTCACCGCTTCCTGGAATCCAACGAGCAAATCGGCAAGGTCGTCGTCACCCTCTAACTCCGCCTCTTGCATATCGCTTCACAAGACGCTTGCGCGCGGAAGGCTCCGAAAGCCTGACGGCTACATGCCGGCAAGAGAGGGGTTATGACATGACCGGATATACGGCACGCAGCCTGTTCTCGCCAACGACATGGCGACGCTTTTGGACGAGGCTCGGCGAACTCGAAGAGGCGTTGGCCACGACCGAAGGCGACATTATCGACCGACGTTTATCCCGGATCGAAGCCGAGATCGCCGAGTTGCGCGCCCATGCCGGCCTTCCGCGGCACATCGCGTCCGAACCGATGTCGACGGTGTCGTCATCCCGGTCATGATCGGTTGTCCAGGGCATCCGATGCGCCTTGCGAACGCTCATCGCCGCAACCGGCTACGGCGAGACCGGCGGCCGTGGCTGGGTACGGGAGCCCAACTCCCTGACGCCGTGGTGCCCGCCGGCCTCGCCATCGCAGCAGCGAACGACGGCCGATATTGGCCCTCTGGTCCGAGAACTGCTGTTGGCGAACGACCACTTTCGGACCCAGCGCAAGTTGCCTTGAGCGGCGAGGTTGGGTCGAGACCTGCCGGTCAGGTCTGCGACTGTGACGGTCGAGTTTCTGCCGGCCCATTTTGGGGTGGCGATGCATGGAAGCGAAGATCGCCTCTAAATTCTATTTTCCATCGCTCATGTCACATCTGCCAACCCAATCTCGTCCCTGTGGCATGACGCGCGTTTTGCGACCGCCGAAACAGATGCACGCGCGTCCCACAGAAGGGATGACGATGACTATTGTGACACCTGCCAACGCTGGGCGGACCGATCCGGAACCGAGTGGCCTTTCGCGTACGGGGAGCGAGGAGCTGGTGCCCTCGCGCTACGCGGTCCGGATCGGCGAGATCGACGTGCTGGTCGTCAGCGATGGGGTGCTGCCGCTCCCGACCAAGATGCTGGGGCACAACGTCGAACCGGCCGTAAGGGCTGTCTGGCTGAAGGACATGTTCCTGCCGCAGGACGCGTTCGACTGGTCGTTGAACGTGGTCCTGGTTCGCAGTGGAGACCAGACTATTCTCATAGACGCTGGGTTGGGGCTGGATCCGAACCTGAACCTGCCGCGGGCTGGACAACTGGTCAGGCGATTGGACGCCGTTGGCATTGACCTAGGGTCCGTGACCGACGTGGTGCTTACCCACATGCACATGGACCATGTCGGCGGGCTCCTCGTCGATGGCGTGAAAGAGCGACTGCGCTCGGACCTGCGGATCCACGTGGCGGCTGCCGAGGTCAGGTTCTGGGAGGCGCCGGATTTCACTCACGTCAACATGCCAGAGGGTTTCCCTGAGGCACTTCGAGCGGCAGCCCAGCGGTTTGCGCGAGAGTACCGTAGTCAAATTCGTCTCTTCGAAGAGGAACACGAGGTCGCGCCAGGGGTCGTCGTGCTTCGTACCGGCGGCCACACCCCGGGACACAGCGTGGTCCGCCTGGCATCCGGCGGCGACAGGCTGACGTTCGCCGGTGACGCCGTGTTCTCGGTCGGGTTCGAGCATCCCGACTGGCACAACGGCTTCGAACACGATCCCGAGGAGGCAGAGCGTGTTCGCGTTCGGCTCCTGCGAGAATTGGCGGCGACCGGCGAGCAGTTGATCGCCACGCACCTGCCGTTCCCGTCGGTTGGTCGGGTCGCGGTCGATGGCGACGCTTTTCGCTGGATTCCCGTTTTCTGGGACTACTGACTGCAAGGGGTCCGTGCTGGCCCGGCGCTCCATTCGACGAGCACCGGCACACGGATGACCCATCGCCACTCGTTCATCCCCGAAATTTCTTCCGAGGACGCGCTTCCGTGAGGTCGCGTGCCGTTCCGGAAGGCTCATCCCGGAACGGCTATTTTAGTCTGGGCCGTCGACTGCCGGAATATCCCGGAAGGTCAAGCCCTCGCCGGGTCGAAGTCGATAGCATCGAATCCGCGCGTCTATGTCACACGACAAGTGCGCTCCTCGTCATCGCTGCAACCGGCCCGCTGGGGTCGGACTTGAAAGGAGCGTCACATGAAGATCGTCGTCATCGGCGGCACCGGGCTGATTGGCTCGCAGGTCGTCACCACCCTAGGGAGCGTTGGACACGAGGTGCTCGCGGCCTCGCCCAATACGGGGGTGAACGCTGTGACGGGCGAGGGCTTGGCGGAAGCCCTGCAGGGCGCGAATGTCGTAATCGACGTCGCCAACTCACCCTCCTTCGCCGACGACGCAGCAATGGACTTCTTCGTCCGCGCTGGACAGAATTTGGCTGAGGCCGAGAAGGCCGCGGGCGTTTCGCACCACGTCGCGCTCTCGGTGGTCGGAACCGAGCGCCTGCTCGACAGCGGCTACTTCCGCGCCAAGCTCGCTCAGGAGGAGTTGATCGCCTCGGCGGGTGTGCCCTGGACGTTGGTCCGCGCCACGCAGTTCTTCGAGTTCGTCGCGGCGATTGCCGGAGCTTCGATCATCGACGGCACCGCGCGCGTGACCTCCGCGTCGATCCAGCCCATCGCGTCGGCCGACGTTGCGGCGAAGGTCGCGGAGGCCGCTTTGGCGCTACCCCGAAACGGCATGATCGAAGTCGCCGGCCCTGAGCGTTTGCCGATGGCCGAGCTGGTGAGGCGCCACTTCGACGGCATCGGCGAGCCCCGGGACGTCATCACGGACGATACGGCCGCGTATTTCGGGGTGGTTCTCGGAGGCCCCTGGCTTACGCCCACGGGTGACGCGTGGCTCTCGCAGCGGCGCTACGGCGAATGGCTGGCGGGACAGCCGAAGCGAGCGGGCTGAGACCTGCCGCCAATGGATGCGGCCTACATCTCGGCGCTCTCCGCGCTTGCGGGGTCGGCCATCGGCGCGATGGCCTCCTTCGCGACCACGTGGCTGACCCAACACAGCCAGGAGCGCGCAACCCTCCTGGTGCAGGACCGCGCGCGACGGGAAGCTCTCTATGGCGAGTTCATCCGGGAGGCGTCGACCTTGTTCGGCGATGCCTTCCGGCACGAACTCGACGGCCCGGCCAAGCTGGTGGCGCTCTATGCCATCGTGAACAAGATCCGGCTCTTCGGAGAGCCGGACACGCTCCAGGAAGCCGAGCGGGTCATGCAGCGCATCGGCGAGACCTACTTCGCCCCGAACAAGGATCTCGCCGCCTTCGCAGACATCCGCCACGGTAGCGGCCTCGACCCGCTCTGCGCGTTCTCAACCGTTTGCCGCAGGGAACTGGCAATCGCCCGCCGTTGAGGCTCAGTGAGGCGTCGGCACTGTCTCAGATCCTCCGAACAACTTCGCCATTCGCTGGAGCTTGTCTGGATTCCGGGTGAAGTAGATGCCGACGATCAATCCACCTTGGATGTCCAGAGCGACGGTCTGGAGCATTCCACCGGGCTCCAGGCTGAAATAGCCCGGCAGGCCGTCGATCCAGAGGTCCTGCAGCTTCCGGGCATGCTGGATCCACGCCTTGCGCGCAGCCCCCTCGAACATGCGCGTGACCTTGTCGATGCCGATGATCGGCCGGGGGAAGGCGAGAACCTTTCCGCCTCCGTCGGAGTGTACGACGACGGCATCGGCGAGCATGCTGCCTAGCGCCGCAATGTCGCCGGTCGCCGATGCCTCGAAGAAGGCCTTCGCGATGCGCGCGCCCTCTTCCCGCTCGACAGGAAAGCGCGGGCGTGCGGCCTGCACGTGTTTCCTGGCCCTTGCGGCGAGCTGACGGACCGCCGGTGGTTCACGCTGGAGGGTGGCCGCGATCTCGGCGAGTGGGACCGCGAAGACGTCGTGCAGGATGAACGCCGCCCGCTCAAGCGGTGAAAGCCGCTCAAGGGCCAGCATCAGCGTGAGAGTGAGATCGTCGCCAGGGGCTTCGTCTGGGACGAGGGCGACAGGCTCGGGTAGCCATGTGCCGACATAGGTCTCACGCCGGACCCGCGCGGACTTCATCACGTCCAGGCAGAGACGCGTCACCGTCCGCGACAGGAAAGAGCCGGCTGAGGTAACCTCGGAATGGTCGACGTGGCGCCAGCGCAGCCAAGCGTCCTGTACGACGTCCTCGGCTTCGCCGAGGGACCCAAGCATGCGGTAGGCAAGTCGGACGAGCCGCGCCCGTTCCTGCTCGAAGACGCGGGTCGGATCATCAACGGTCGGCACGGCGGAACGACCAGACGCTGAAGGCGACCGCGATAAGCGCAGGAAGCGTCACCGCGGGGAAGTCTCGGGACAGAACCTCCGGCCCGCAGATGCCCACCGCAACCTCCCAGAAATGGAACAGCGCATGGCCCGAGAGCCAGATCGCACCCATGCACCAGAGTAGGACACGCAATCCGGGTCTCACGGCCCCGTACACGAAACCCAACCCGATCAACACGAAGATCAGACCGATATCGCGCAGGAAGTGCTGATTGAAGGGGCCAGTCGTCGTCACGCCCGGCACCGCGAAGTACCATGCCTCGGGCGAGGAGAGCATGAAGATGCCGTTTCCGGCCAGGCCTGCGCCGAGGATGGCGGCGAGTACCGGAATCGTCCTGATCATCGAGCTCTCCCACGTGATTGGTTCACGTGAGTGACGATGCACTGCCGTCTGATGTGACATGGGGTGCAAGTTTCCGAGTAGCACATTTCGGAACCTCGGCCTTGCGCCACTCCTGTCCCTGAACACCGTCTGCCAGACCCGATTTTCGAGCGTGGCTACGAAGCACTCGCTCAAGCTATGTCACAGAGCCCGGGGAAGCCCCGACCGCGACGATGTCCACCGACGAACGACCGCTTTCGAGATGCCCGGACGTGGCCATCAATGGCGACATTGGGTCGGCTTCGGTCAGTCCGCACTACGACTGGGTTGGTGGTTTCCTGCCAGTTCGCTTTTGTGGAGCAGCCCCGTGGAAGCGGCAATCAGCTGCGGCGCTCGCTAGTTGCGTGCCGGGTTGAAACCATGGATACCCGAAGACAGCGCTCTTCAGTTCGAAGCCTGCCAGCTGGGCAGCAAGACTCGGTAACGGATGCTGTCACCTCGTTACGCGCTCGCGCCTCATGTTCGAGACAGTCCTTCAAGGGGTACGTGAAAGGCGGGATTGGCCGAGGCTGTTCGCGCTGACGGGCCCATCACGCGGGAGAACCCGCGATATCGGCGCAAAGACCTGGGCAACCAAGTCCAGTTTCAAATCCGGTGAGATGCGCTATCCTGCCGTCCTCATGCTGGGCAGAACGGCTCGTCCAGCATCCCTGGAGAGGGTCCACCCATGTTGGACGAATACGGCTTTCTCCGTGGCGCTGAGTTGGACGAAGGCGCTCTGCCCGCTCTGTATCACTTCGTCTACTGCAGCCGTGCCGCCGATGGCGTCGATGACGCGGAGGTCGACCGGATCGTCGAGGCGGCCCAGCGGAACAATCTCGCTCGCGGCATCACCGGAGTTTTGGTCTTCGGCAGTGGCATTTTCTTTCAATGGATCGAGGGGCCGGCGGCCCAGATGCAAGATCTTGTCGCGAGCCTCCAGGGTGATCCCCGCCATCACGATCTCGTCACGCTCAGCCAGAGTGAGGAAGAGCGGGAGCGGCTCTATCCGAACTGGGACATGGAGAAGGTCGAAGCCGAGGACATCCGCGTCGTCTTGCAGGACGCCCTCGAAAGCACCGACGACAAGGACAATATCGCGGCCCTGACGCGCATCCTGCAGCAACTCGACACGGGTCCACTCCATACGCTCGGGCGCCTGTAGTCGCGGCAGCGCTCGGAAACTTTCCAGCCATATCCCTGCAGCGTCGATGTCCTGATCGATGAGCGCGCGCGGGGCGGATACAAGAATACCCCCTCTGGATTGTCGAGCGGACCAAAGTACACGTCGAGCCGGGAACTTTTCGCGAGCGCCTTTACATTCCGTCGGCGCGGCGCTCTGATGGGTCCAAGAGGCGCACGGCCATCGACCGACAATCGCCCCGGCACAGGAAGAGCGTTCGGGGGAGCGGACCATGTCAAACCTCGCTTTGTCCACCACTGCGTGGACTGATCCGTCGGCGCGACCCGCCGGCTGGGTCTCGGAGGTTCGGCTTGCCTATGCGCGCAAACGCACGGCCGAGGACAGCCGCCAGCGCGCCCTAGCTCTCAGCCGCATCGTCGAAACAGACATCATCCCGCGTTTGAAGCTGCTTCACCCGCAGCTTGCGCCCGCGGCGAGCGCTCCGCTCGCCAAACCTGACGCGCAACAGATCGAAGCCTTCACGCAGCTCCTCCTCGGTTCGGATCTCTCGGCCGCTTCGGACGCCGTCAGGGATCACCTGGCCAAAGGCCATTCGACCGAGAGCATGTTCCTCGAACTCCTTGCACCGGCCGCCTCCTTGCTCGGACGCCTATGGGACGAGGACCTCTGCGACTTCATCGAGGTGACCGTGGGCGTTGCCCGCCTCCAGCTGCTCCTCTCGCAATACCGATCCGAAACGAAGCTCTCCGCTCACGACGAGGCCCGGGCGGCCCTCCTGATGGGGGCACCGGGCGAGCTGCATACGTTTGGCGTGGCCGTCGTGGAGCAGTTCCTGCAGGTCGCAGGATGGCAGGTCACGAGTGGCTTGGCGTCCAGCCCGGGGCAGATCGCAAGCCTCGTGAGATCGAGGTCGTTCGATGTCGTCGGACTCACGCTGAGCTGCGAGACCCGCATCGAAGGGCTTACGGCCTCGATCCAGTCGATCCGCGACGTCTCCCGGAACCGTTCGATCGGCATCATGGTGGGGGGGCCTGTCTTCCTCGACAAGCCCGAACTTGTCGAGCGGGTCGGCGCGGATGCCTCCGCCGTCGACGCGCCTACGGCTGTCCTGCTGGCGCAGCGGCTTCTCGAGATCGGCCTCGAAGAAAGGCGGCGGGCTGACACCCAAACCGCCTCCTGCGGGTGACACCAAGGTTTCGAAGGTAACGCGATCGGAGGCTAGCCAAATGAAGCTCGTGCAGCTCGTCTATGCGTCCCGTCCGTTCGGATTCGATCAATCCACCCTGGATGGCATCCTCACCCAATCGCGGCGCTGCAACACGCGGGACGGTCTGACCGGCGCTCTGGTTTGTCGTGGCGACATCTATCTCCAGCTCTTGGAGGGCAACGCAGACGCTCTCGATGCGACCTATGCGCGGATCGTCCAGGACGATCGGCACCTGGAGATCACGCGTCTCGTCTATGCGGATGCGACCGAGCGTCTGTTTCCCGCCTGGTCCATGCGGAGCGACCCTGCACGCACCTGGATGTGGTCCCAGGATGACGTAGCCAAGGGGGTGGCAACGCAGGCGTCACCCGAGTCCGTACTTGGAATTTTTCGACGGCTTGCGGCCGAGCCCGTCCAGCCACCTAAGCTCACCCTCGTATAATCTGCAATCGAAGGGCGCGCCTGAGGTGTGCGTAGATGAAATTGAGGCCGGGCGTACTGCCTCAATGGCCAAGTAGGTGCGGCTTAACTGGTCCCAGGGACAGGGGCTCCCGCAGCAGTGAGTTGTCGAGCAGGTAGATCTGGCCGACCGAGAGGTCGTTTTCTACCCGCTGGTAGGCATCGATGGCAGCGAGACCTGTCGGTCCCAGCGGTCCGGGCACGAAGCCGGGGAGGAACGGCTTTCCTCCGTGATCCTGGATGACGGCAGGCTGCGGGTCGCTCGCAACGGGCATTTCGGCTTCCCGGGCATTACGGGACAATCCTGCGCCCCATGAGATATTACATAGGAAAGCGGATCAACTGCCGAAGCATCCAGAGACGGTCACTCGGCCCACGACTTTGGAAACCAGTTCCCATGAAAGCCTGGCGGGATCCGATGCCCCAGGTGCACCGCGGCGACGGGCGGCGCCTCGAATGCGCGCGCGTTGAGGATGACGAAGTCGGTCGTATCACTCACCGTGTCGACGACGAGCCCAACGAGCCAGCCCTCGTCTTCTTCAGCCTCGGGCCTCGCCGGCACGAACACGAACTCGCCCGGGACTCTGTCGGGGCCGAACTCGTGAACGCGCCGCTCCCGTGTCTCCAGATCGTGCTTGTAAAGTTGCGTCGCGCCCACGAGCTGCGTGTTGCCGTCGGCGGGGACCGAGCCCGTATAGACGTATCGGTGGTGTTGCCCAAAGCGACGCTCGTCGATCCGGGGGAACTCCTGCGCCGCGGAATCGATCACCCGGCGGTCGACCCGCCCCGTCGTGGGGTCGGCTGTCCAGCGCTCCAGCCGGCCCGGTGCATCGAGGCCACCACCGGCCGAGGCGAACACCCTCTCGTAGGTCACGACGTCGAGGATCACCCGCCCATCAGCGTCGTCGTAGGCATTGGCGACGTGGAAGACGAAGCACGGCTCGACCGCGCACCAGATGATGTCGGCGGCCGTGCCATGCCGCGGGAGCAGGCCGACGCGGGCGCGGTGGGCCGGGTTCCAGCGGAACGGGAAGCGGTGTCCTGCCAACACCGCGCGCATCGAGAAGGTGACGGGCAGGTCTAGCACGACGACGAAGCGGGTCGTGATCGCGCAATCGTGGATGCAGAGGCCGTGCTCGACCGGAATTGAGACGTCCCGCACAACGCGACCGGCGGGCGAGATAACGACGTGGCGCACGCTGTCCCAGACGCGGCCGTCATAGGCGATGGCATGTGTTTCACCGGTCGCCGGATCGCGATGCGGGTGCCCCGTGAAGGAACCGGCGAGGGTGCCGTCGAACGTATCGTAGCGCTGCGTCTCCAAGTCCTCGGATAAAAAGACGGGAAAGCTGCCAGCTTCGACCACGGCAAAAGCGCGGCCGCCGATCGCGACGACGTTGGTGTTAACGGTGTCGTCGCCGCGGCGCGGCCCCGGGGCAGCGGGGCGGCCGAGCGCTGCCGAAACTGCATGCGAGCCGATCCAACGGTTACGGTACCACAGGGCCTTTCCGTCCTCGATGCAGAGACCGTGCACCATGCCGTCGCCCAGGAACCAATCGTGGCCGCGCGTCGTCGGGCGGGCGGGGTTGGCGCCCATCTTGAGGTAGCGGCCCTCGAGCCCCACCGGGATCGTCCCGGTCACGGGCAAATCCCGCAGGGTCAACTCCTCTCGCATCGGCGCGTGGACACCGACTACAAAGGGGTGCTGCGTCCTCGGAAGGCGCAATCGATTGCAGGCCGCCACTAGCGCGACAAGGCCTTCGGCGGCGGCACGCAGGCTGGACCCCATCAAGTTCGGCATCGGGCGCTGGCTCGGGGTGGTCGGAGGAAAAGCGAAGGCCCTCGTGATGGAGGTGTTCCCGTTGCCGAACAAGAACGACAGCTCTGTTCGCCTGGAACAACTGAGCAACCTTCTCGATGAGCATCTAACCACGTCTGGCCACGCGACGAGAGTGGATCGCTGCGTCTATGGCGCAGTCAGCCAAGCGCTCGGACGCCTCCAGCCGCCGGATGGATGGCTGCTTTTGGGTTTGCTATCGACCAACTTCTACGGCGTGGTTGGGTCGGAAGCAGCCGGTGTCAAGCGTCAGCTTTTGACCACTAGAATGCCCATCGCATGTCGCTAGTTCGAATAGCTAAGCGTGCCCCCATCCGGCACTACCACCAAGCTAGTACCCCCTTATTTTTAAGCGGATGGGTCTTTTCGGGTTTGATGGGTGGGAGGGGGTCTGTCGGGTGCGCAGGCTTCGCTTGGGCGACCGTGACGTGAGACCACCGTTATAATCGAACGGCCGAGCCTCTTGGGGCAGTGGGGGGCCTAAACGCGGGTTTTGCCCTGGCGTTCCGCCTGTCCCATCCGCGTGCGTGCTGGTGCGTGTGTTAGGTACTGGTCAAATGGAGGCACCTTCTCTGCCACGCCGATGCTGTAGCAGCCTCAGGGGCGCTCGAGTGCCCGCTTCACTTGGACAGCCGACCACTCGCTACCCCGTGCGGTAGGGATGCCCCGGGCATTCAGGCCGGCTGCAATCTCCCGGAGGGATACGGCCCCGGCCGCACGTACCTCCTCGATAACGGGAGCCACGTCCGATGCTCGGGAAACGGCCTTGGCCTTGGTCGCTGCACCGCCGCGTGCGCTAGCGCCAGCAGGCGGTGTGACGCCACGGTCGCCACCAAGCTTCACGCCGCGTGCCTTGGCAGCCTGAAGTGCGGCCTTGGTGCGTGCGCTGATCATTTTGCGTTCGGCCTGTGCGACCACCGCCATGATGCCAACCACCATTTCATTGGCCTCTGGCATATCAGCGGCCACGAAGCGCACGTTGCTCGCCTGGAGGTTTAAAAGAAACGCGGCATCGCGGGACAGTCGATCCAGCTTGGCGATCACCAGCGTGGCGTTGTGAAGGCGGCACAGGCGCAAGGCTTCGATGAGCTTGGGGCGGTCGTTCCGCTTGCCGCTCTCGACCTCCACCACTTCGGTGACAAGGGTCCACCGGCCGCCATTGAGATAATCGGCCACGGCCGCACGCTGCGCCTCTAGGCCAAGACCACTAGCGCCTTGCTTGGCGGTGCTGACACGCAGGTAGCTGATGAACCGACCCTCTGGCATAACCACCCGCCTGTGACGCTGCCATCGACGTTCGTTGATTGCTTTGTAACAGGCGAGTACGATAAGTCGCAAGCGTCAAAAGCGGGTGGATGCCGATTTGACTTTCCGAAACCACCAGCACCGGCGAACTCGCCGAGCGCTCCCGTACCTCCTCCATGTTGGTATGCAGTTCCTCCATGAGCCCGATGATCCGCAGCTGGCGGGTCTCCACCATCTTGGGCGTTGCGCCTGGGTGGTAGTCCAGGCTCAAGCCACCCCGGAGGTGCGCTAAGGAATCCATCCCGGGTTCCACGGCCCACCGGAGTAGGACCTTGTCGCCGGGCCGTCCGGGCCATTCCACGGTCCTGGTGGCGTGCACGAGCCCGAGGAGGCCCTATCCGGCCATGTCGCGTACCTGATCCCCCTGGGGCCCTACGGTCATGCATGTGGCCTTCACGAAGCCGAGCACCGTGTGCGCACTAGCCGGCGTGATGGACCGGTCGCTGGCCATTACCGCACCCTGCATCCCGGCCGATGCGTTCACGCTAGTCGCGCGGCAGATTGCCATGCACACCGCAGTGACGGCGGTTTGGGACTGTGCGATAAATTTCGAGCGTGGGACAAGGTTGGGGTATTTGGGACAAGGGTGACAAGGGTCCCCCATTCCCCCAGCGAGCACGCGCGCGGATGCGCGGGTGCGGGCGCACGCGTGATTTTGCACCACCATATCGCTGAGGCCGAAAAGCCGTTTCGAAGCAGTATGTTATCGAAAGATACCCTTGTCCCAACCCTTGTCCCAAACCACGTCTCAGCCTCGTCCCTACCTTGTCCAGAATGGCCAGTAATTCCTACTATTGCCGTTGCTATGTTTTGACAGGAACGTAGTAATCCTCCCCGGCCCGAATTAATTCGGTTGATCCTCTGGGGTTGGAATTAACTGGCCGCGTCGAGTTAGTTATCGTCCGAGCGTCCGGAGGCCCATTATCTGCCGAATTGGCAGCACAACGCCGATGGCGCTTTGAGGCTGAGCAGTGATTACGGATTGCAAGCCTGGACCCACCCGGCTCTGGTATGCCTGATCCGGCCATCGTTGCCGCTCGGCGCCACTCGTTCATACAGGGTGGCGCCGTTCGTAGCCGGGAACAGCCGCGCGAGCTCAGCGCCTTGTTTTAGGTTCGAGACGAGGCGGACCAGAGAACAGGTCCCATGCGTGGTCCTGGACGAGGGGGTTCGCCCGTTGGTCGCGTGCGATCTCCTGCAAAAGCTCGTCTCGGCTAGCGCTGGCGAGGCGCCGAATTTTACGCTCGCCCGTCTTGAATCCGTAAATGGAGGGGAGCCGTGTTGAACCGGATTTGAGGTCCGCAATTTTTTCGGCCTTTGATTTCAGCCGCCGCAAAGCGGCCTGTGCAGAACGACCAGGGGCCTTGAATTCATAGTCGCGCCGTTCGTCCACGGCACCGTTAGTGTTGCGGTGCTCGTTTTCACCCATCGCCGACATAACCTCGGCTATTTCCTTCAGGTCGAATATCCAACGGCCAGCGTGACGGAGGCTCTCCAAGGTGGCCTCCATATGCCGCTCCCATGCATCGGCGATGCCAGCAATTTCCGCCTCTTGCTTCGCCACGGAAACCGGCGGTGCCTTCGCCACCTGATAGTGCGAGATATCGCGCTCCAGCAGGTAGCGCCAAAATATGGCTAGCCGCTCATGATTCTTCGTGATGGAGGTTAGGTCCGAATAATATTGGTCGTCCGGGCGGTTCTCGCTCGTGATACCACACGCGATATAGAAAATCCGCCGGTCCCCTTGCTCCACCGAAATGGCATTTGCATAATTCGACGTAGAAACGATGCGGGCAAAATTCCGGATGGAGGCTCCATTCTTAAATTTAGCCTCGATTTGGATATAATCGCCGTCTGGGCCAGGGTCCACCATTTGCTTGAGCACAGACGTAACGGCAGCCATGTTCGCCGGGGTTGTCCCGTCAGGCAATTCCTTGACTGAAATAATGCGGCACCCCTCGATATTTGCCATGACGAACCGGCGAGACGCCTCGGCCATGAGCTTGGTTCCGTCGATAGAACCACCCATGTCCTCTCCAATCCCGTCGAACATGGAGACAAGCATATTTGAATAGATAGATTTGCCCATGCCCTTTTCGCCGACTAGGAATAGCATGTGCCCAGGGCGCTTGGTCGTCTGCACCATGTAGGCGAGCGTATCCAATTCGTAGTCCGCGTGTTCGCCAAAAACCCGCCCAATGAAATTGAGCAACAGCACCAAGTCCTTGTTGGCCTGTTTCTGGTTTTTCGGCGGTGAGCCGGCCGCGAGGATGACGGGGGACAGATAGCGCAAATTCAATTTGCGGATAATCTCACCGTCCGGCTTAGGATCATCGATAATCTCTCCACGCTCAAACCCGGGGTGCCGCGTGTATCCAGTGTAGAAACCATATGGGAATAGGGCTCGCATATCACGAACGAGGTTCCACAAACCGGCCTCGGACGGGGGGTAGCGTCCGCTTGTGTGTAGTTCTTGAATAAGCGAGACATCCGGATCGTCAGACTTAAATTGCCACCAGTCCGAGGCTTTCCATTCCGTAGAGGCGCGTTTTTTACGTCGCATCCGCAGTGTGTTGTCATCGGTGGCGGTGTTGACGCGGCCAAATACGAACAGCTTGAAAACCTTCGCGAGCAATTCGTCCTTTGCTTCACGCCGGGCCTTTTTATCCGCCTTGATTTCAGCCGTCATCGCAGCGACGTCGCCCGTAAATTCCGAGCGGGCCGACACGAACACGCGGTGGCGCTTAAACAGCCGGTCCAGGGCGTTCCGGTCCACGCGAACCGCGCGCTCTAGGCTGTCCCATACCTTGTCGAAATAGTCCCGATCCGCGAACCCCTCGGCGGTGGCCCAAGCCTCCACATGGTGGCGGTTGGGCTCGGCCTCGGCGCCGAGGGCGGCACGGATGGCGGACAGGGCGAAAACGAAATCGTCGCGGGTGGGAAAATTGGCCTCGTCGTTCGGCACCCGCTGGAGACCGCCAAATATGTCCTTCACGGGCATAACGGCGTCCTGGTCTGAATAGTCGCGCTCGGACCCTGCGGCGTGCCCACCCGAGGAGTGGACGATATAGCCGCCTTGCTCCTCTAGCGTCTCCTCAAATGCCGCGAGGAACCGGCCAATGTCGGCGTTGTCGATTTCCTCGATAAGGTTTTCCCGGAACAGGTCCGCTAAATCATAATCCGGGTCCCACCGATAAGGTGTCCCGGTCTTATGCATTCCAGCGATGACGTATTGGTTTCCCGAACCAATAATATCCATTTTGTGGAGCGGGTCCGTATCATCCTCGCCCTTGAGCCGGTAGGCGATGTGGCGGGTCCGAACCACCCGCGCTTCATCGTTGAGGCTTGCGGCCTTGAACGCGTAGAGCCGGCGGGGGCTGTCGCCGCGTAGGCGCTCGGCGAACCCGGCCTCACGGCCGAACACGTCTAGAACCACGCTTTCCACCAGCCGGCGGGCATCGTCGTTCTCGGCGTCGCTGTCGATACCTGGGGCGAACCGGCCGAGAATCCCGACGCTGGAGGTTGGCCACGTGGCCATTTCCTCCAGGTCCTCGGGGTCCTGAATTCCGTTCGTGACATAATCGCCCGTGAGGCCACCCCACGCACTATCGCGGCGGAACCACCGAGCCGGGGCTTTTCCGAGATTGTCGGGGAGGGATTTGGCCTTGGTGGAAATCTTGCCGCCCACGGGGGCAATCGGCAGGGTAATTACCCAGGCCCGTAATGGCGGGGTTTAAGCGCCGACGGTCTTGAGGATGGTGCCGAAGGGCGTGGCACCGGTCAGGCGTGCGGTATCGA
>NZ_LMNE01000014.1:0-62659 GCF_001423285.1 Methylobacterium sp. Leaf111 | reverse complement strand
CAGGGCCAGATCGCGGTGGGCGGCCTCGTCGGGTACAATTTCGGCCCGGTGAACCTGCAGGCCTACGTCACCCAGGACGTGGTCGAGCGCAATTACGGAGGCCGCGAGACCCGAGGCTGGCTCCGGGTCATCGTACCGATCTACAAGGAGAGCACCAACGCCGCCGCGCCCACCCTGCCGGTCGCGGGCCCGGGCCGGATCGCAGGCCGGTAGCCGCTGCCTGCGCGTGGTCTATTGAATTCTCTATGAATTCCTCAAGTCCACGTGCAGGCCAGGCCGGATAATCCATGACATTAATGTCAAGCAACACCGCGGAACATCAAGTTCGGAACAGACTTACAGCCGCACTGTGCCGCTCGTGAGCACATGACTGGAAGTCTCACATGAAAACCCTCGCCATGGTTCTGGCCTCCGGCCTGATGTTCGCCAGCTTTTCCCTCGGCTCGGCCTCGGCCGCTCCGGGCCTGACCCCGGCCGAGCGGATGCGCGCCAGCTCATCGATCGGCCACGCGGGCAACTACAAGGCGCGCAAGTACCACATGCGCCATCGCGGCCATCGCCACGACGCGATCCACCATTCGCGCGCCCATCGCCTGCACCACACCCGCAACCGCCTGATGCACGGCGATCCGAACGCCCGCAATCCGATGCTGCCCGGCTACGCCCAGCAGCGCGGCAACACCTCGGGCGGCCCGCGCTACTGAGGCCGTCCGGGCCGGCGCATCCCGCCAGACGGGGTGACGCCGGCCAGTCGCGTCGGCTAAGCACGGGGTCCGCGCGGCCCGGACGGCGGCGCCTGGCCGGCGTGAGCGAGGACCGGACCCGATGCCGCCGTGGCCGCCGAGCCTGCAGGACGCGCGCTGGCGGGTCGGCCTCTTCACCCTGCTCTACCTCTACCAGGGGCTCGTCGCCGGCTTCGCCCTGACGGCGCTGGCCAACCACTTCGCCGCCGTGGGCGCCTCCACCGCGGAGGTCGGCCGCCACCTCGCCGTGGTCGGCCTGCCCTGGGTGCTGCAGCCCCTGCTCTGGGGGCCGGTGATCGACCGGGCGACCCCCGACCGCATGGGGCCGCGCCGCCGCTGGCTCGTCCTCGCCCTGGCCGGCGCACAGGCGAGCCTCGCCGGCCTGCTCCTCCTCGGCGGCGCCCCGAGCCTCACGGCGGTCAGCCTCGTCCTCCTCCTGCACAGCCTGGCCGCCTCCCTGGCCGACACCGCCACCGACCGCCTGATCGCCGACAGCGTGCCGGCCGGCGAACTGGGGCGCACCAGCGCGGCCACCCGGGCGGGCTTCGTCCTCGGCAGCGCGGCCGGGACCGCCCTCTTCGCCTGGGTGCTGGAAGCCGGGGGGTTCGCCGCGGCGACGGGCGCCCTCCTCGGCCTGACCACCCCCATCGCCCTGGCAGCCGCGCTCGTGCGCGAGGCCCCGGGGGACCGGCTCCTCGCATGGCCGCAGCGCGGGCCGGCCCGTGCAGCCGGACCGGGCCGGATCGCCGCGGCGGCCGCCTTCGCGCGCGGGCTCGCCGACGGCTTCCGGAGCCGCGACGCCGCGCGCCTGCTGGCGCTGTGCTTCGCCATCGACTTCGCCCTGGCGCTGTTCCAGGTACCCTTCGCCGTCGCCCTGGTGCAGGTGCATGGCTGGGACGCGGGCGGACTCTCGCGCCTGCAGGCCCTGCTCGCCCTCCTGGGCGGAACCCTCGGGGCAGCGGGCATCGGCGCCTCCGTCGACCGCCTCGGCCCGGGGCCGGCCCTGCGCGCCCTCCTGGTCGCCTGCGCGGCGGCCTTCGGGATCGCGGGCGGGTTGATCGCGGCCGGGCTGGAGGCGGCCACGGGGCCCGTCATCCTGGGCCTCGCCAACGTCGTGCCGGCCCTCCTCTACGTCGCCCTGCTGCCGACCGTCCTCCTGGCGAGCCGGACCGGACGGGCCTCGGCCACGCAGTTCCAGATCTACATGGCGGCGATGAACCTCGGCGACGTCGCCGGCTCGGCGCTCGCCAGCGGCCTCGCCGCGGCGGTTCCCCCGAGCCTCGTCGCCCTCGGCGTCGCCCTGCTGTTCCTCATCGGCACCCGCGTCGCCCGGACACCCTCCGGGTGATGGGGCGGGCTGCGGGATGGCGCGCAGCCCTCTCCCCGAGGGCGACCGCCCCCTGCGCAGGGGTCACGGGCCGCGGTTCGGGCCGGGAGACCGGCGCTCGTTCCGTCAGCGGGCCCGGCCCCGGACGCACCGACGCGTCAGAGGCTCTACCAGCCGTTTCGCGCCCGCCGCGCACGGTTCCGTCGTCTCCGAGAGATCGAGGCCCGGAGCGCGTAACCAAGCACAAATCCCAACACGATCAGACCCGGTACGTACCACCCCAGAATGATCGGCGCAGGTATGCTGGCGACATAGGCAACGGACGCGTCCCAATAAGGAAGGATGAACGCGACTAAACTGTCCCAATACGACTTTAACAGATCCATAAGCATGCGCCTCGATTGGGACCTGCAAGTTGAGAGCAGCACCCGGCTCGAACCTATGCCATACGTTCGACGCGAATGTCACCTTTGACGCAACTGTCCGTGGCGACCTCCCGTTGGGATCATTCACGCCTCCGCCCAGCGCCCGGGCCGTGCGGCGAACGAGGGACATCGAAGTGCCGAAGGCTCGACCGCTGATCGCCCTGGGTCTGCTCTGCGTGGCAGCGGAGGCGCAGGCCCAACCCGCCCGCATGGTCCTGGCGCACGCCGATCATCTGATTCCGCTCCTCACGGACACGGATCTCCCCCCACATCAGGGCAGCGCACGGACGGCTTACCGGCTGATCGTCCACCGCGAGGCCGCGTCGGAGGGGCTGCCGGCCGAGATTGCCGACGCCGTGACGCAGATCGAGAGCGGCTACGATCCGACCGTGATCGGAGGCGCGGGCGAGATCGGCCTGATGCAGGTTCTGCCGACCACCGCCGCGATGCTGGGCTTCCGGGGGAGCCCGGCGGAGTTGGCCCGACCCGACGTCAACGTCCGGTACGGTGTCCGGTACCTGGCCGAAGCCTGGCGTCTGGCCAAGGGCGACCTCTGCCGGACCCTGATGAAGTACCGGGCCGGTCACGGGTCGGATGTCATGTCGCCCCTGTCGGTGACCTATTGTCGTCGCGCCCAGTCGGTTCTCGACGTCCCGGAGGCGCAACGGGAGGCGCAGGCGCCACCCGGATCCCTCCGACGCGCCGTTCGGGCGTCCCTGACCAGGACGCCCCTCCCGAAGGGCGCGAAGCGGGGAACGCCGGAATTCGAGAAGGCCTACTGGGCCGCGCACGAGGCTCGCATCGCGAAGCTCAAGGCGCGCGTTCAGGCCAACTGGCGGGCGCGGGGCGCAAAGCCCGTGTAAGGCGACGCAAGAGCCCATCGGCGCCCGATCGAGCCGCGCACCCGTGCGGACTTCACGAATCTTCGAGCGTGACGTCGGGCGCGCTCCGCACCAGGAAATAGGGGCGGAGCCGCCGGCGCAGCGTCAGCGCGATCCGCGGCGAGCCGATGCAGGCCAGCCGGAACACGGTCCACCTGCTGAGGAGCGGCAAGCGGTAATGTCGGGAGAACAGGATGCGGAGGGCCATCCATTTTCGCCCCGCCAGGGCCGCATCGACCGTGGCGCCGACGGCGACCCTGGCGAGGAGCGCATCGCGGGCCGCGCAAATCTCCTTGCCGCCGCGGACTGCCCGAACAGAGTCATAGAACAGGTCCTGCCGGCGGTTGATCAGGTCCGATCGTGCAATGGAATTCGACGTCAGCCGATATTCCGAGACGAACTTGTCGACGAAGACGAACGCGTGCGGATCGGCCGTCTCACCGAGGCGGATGCCGAAATCGGCATCGACGCAGTCCCCGACCTCGTCCTCGGACCGAAAGCCCATCGCATGGGCCCGCGCCGATGAGACCAAGTAGCTGTTGTTGGGCATCTGCTGCCGGAGCGCCGCGACGAGCGGCACCGGCTGAGGGCCGGCCTCCTCCGGAATCCGATGATAGGTCCGGTTCCAGATCCGGGTGCGCTTCGGCAGAATCCGCCCCGTCTCGTCGATGACGTACTGCATGCCGTACACGCACAGACACCCCGGATGCGCATCCCAGGCGTTCGTGAGCGTCGTGATCGCGTCGTCACACAGGCGATCGTCGTCGTGCAGCAGGATCAGCCGCTCGCCTTTCGCCGACGCGAACAACGCATTGATATTCCGCGCCTGCCCCGCGCGCCGCGCGTTGTGCCGATAACGGATTTCCACCTCGGACGCCGCGGGCAGGCTGGCAATCATCGCCCCGCTCACGGTTCCGCCCGAGTCGTCCCCGATCAGAATTTCTAGCGGACGGTATTTCTGGGACAGACAGCTCTCGACGGCCTGCCTGAGAAAGTCCGGGCGGTTACAGGTCGGAATACAGATGGATATCAAACCTTTCCGTCTATCTATTTGTGCGTTCCCTTCTCCGATTTTTGTCTCAGGCGTGCTTTTCATTGCCTTCTCAAGCCGCTCAGGACAAACCCCGCATTGTCTTTAAACTGCCTGAGCGCGCAAGAAAACAAGATACCGAAGAAGACTGTCACGAAAATCGTAAAAATCAAGACCATCAGAAGATTCGCTGGGACCTTGGCGGTCAATTCGGCACGAACGATTTCGGCCACAACAAAAGCAAGGATCGACGCACCGCAGGGGGCAATAATCGCCGACGCGAGATCACTCCACCTGAGGGAGAGACGATGAACCATCACGCTGAACGTGATGGGCGCCTCACAGAGCAGCAGGAGCGAGTAGGTGATGACTGTTTCCTGAAGATCTGAATTCTTAACGATGACGAGACCCAGGACCACAATCAGTGTCTTTGCCACGATCAGGCCCAGCAGCGTCCCAGGGCGCCCCATCGCGATGAGATACGAGCCGCAGATGAACTGGATGCATTGAACGCCACCGACGATCAGGAGAGGGCGCACGATCTCATCGGCACCCATCCATCGGCTTCCGAGCGCAAGACGAACGAGATCCGGTGACAACGCAGCCACACCGAGAAAGACCGGGGTTCCGAACGTGGCACACAGCGAGACCGTCCGGAGGAACGACCGGGCCAGCCGCTGCGGATCGGAGGCGATCCGAGACAGGAAACTGAGCGCGACGGCCGAGACGCTCACTTGGACCAGCTGGGTCAGCGTCTGATCGATCCGCATGGAGACGGCGAAGAGCCCCAGGGATGCGGCGCCATGGCGACTGAGGATCACGAAATCGATGCTTCGCATGGCCACGAAGTCGATCGCCCGGAGGAGGACGAGGCTGACCCCGAAGCGCAGCAGCTGACGCAACACGGCCGGATCGGGTGCCCGGGACGGACGCCAGGTCGAGCGGGACCAGAGCCAGAGGGCCGATAGGACGACCTGCGTGCTGAATTGGCCCAGCAGCGCCCAGGCGCCCCACCCGTTCAGCGCGAGGGTGAGCCCGACCACCCCGCTGGCGAAGATCCCGAACACGGTCCGCAAGGCGAGCGCGCGGAAGAGCTCGGCGCGGCGATACAGAGCTTCCTGGAAACTGATCAGGACCAGGATCGGACAGAACAGGGTGGCGTATTGCAGATAGGGCGCCAGCGCTTCCGCCTTCATGATTCGGGCGATCGGCAGGGCGGCGGCGATGAGGAGGCCGGCCAGGATCACGCTGCCGGCCAGGGAGACGTACAGGGCGAGATCGGGATCGCCCGCCCGCAACTGCGGACGCTGCACGAGCGCGTCGCCCATGCCGAAGTCGGCGATCAGCGCCAGAAAGCTGACGACCACGATCGCCGTGGACGCGAAGCCGAATTCATCGGGCGTGACGAAGCGCGCGATCAGGATGAACAGCAGCACGCTCATCAGGCGGCCGACGACGTTCTGCAGCAGGGACCAGAACAGCCCCCGCATTGCCCGCGATCGCAGCGTCGGGTTCTGGCTCATGGTTGCCCGGCACACCCGCTGCGAGAAACCGGACGCCGGGCGACGGGTGTGACAGTCATTCGGATGGGGGTTCCTCGATGTCGTCAATCCCGCGCCCCGGGTGGTCCCGGTCCGTCCCGAGACCTGCCCGAGGGCTCCCGAACCGCAAGGCCCCCGCGCAGCAACGTCCCGGCCGGGTCCCAAGAGCCCAAAGGGTCTGACAGGGTCGGTGCGAAGATGCCAGCACGACACCCCGCGTTCATCGCGTGGTGATCGCCCGACGGCCGAACCGCCCGCTGCGTGACCACGCGATCAGGGAGCCGTCTCAAAGGCGCGGACGGGCGTGCGATGACAGGACACCGCGCCCTTCGGGCGCGACCGCGACATCTCCGACAAGGGCCGTGCTTGCAGACGCCGCGCTCTATACTTCGGCCGCGGCCCGGAGAATGGTGCCCTTCCGATCGCGCGCCGTTTCCCGCCGAGGCTCGTCACGGCGACGCGGCACCGTCAGGGGGCCTGCGAGGTCTTTCCGAAACGCCCCGCGCGGTCTCTCCGCCACGCCCTGCGCGGTTTGCCTGGAACGCAGAGGTCCCGGACGCGTCCGATCGGGCATTCGGCAATGCAAGCCCGGAGATCCGGTTCGCGCCCGATCGTCCATCCTCGCTCCGAGGAGGCGCGCCGTTCGAGCATGACGCCTCGCCGCGCATTCCATCGCGGGTCCGTGCCTTGGGCGACGGAGTCCCGCGACGGCGGCTTCCACGCACCCGCGGCGACACCGTCGCGAACGCGGGCGTACCCGATCCCGCCTCCGGTCCGCCTCGGCGGGGGCGGGGTCCGACGAGGCTCCCGCTCCGGTTTGGGCGGGGGCCGGGGTGACGGGCGCCCCCGCCGAGGTCACCCAGCGCCCCCTGTCCCTGTCCGTCCGGGAGACAGGCCCCGCGCTCGCAGGACGCCGAAGGCCTCGACCGGGACCGGTCCGATCCGGGACGGCGCCCGTCGCGGCAGGGAGCCTGCGCGCCGCGCGTCTCAGGCCGCCCGAACGGTCGTCAGGAAACGCCGCACCTCGCCGGAGAGGTGTTCGGATTGCCGGGAGACCTCGGACGCGGAGGTGAGCACGCGGGCCGCTGCCGTACCGGTGTCCTCGGAGGCTCGTGCCACCCCCGCGATGTTGTCGGTCACCTCGGCCGTGCCGCTCGAGGCCTGGGCCACGTTGCGCACGATCTCCTGGGTCGCGGCGCTCTGCTGCTCCACGGCCGCCGCGATACTGGCCGCCACGGTGTTGATGTCGCGGATCCGCCCCGTGATGCCGTGGATGGCCGCGACGGCTTGGGTTTCCAGAGCTTTCCCGCTCTCGCGCAGGACCTCCGGCTTCAGCGCGAGCGCGATGGGCGGTTCCAGCAGCGCATCGCGCGTTCGGCGTCCCGCACGGCGCTGGCGGCGGCGTCGACCTCAGACTTCGTTCGCGACAGATCGAGGTCCTTGAAGTTGATCTGGATGTGATTCAAGGCGACCTGTGCTTGGGAGATCCCCAACAGGATGGTCTGCTCCCAGGCGACATTGTCGATTGCGTCATTGATACGATGATTACTATTTCGTTGGTAACCAATTACACCCATGTCGAATATATGAGCCGCAGATGAAGAAAACAATCTCACGTAAAATCGTGTTTACAAGCGTTATATCGAGAAATATACAAGAACAATCGATGCTATTTGAGGAATTTAAATTGCTCGCAACAGATTAAACATTTTTTACGGCCCTTAGTTTACACGCGATCGACAGAGCGAGAACCTTACGGGGACACGATCGGCCTCATCGTCGCCCCCGGCGAGCGACGGCACGGCCGATCTCCGGCCCTGCGCAGACGCGGACCGCGCGGCGATCCCGGACCTCCGCCAGGACCTTCACCCCGTCACACGCCGGCATGTCCGAGCCTGCCGCATCACGTCGCTCGGCGCGGAGCACCGGCTGTCGGGCATGCTGCCCCCTGAAGGCCGGCGGATGCTTGACACGGAGCGACCCGACCGCCTCAGTGGCGGCATCGCGCCGACACCGGGGCGCCCTGGACCACCACGTCGGCCAGACCGACTTACCCCCGCGCCGCACCCCGCCTTGCCGATGTCCCCTCCCCCCGCCTCCGCCCGGTCCGCCTCGTGAGCGAACCGAGCGCGCCCGGCCTTCGGGTCCTGCTGCCCGAGGCCGCCCGCTATGCCGGGGGCGCGCGCGTCGGGCCGGGGGAGAACGAGCATTGGGTTCCGGCCAAGAACCGCTGGTCGCGGGTGGTGCTGCCCTTCGGGGGGCTGATGCCGGAGGCGTGGTGCTGCCTCGGCTTCCGCCTCGCCTGGGCGGCGGAGGAGGCCGCCGGGTCCGCCCTCGACTTCGCCCTGGTGGGGATCGACTTCCTGGCCGAGGACGGCTCGAGCCTCGACTTCGACCACGTGCCCGGTCTCGACCGGACGCTCCTCGACCCGCACGGCACCTGGATCGCCGGGCCGGCCGCCCTGCCGCCGGAGACGCACGGGGCGCGGGCCGGGCGCCTCCAGCTCGCCTTCCGGGTCCCGGCCCCGGCCACCCGGATCACGGTGACGCTCCGCTCCTGGCGCAACAGCGCGCCGTTCGCGGTCTCGGAAGCGCGTCTTGCCCAGGGGACGGATCTGGCACCGTCGCCGGCCCTGATCCCCCGCGCCCGGCACCGCCTCGGGCCGGAGCCGGCCTGGCGCGACCACGCCCTGGTGCCGGGCTGCGGCCTCGTGCTGCGCGGCCAGCTCCACACGCCGCAGCCCGGCACCCACGCGGCGCTCGCCCGCATCGTCTACCGCGATCGGTCCGGGGCGGAGCTCGCCCCCCCCTATCCCGGGACCCTCTCGGTGCCGGGGCTCGGGGCCTTCGTCGACCTCTCCGCCCACCAGCAGGCCCGCCGCTTCACCCTGGAGCTCCAGCCCCCCGCCGGGGCGGCGCGGGTGGCGGTGGGCTTCGCCACCTGGGAGGCGGACGGGCCGGAGGCCGAGCTCCTCGCTTCGCCGGAGGTGGCCCTGGAGGACCGGATGCGGCTGGAGAGCCTCTGCGCCGACGACCTCCTCGCGGCCCCGGATTTCCTTGCCCGCCTGGCCGAGCGCCTGTCCCTGCCCGGGGCCGCCTTCGAGGGCTGGTGTCCGCAGCCCGAGGCGGTGGCCGCCGTGCCGGCGGTGCTCGCCCGCGCCCGGGCGATCCAGCGCGGCGAGGGCCACCGCGCCGCCGGCCTCGACCGGGCCCTGCGCCTCGCCGGCCAGCCCGCCTGGACCCTGCCGGAGGCGCCGGACTGGACCGAGGATCCGTTCCGCTCGGTGCCCTGGCGCCTGGAGTACCAGTCCCTGGCCTGGCTCGCGGCGCTGGCCGAGGCACCGGGCGGCGGCGCCACCGCCGTCGGCCTCGCCCTGTCCTGGTCCCGGGCCAACCCCTGGGGGGCGCCCACCGACGGCCTCGCCCTGCACCCGGCGGCCCTCGCCGCCCGCACCGAGACCTTGGTGCGGCTCCTCGCCCGGGCCGGCAAGCCCGGCGGCCCGGCCTCCCTCACCCTCACGGGCGAGGCGGTGCGGCACGGCTTCGCCCTCGCCGAGATTCTGGGCCAGAACACCTTCGGCCGCTCAATCCACCAGCTGCAGGCGGCGGCGGCCCTGCGCATCGTCGCCCGCGCCCTGCCGCTGCTGCCGCTCGCGGCACACTGGCTCGCCCTGGCCGGGGCCGCCCTCGAGACCGGCCTCGCGCCGCTCCTCGACGCGGAGGGGCGGTTCTCCGACCCCGCCCTGCACCCGCGCCTCGAGCTCCTGACCCTCCTGCGCGCCCTCGGGCTCGGCCTCGACGCCGACGACCCCGCCGAGTCGGCGCTTAGGGGCCGCCTCGACCGGCTCGTGGCGGCCGGGCTCCCGGCGGTCGCCGGTCTCCTCGATCCGACCGGGCGCCTGCCCCCGTTCGGGGACGCGCCCGCCGGCGAGGATGCCGCCGGCTGGATCGGGCGCCTCGGTGCGCAGGCGGGTCGCGCGCTGAGTGCGACGCGCTGGTCCGGAGACGCGCGACCGCGACGCGACCGTCCCGGTATACCACGCGTCACCCTGGAGCCCGCCGCGGGCCGCGTCGACCCGTCCTCGGGCATGATCGCGCAGCGCCACGACGCCCCCGGCCGCGGCTGGGGCCATTTCGCCTGCACCTTCGCCAGCCAGGGCCAGGGTCCCGGCCCCGGCCACCGGGACGTCGGCTCCTTCGTCTACGCCTGCGAAGGGGTGCGCTGGATCGTCGAGGCCGGCGGGTCGAGCCAGGTCGAGAGCGGCGCCGCCCGCCACCACCTCCTCTCGGGGGCCGGCCACAACGTGGCCGCCCTCGACCAGAGCGAACCGATGGCGGGGCCGGCCCTCTACCTTGGGGCCGAGCGCCTCATCGGCGCCACCGCCCACCGCCTCGCCACGCAGGTCCACGGTCCCGACGTCGCGCACCGGCGCGTTTTCCTCGTTCTCGACGACCTCTCCGGACTGGCGGTGTTCGACCGCTTCAGCGGGTCGGGCAGCCTCAGCTTCGAGGGCGCGGTCCACCTATCGCCGGAGATCCTGCTGGCCCTGGCGGGTCCGCGCCGGGCCATGGCCCAGGCCGGGCGCCACCGGCTCTCGCTCTCCCCCGTGGCGGTCGCCGGGCGCTGCGCCGGCCTGACTCTCCGCAACGGCTGCAACGCCCATCCGGGGGCCCTGCGGGGCTTCGTCGCCGCGGCCGCCGGCGGCCTTCAGCCGACGAGCGTGCTCGGCTACGCCTTCGCCGGTGCCGGCACGGTCTGCGGCGGTCTCGCCCTCGCGGCCGATGCCGATGCCGACCGGCGGCTCACCGCCCTCCTGGACGAGCCCGCCTTCGAGCGCCTGCTTGCGGAGGCGTGAGGCCCATCCTCGGATACGCACTTCGCATGAGGAAGGGAGGTCCCTTCGGGATCGGACATCCCTTCAGGAACGGACTTCGCGCTTGGCGACGAAGTTGAATTCTTCGACCAGCACGTCCTTGACCACGTCGGAGCCGAGGCGGGCGTTCACCTGCTTGCGGATCTCGGCAAGGCGCTGGGTGACGTTGTAGCGGGACAGGCGTTTGAAATCGATCGCCGGGTCCGTATAGATCTGCCGGAACGTCTCATCGACGACGAAGGCATTCGGCGGCACAGAGAGAGTGTGCATCAGCCGCGCATCGGCAGTAAAGACCAGGACGGCGACGATGTAGCCCTGTACTTTGCCATCGACGACCATCGGCACATTGATGGGTGGCAGTTTCTGGTACTGGAGACCTTCGAGGTAAGGCTCAGTTTTCTTGGCGAACAGCCCCGCCCCCCAGGTCACCGCGGCGTAGCAGGACAGGATGGTGAGGCCGCAGATCCACAGGCCGGTGACGAGGATGCGCATGGCGGGGAGCGGACCTCAGCGCCGGACGTGGCCGGAATAGGTGCCGTCGGATTCCGCCGCGCGCAGGGACTCCGCGACGATGCCGGAGATCTCCTCGACGGCCCGCAGGTGCAGGCCGACGGCGTCCTGATTGCGCTCGAGGGCGCCGCGCAGACGCAGCAGCTGGTCGAGCACCGGCGTGTCGAGTTCGGCGGGATCGAGGTCGCGGGTCAGGCGGGTCAGTTCGAGGAGGCTCTGGCTCTTGCGACGGTTCACCGCCTCCTGGTCGACGGGGTGATGCGCCAGCAGGGCCTCGGTCTCCGCCGTCACGGTGGCTTCCAGGCGCTTCAGGGATGCGAGCAGCATGGGGTTTCAGCTCTCCGAAGTCTTGGTCGACGCGGTCTTGGTCGACGGCGCGACGGCCGCCGCGGGCGGGTTCAGCGGACGCGCCGCCTCGAGCATCCGGGCGATGCCGACGCCGCCGGCCCGGGCGACCTGCGTTCCGACCTGATCGGCGAGCATCGACTTCCAGATCCCGCCGGCATTGCCCTTGCCGAAGACGGCGCTGGCCTTCGAGGGCATCATGGTCTCGACGAACTGGCGCAGGACGAAGGCCTCGAACTGCTTGTAGGGATCGCCCGCCTTGCCGGCGCCCGAGACCGCGTTGTCGGTCTGCAGGGCGGTCAACGTCCCGCGAGCGTCGAGGGGCATGTGCACCGAGACGCCGGCCATGCGGTAGGCATCGCCGAACGCCGCCGGATCGGTCCCGGGGGCCGACAGCTTCGCGGCGGCCTCCTGCACGCGGCCGGGATCGGCGGCGCGAGCCACATCGAGGACGATGTCGGAGGGAGGCGAGATGCTCATGGCAGGCGCTTCAGCGGGTTCGGGGAGCCGGTCCCTGGGAGGCATAGGCGCCCTGGCTTTCGGCAGGCTTGCATCGTGGCCTGGGGATCAGTCGAGCGGCCTTGCCCCGCCTGCGGTCATGAGGTCGAGCTGCTCGAGCAGGGCGTGCTGCTCGCGCTCGTGGTCGCGCAGCTTCAGGAGGCTGTCGGCCTGGCGCTCGGCGCGCTTTTCGGCGAGGCCGCGGGCCTTCAGTATTTCAGACAGTCGTGTCGAGGTCGCGCCGAGTTCGCTCGCCTCCGTGGCGAGGGCGCGCAGGCGCCGCGCGGCGGCGTCGAGGAACAGGCCGTGCATGGTCTCGCCGGCCAGGGTGGCCAGCATGGCCGCCCGGTCGGCCTCGACGCGGGCGGTCCGGGCGCGGTTGGCGGCGAGGTCGCGCTCGGCGAGGCCCCGCATCTGCTCCTGGACCTTGAGCAGGCGCTGAGCGCGCAGGAGCCGGAGGCGGGTGGTCATGGTCTCAGCCCCGGCGCAGGTAGTCGAAGTAGCCCATGACGAACTGCATCATGAACTCGTTGCTGATGAGGTACAGCAGCATCAGGCCGCCGGCCATGATGAACGGCGTGGCGATGAAGTAGACCGGGATCTGCGGCACGAGCTTGTTGATGAAGCCGGCGGCCAGGTTCACCGCCACCGCGTAGACGAGGAACGGCGCGGTGATGCGCAGGCCCAGCACGAAGGCGGTGGTCACCTGGTCGACGATGCGCACCAGGGCGACCTGCGAGCCGATGCCCTCGCCGGGCGGGATCCGGCCGTAGGAATCGACGAGGCCGCGGAACAGCTCCCAGTGCAGGTCGGCGGCGAACAGCAGGGCGGCGGCGGCCATCATGATCATCGCCTCCACCGCCGGCACCGGGTCCATGCCCTCGGCCACCGACCCCGGCATGCCGCCGAAACCCACCATGGTGGCGGCGGCGTTCACCACGGTCTCGAGGACCACGTAGTAGATCCGGCCGAGGAAGCCGAGGACGAGGCCGGTCAGGCTCTCGGTGACGATCCAGCCCAGGGTGGCGCCGGGGTCCTGCGCGGCGAGCTTGCCCTGGAACAGGGGCAGCAGCATCGGGGTCAGGGCGAGCGAGACCGCCAGCGCGATCAGGAGGCGGACCTGCGCGGGCACGCGGGGACTGGAGAAGCCCGGCACGATGAGGAGGCAGGCGCCGACCCGGCAGAAGATCAGGAACACCCCGAGAAAGCTCTCGGGGCCCAGCACCGCCAGGAGCGGCGCCGTCACGAAATCGTCCCGAGGGAGCGGATCTCGACCCCGCGCGCGATCTCCAGGTGCGAGAGGACGGCGAGCGTCGGATAGAGCCGCTCGATGATCATGCGCACGTAGGGGCGGGCGTCCGGCGCGGTCACGAGGGCGAAGTTGCGGGTCTCGCGCATCTGCTTGCGGATCGCCTCCGACGCCTCGGTGCCGAACTGCTCCACGAGGCGCGGGTCGATGTCGAACTCGATGACCTCGCCCTTGCCGTCGCGCTTCAGGCTCTGGTGGAAGGAGAGGTCCCAGGCGCTGCCGAGGCGCAGCACCGCGAGCACGCCGTTCTCGGCAAGGTCGCCGCAGATCTGCTGGGCGATGCGCATGCGGACGTGCTCGGCGATCTGCTCGGCCCGGCGGGCATGGGGCGTGATCTCGGCCACGGCCTCCAGGATGAGGTGCAGGTTGCGGATCGAGACCCGCTCGGAGAGCAGGAGCTTGAGCACCGCCTGCAGGCCCGAATAGGAGATCTGCGAGGGGCAGATCTCGTCGAGCAGGCGCTTGTACTCGGGGTCGAGCCGGTCGAGCAGGTTGCGCATGTCCTTGTAGGACAGGAGCGTGGGCAGGTTGTTGCGGATGACCTCGGAGAGGTGGGTCAGCAGCACGGAGGAGCCGTCGATGGGCTCGAAGCCGCCGCGCCGCACTTCGCCCGCATAGGCGTCGAGGACCCAGCGCGCCTTCATGCCGAAGGCGGGCTCGCGGACCTCGTCGCTCGGCACGTCCGGCACGGGCCCGTCGCCGGTGACCACGAGGAGCTCGCCCGGGCGCAGTTCCTGGGTCGCCACCACGGTGCCGTGGATGAGGATCTGGTAGCATTTCGGCGGCACGGCCAGGCTGTCGGTGAGCTTGATGTCGGGCACGACGAAGCCGTACTGGCGCGCGAACTTGCGGCGCATCTTGGCGACCCGGTGCGACAGCTCGGACTGCGTCCCCTGGACCTGGGCCGCGATCTGGCGCCCGAGGCAGAGCTCGATCTCCGGGGTCTTCAGCGACTCCTTGACGGATTCGCGTAGCGCGACCTGCTTTTTCTCCTCCTCGGCCTCCGCCTTGGCATCGACGATCGCCTTCTGGGCGGCGAGCTTCTTCGGGATCGCGTAGGCGGTGAAGGCCATCAGCCCGGAGAGCGCCATGAAGGGCACGAAGGGCAGGCCCGGCACCAGGGCGAACAGGAACATGAGGGCCGCGGCCACCGAGAGGGCGCGCGGGTAGGCCCCGAGCTGGCCCATCACCGCCTGCTCGGCGGTGCCCCGCGTGCCGCCCTTCGAGACCAGGAGGCCGGCGGCCAGCGAGACGATCAGGGCGGGGATCTGCGAGACGAGGCCGTCGCCCACCGAGAGCTTGGTGAACACGTCGGCCGCCTGGCCCAGCGGCATGCCGTGGCGGGTGGTGCCGATGATGATGCCGCCGAACACGTTGACGGCGATGGTGATGAGGGAGGCGATGGCCTCGCCGCGCACGAACTTCGAGGCGCCGTCCATGGAGCCGAAGAAGGCGCTCTCCTCCTCCAGCTCGCGCCGGCGGTGCTGGGCCTCCTTGTCGTCGATCAGGCCCGCGTTCAGGTCGGCGTCGATCGCCATCTGCTTGCCGGGGATCGCGTCGAGGGTGAAGCGCGCGCCCACCTCGGCGATGCGGGTGGCGCCCTTGGTGATGACGAGGAAGTTCACCGTGATCAGGATCAGGAAGACCACGATTCCGATGACGAAGTCGCCGCTCATCACGAACTGCGAGAAGCCCTGGATGACGTGGCCGGCCGCCGACACGCCGTGCTGACCGTTGGCCAGGATCAACCGGGTGGTGGCGATGCCGAGGGCCAGGCGCAGCAGGGTCGCGATCAGCAGGACGGTGGGGAAGGCCGAGAATTCCAGCGGCTTCTTGATCCAGAGGGCCACCATCAGGATCAGCACCGACAGGGCGATCGAGAAGGCGAGCCCGATGTCGAGCAGGATCGCCGGCACCGGCAGGAACAGGATCGCCAGGATGGCGACGATGCCCGCCGCGAACCCGATGTCCCTCTGGGACCGGCGCTCTCCTGCGATCGTGGCGCTTGCCGCCATGGCGGATCCTCAACCCCCGTGAATCAACACGGGCTTGTCGCGCCGCAAGCTTGCGCGAGGGTCGCCTGGCATCGGGCACGGCCTCGGAGACGCGACCGAACGGGCGCGACGCGCGTTGAGGGGACGTCGATTCCGCCGCGCGGGTGCGCGCGTGCTAAGATCATTGTCTGCATCGGCGCCGGGCGTTGGGATTTCGAACCCAGCGGGCGTCGCCCGTCCCGTGTCCCTGGAAAGTCCCGATCGCCCCATGCCTGATCTACGCCTCGTCCTCCCCCTCCTCGGTGCCGCCCTGGTTTCGGGCACCGCGTCGGCCGAACCCACGCCGATCCGCGAGCTGCTCAAGCTCTCCTGCACCGGGGACTACCTCGAGCACTGCAGCATGCATCCCCCCGGCGGACCGGAGGTCGAGGCCTGCTTCCGGCAGAACCTGCGCAAGCTCTCGCCGGACTGCGCCCGGGCGATCCGTTCCTACCAGCGCGAGAAGAAGTCCACCCGCTGAGGGCCGCCCGCGCTGGGCCCCCCGCCGCAACCGTCTCAGGATCACCCCGTGTCGCAGGCCGAGGCCAGCACGCCGACCGATCCGGACGCCGTCCGGTTCCGCGATGCCGGCGAGGCGGCGCTCGTCGTCGAGTTCGGCGCGCGGGTCGATCCGGCCCTGAACGCGCGGGTGCTCGCCCTGGACGCGGCCCTGGCGCAGGACCCGGTCGCCGGCATGCTGGAGACGGTGCCGACCTATCGCTCGCTGATGATCCACTACGACCCGCTGGTGCTCGACCGCGACGCCCTCGCGGCCCGGGTGGGCGGCCTCCTCGACCGGCCCCCGGCAGGATCGCGCCCCGGCCGCACCTGGACGCTGCCCTGCTGCTACGACCCGGCCTTGGCGGAGGATTTGGCGGAGGATCTCGGGGCGGTCGCCGACTGGGCCGGCCTGGCGCCCGCGGATGTGGCCGCGCGTCACGCAAGCGGGACCTACCGGGTCTACATGTACGGCTTCGCGCCGGGCTTCGCCTATCTGGGCGGCCTGCCGGAGGCCCTCGCGATTCCCCGCCGCCGGACGCCGCGCCCTCCCCATCCCGCCAACGCCCTCCTGGTGGGCGGCGGCCTCGCGGCGGTGGCGACCGTCCCGATGCCCACGGGCTGGTACGTCGTCGGCCGGACCCCGGAGCGGCTCTATTCCGAGGCCCGCCCGCAGAGCTTCCTCGTCGAGCCCGGCGACGGCTTGCGCTTCGAGCCGATCGACGCGGCCACCTTCGCGGCCCTCGAGGCCCGCGCGGCGCGCGGGGAGATCCTCGCGCGGAGGGACCCGTGATGGACGGACCCGTGACGGAAGAGCCCGTGAAGGAGGAGCCCGTGACGGCGCAGGCCACGCTTCGGATCCTCTCGGCCGGGGCGGGCGTCACCCTGCAGGATGCCGGCCGGCACGGCTATCTCCGCTACGGCATCACGCCGGCCGGGCCGATGGATCCCCTCGCCCACGCCACCGCCAACCGCGCCCTCGACAATCCCCCGGGCGCCACCGCCATCGAGGTCTCCCTCGGCGGATTGTCGCTCACGGCGGAGGCGACCGCCCTCGACGTCGCCCTGGCGGGCGGCGACCTGCGCATCGACCTCGACGGGCGCCCCCTGCCCGGCGCCGTCGCCCTTACCCTGCGGCCGGGCGCGCGGCTCACCCTGCGGGCGGGCCGGGCCGGGGCCTGGTGCAGCCTGGCGGTGGCGGGCGAGATCGCCGTGGCGCCGGTGCTGGGCTCGACGGCGACCCACACCCGCTCCGGGCTCGGCGGCCTGCACGGTCGCGGCCTGCGGGCGGGCGACGCCCTCGCGGTCCGGGCTGCGCGCGCCTCGGTCGGCGACCCGTGCCGCCTCGCGGCGCCCTGGCTGCATCGGCCGCCGGACGTGATCCGCGTCGTCCTCGGACCGCAGGACGATCTGTTCGAGGCGTCCGCCATCGAGACCTTCCTGGCGGGTCCCTGGCGGATCGGCCCGCGCGGGGACCGCATGGCCAGCTTCCTCGAGGGCCCGTCCCTCCGGGCTCGGACCCACGACATCGTCTCCGACGGCATCGCCATGGGGGCGATCCAGGTCCCGGGCTCGGGCCAGCCCCTGGTGCTCATGGCCGACCGCCAGCCCACCGGCGGCTACCCGAAGATCGCCACGGTGATCGGCGCCGATCTCGGCCGCCTGGCCCAGGCCCAGGCGGGCACGGCGTTGCGCTTCGCCGCCGTCGACCGCGCGCAGGCGGTGGCGGCGCGGCGGGCGGAGCGCGACGCCCTGATCCCCGACATCCCGCGCCAGCCCGTCCTGCGCACCGACTTCCCGTCCGAATTCCTGCTCGGGACCAACCTCATCGACGGCGTCGTCGGTTAGGATCGCGCCGCCAGCGGCCGGGGGTCGCGCCGAGCCGGGGATGCGCCAGATGCCGACCATCGACCTGAATGCCGATCTGGGGGAAGGCTTCGGCGCCTATCGCTGCGGCGACGATGCGGCGATGCTCGCCCTGGTGACCTCGGCCAACGTCGCCTGCGGCTTCCATGCCGGCGACCCCGAGATCATGGCCGAGACCTTCGCCCTGGCGCGGGCGCGGGGCGTCGCCGTGGGGGCGCATCCGGGCTTTCCCGACCTTGCCGGCTTCGGGCGCCGGCCGATGCCGTTCGGCCCGGCCGAGATCGAGCGGCAGGTCGCCTACCAGGTCGGCGCCGCGCAGGCGCTGGCCGCCCTGGCGGGCCATCGCCTGACCTACGTCAAGGCGCACGGGGCGCTGGCCAACCGCGCGGCGGCGGAGCGGGACGTGGCGGATGCGATCGCGCGGGCGGTGCGCGCGGTCGATCCCGCCCTCGGCCTCCTGGCCATCGCCCGGACCGAGCAGGTCGCGGCCGGCGAGGCGGCGGGCCTGGCCGTCCATGCGGAGATCTTCGCCGACCGCGGCTACACAGAGGCGGGCCAGCTGATCCCGCGCGGCCAGCCCGGCGCGCTCATCACGCAGGCCGAGGCGGCGGCGGACCGGGTCCTGGCGATGGTGCAGGCCGGCGGCCTCCTCACGGCGGAGGGCTCCCTGCTGCCGACGCGGATCGACTCGGTCTGCGTGCACGGCGACAGCGCGCATGCGGTGGGCCTGGCGCGGGCGGTGCGGGCGCGGCTGGAGACGGCCGGGATCGTCCTGCGGGGCCTCGGTCAGAACCCGGTGACGATGCGCCCGTAGGTGGCCTCGGCGAAGGTGTAGATCTGCGCCCCGATGAAGGAGCTGGTCACGAGGAGCACCAGCAGGATCACCACGATCTTGGGCACGAAGGTGAGCGTGACCTCCTGGATCTGGGTCAGCGCCTGGAGCAGCGCCACCAGGATGCCGATCAGCATCGCGGCGCCGATCGCGGGTCCCGCCGCGACGATCACGGTCCAGATCGCGGCGCGCACGAGTTCGAGGGCGTCGACCTCGTTCATCCGGGGAGCGGCCTTGTCCTGTGGGGTTTCGCGTCCACTCTACGCCGGAACGCCGTCACTGCGACAGGGAAATGCCCTGCGCCAGGAGCACGTCCTGGCCGTTGGTGAGGCGGGCCAGGGCGCCCTCGCTGGTGATCTTCACGGACTGGACCTCGCCCGTGACCGTGCCGTCCGAGGACGTGATGGTGCGGCCGATGATCTGGTCGGCCTGCGACAGGAAGCTCGAGGAGAGCAGCGAGTCGAGCTTGGTGTTGGTCTTGGTCGCCTGCTCCACCTGCGAGAAGGTCGCCAGCTCGCTGACATAGGCCGTGGAATCCATCGGCTTCGTCGGATCCTGGTTCTTCAGCTGCGTCATCAGCAGGGTGAGGAAGGTGTCGGCGTTCATCGAGGCGGCGATGCCGGTCGCGGACTTGGTGGCGGCGGCGGTGGCGGCCGTCTGGGATGTGGCCGTGCTGGGGACGCTGGCGACGCTCATAGGCGGGCCTCCTGGTTCGATGGCCCGGTCAGGCCGGGTGGACGGGGGATACGACGGGCGCGGCCCGCAGCACCGGTGCGGCGGCCCCGACCGGAGCGAGGGCGGCCGAGGGGGCGGCCGAGGGGGCGGCCATGAGGGCGGCTTCCGCCGCGTAGAGCCCGCGGATCAGCTTGAGCGCCTCGATCAGCCGGCCCGCCTCGACGAGCCGGCCGGCGCCGAGGACGCCCTCGCGGATCTCCGGATCGGCGACGACGGCGAGGAGACCCGCCTGCAGGGTGCGGCAGAGCTCGCGGGCGCCGTCCGCGTTGGCCGGATCGATCACCAGCGCCTGGACCGCGAAGTAGAGCTGGCGCAAGGGCGTGGTCGCCGCCTCCGCCTGCAGCACGTGGGTCTCGAGCAGGAAGGTGGCGTCGTTCAGAAGCTCCAGGGAGACCTTCCGATCGACGCGCAGGACCGCGCCGTTCACGTAGACGCGCTCGCCGGCGCGCAGGGACAGGCGCATGGTCCGGCTCACCGCAGGCCGTCCCGGATCGAGGTGTTGACCGCGATGAGCGCCGACAGGGCGCGGTCGGGCTCGGCGATGACGGCGTTGGCCTCGTGCATGCTCCACAGGCCGATGGAGACGAGGTCGGCGCGCAGGTCCGGCGGCAGGCCGTTCTCCTCGCTCTGGAGGTCCTCGATGAGCACACCCCAGAGGCTCTGCAGGAAGCCGGCCGCCATGGCGCGATCCGGCTGCTGGGCATCGGGCCGGTCGGCGATGCGCAGCAGGTCGAGCGCCCGGTCGAAGGCGGCGCGCTCGCGCTCGCGCGCGATGGCCGGGGCCTCCTCCAGGATCTCGGCGTAGGAAAACTGGTACATATCGGTCCTGTCCCGTGTATCCGCGGCCCGCCGCGCCCGGGCGCGGATCGGACCGATGAGCCGTTGGGGCCGACGGGGCCTTCCGGGGAAGGCGCCCGCCGCCGGGTCGTGACGGGGCTCGGTCGTCCGGGCCCCGCGCCGCGCTAGAGGTAGTTGACGAGGGAGAGCTGCCGCAGCTGCGCGGTCAGGGCGTAGGAGATCTGCACCTGCGTCGACAGGCGGTCGACCCGGGTCTTGGCCTCGGCCCGGTCCACGCCCTCCATGTCCATGATCTGGGCGTCGAGCAGCGAGGTCTGCGACTCGAGCCGGGTGTTGGCCGCCGCGATCGCGGCCTGCGAGCGGCCGAGATCGGCCTGGAGCGTGATCAGGCCCTTGCTCGCCTCGCCCAGCAGCCCGGCGACCCGCGTGGTCAGGACGCCCTGGGCGGCCGCCGAGAGGTTCGCGGACCCGAGTTCGGAGGCCATCACGTAGGCCATGGCGAGCTTGCGCAGGGCCGGTGCGTTGGCGCTCGCCGACGTCTCCACCGTCTCGCTGAGCGAGATCTGGTTGGTCAGGGGCGCGGTGCCGGCCGCGGACCAGGTCGTCCCCCACGACGCTTCGGCGAACAGGCCCTGGAAGGCCGGCCCGTCGAGGAAGGCCGCCATGTCGCCCTCCGTGATCGCGCTCACGCCGGCGCTGTCCTGCGACAGCCCGAAGGCCGCGCGGAAGGCCGCGTCGACGGCGGTCTTCGCCGGGGAGGCCGGACTCGTCGCGTAGGTGGACATCGGCGCCGCGGCGGTCCGGGTGCCGCCGAAGACGTACTGGCCGCCCGCGGAGGTGTTGAGGAGCGCGGTCAGGGTGCCGAGCCGGTTCGCCGCCATGTCCTTGAGGACGCCGGCCCGCTTGTCCTCGGGGACGCCCGTCAGCGCCGTCAGGGTGGCGTCGGCCCCGTCCTGGATCTGCTTCAGGACGGCCTGCGAGGTGCCGAGCCGGAGGCTCGCGGCGTTGTTGCTGTCGCGCAGGGCGGCGAGCTCGGCGCTCTTCTGGCGCAGCCCGACGGCGAGGCCGGTGCGGCTGCCGAGCGCCAGGCCGACATCGGCATAACGGCCGGTGACGATCTCCTGGTTGGCCTGCGCCATGTCGGATTGCATGCGGGCCACGCCGATGCGCGGCGTGTTCCAGAAGCTCAGGGTGGAGAGGGCGTTGGTCCGCATGGGGTCTATCGCACCGCGTCCATCAGGGTTTTCAGGAGATCGTTCACCAGGGTCAGCAGCTTGGCCGAGGCGGTGTAGGACCGTTCGAGCGCGAGGGTCGTCGCCGTCTCGTCGTCGGTGTTGACGCCGGTGGCGTTCGAATAGGCGTCGGAGGCGCGGGCGAGCAGCGTCGACTGGTAGTTCGACTCCGCGGTGGCGGCCTGCCGCTTGCCCGCGAGCCAGCCCACGGACGCCGTGGCGAAATCCTGGAGGCTGCCGCGGCTGGGAAGGTCCGCCGAGGCGTCGAAGGCGCGGTCGGCCGTCAGGACCGAGGCCAGCGTCCGCAGGCGGCCCGCGAAGGCGGTGCCGCCGCTGGCCGCCGGATTCGACCGGTAATCGGCCCCCGCGATGCCACCGTCCCGCAGCAGTGCGACGTCGCTGCCGCGCTGCGGATCGACCGAGGCGTTTACCCGGAGCCGGGCGGCCAGCCCGGTGGCGGCGAAGGGACCGCTCGGCACCGACCCGCCGGCATCCGCCGCGAACAGGCCGGCCGCCCGCGGCGGGACCCCGCCCGTGACGCCGAAGCCGACATCGACCAGCGTCCGGCCGGCCGTGGCGTCCAGGTTCTGGACGGTGAGCTGCGCGGCGGCCCCCGAGGCCGCCGCGGTGGTGAAGGTGAGGCGCCCGGCGCCGTCGAGGGCGGCGGTGACCTTGCCGGAGAGCGACGGCGTCGCGGTGTCGGCGGCGATCCGGCCGTTGATCGCGGCGACGAGCTCGGCCGGGGTCACCCGGGACGGGTCGGCGGCCGCACCCGCCATCGTGCTCGCGTTCAGCACGATCTTGACGGCGGAGCCGTCGGCGAGGCTAAGGGCGAACGCCACTTCGTTGGCGCCGCCGAGATCCGCCGTCCCGGCCGTGCCCGCGGCGGCCCCCGGGCGGAACGCCTCCGTCGTGGCGAGGGCGCCGAGGGCGCTCACCTGGCGCGTCGCTTGGTTCAGGACGCGGGTCCCGGTCTCGGCGAAGGCGTCGATGAGGCTGGCGGCGATCCCGTCGAGCTGGGATTCGTAGCGGGTCGCCACGCCGTCGCGCAGTTCCGCCAGGCCGGCGATGCGGCCGGACTGCACCGGCATCGGGGAATCGGCGCCCGTCACCGGCACGCCGTCGACGATGACGGCGGCCCCGGTGGTGCCGGCCGGGAAGGCGGCGGTGGGCGTGAAGGCGACGCGCCGGGCGCTGCGCTCGAACAGGGGGACGCCGCTGTCGGTGTAGATCGCGACGTCGTTGCCGGCGCGCACGACCGTGGAGATGCCGATCTCCTGGGACAGGCCGGCGAGGATGCGGTCGCGGTCGTCGAGGGCGTCGGTCACGTCGCTGCCGTTCGCGGTGCCGCGGGTCACGACCCGGTTGGCGGCCTCGAACTGGGTTAGGAGGTCGTTGATGCGCACGACCGACTCGGCGAGGCCGGCATCGGCCTGCGCGCGCACGGTCTCGACGGCCGCCGCGCTGCTGTTCAGGCTCGTCGCGAGGTCGCGCGCCCGGTCGACCGCGTCGCGCGCCAGCGCCACGTCGTCGGGCTGGTTGGCCGCGGCCTTCAGGGCCGCGTTGAGGGCCCCGAGGCGCGCAGCCGGAGAGGTGCCGTCGCCGGTGTCGCCGATGGTGCCCTGAAGGGTGGCGAGACCGTCGAGCACGGCCTCGCTCGCGGCCACGGAGGAGGTTCCGGCGAGCTTGCGGTCGAACAGGGCGACGTCGGTGGCTCGCTGGATCGAGACCGCGCTGCCCCCGCCGGCCGCCACCAGGTTGGCGATCTTGCGGGTGTAGAACGGATCGCTCGCCCCGGCCGTGTTGCGCGCGGCGACGGCGATCTGCGTCGAGGTCGCGAGCAGCGAGGTCCGGGCGGAGTTGAGGGCGAGGGCGAGGCCCATCGGGTATGTCCTGGAAAGCGGGCGGGTGGTGGGCGGCGGGCGCCGCCGCACCGGGGGGCGCGGCGGACGGGTCGTCGAGGCCCGGCGCCGGAGCCCGGCGCCGGGCTCCGGCGTGGCCTCAGCGCTTGAGGTTCATCAGGGTCTCGAGCAGCTCGTTGCCGGTCATGAACACCTTCGAGTTGGCGGTGTAGACGGTCTGCGACTCGATCATCGAGGTCAGCTCGGTGCTGACGTCGACGTTGGACTGCTCCAGGGCGCTCGCCTTGAGGGTGCCGAGGCCGCCGAGACCGGCGAAGCCGATCTGGAGGTCGCCGGAGTTCAGCGACGGCAGGTAGACGTTGCCGGCGCGCGGATCGAGATTGTCGGGGCTCTTCACCTCGGCGATCGGGATCTTGAAGGCCTCGAGGCGGGTGCCGTCGGCGTAGGTCGCGTAGACGAGGCCGTCCGGGCCGAATTCGGTGCCGGTCACGGCCGAGGGCGCCTTGCCGTTGGCGGTGCCCTTGAGGGCGTCGGCGCCGGCGAGCTGCGTCATGCCGCTCATGTCGAGGGTGAAGGGCTCGCCCCCGGGAATCGTGAAGCTCGCGGTGGTCGGGCCGGAGAGCTTGCCGTCGGCGTTGAAGACGAACTGGATCGGCGCGGTCAGGGCCGTCTGGTCCGGTCCATAGACCGAGGCGGTCCAGGTGTTGGGGAGGACCGGCGGAGTGGCGGTCGCGTCCGCGGGCGTGTGCTTCAGATAGATGTCGAGGGTGACGCTGTTGCCGAGCTTGTCGTAGGTGACGAGCGAGGTCTTCTTCGAATAGTTCGTCGGCGACACGGTTCCGCCGAGCGTCGGCGTGTCGGCCGCGAGGTTGCCGCCCATCGTCGCCTTGGTGGAGGGCGACGCCCGGAGGCCGAGGCTCGCCATGTTCACGGGCACCAGCCCGTCGGTGCTGTTGAGGGCGGGGGTCGGCGCCTGGCCGTCGACGAGGCTGTAGCCCATCAGGGTGAAGCCGCCGGCGTTGACGAGGTTGCCCGTCGGCCCGTCCACCACGAAGTTGCCGGCGCGGGTCAGGTAGGACGCCTTGTTGTCGTCCTGCACCACGAAGAAGCCGTTGCCCTGGATGGCGAGGTCGGTCTTCGAGGACGTGAAGGTGACCGGGCCCTGGGTGCCGATCGACCGGCGGATCGTGGTCTCGACCGCGCCGGAGGTGTAGTTCGCCGTGGAGCCGCCATCGATCAGCAGGGACGAGAACTCGGCCGCCGAGCGCTTGTAGCCCGTGGTGCTCGAGTTCTGGACGTTCTCGGCGACGGTGGAGATGCGGTTCGACTGCGCATTCATGCCGGAGACGCCGGTGCGCAAAACGCTGATGAGACTCATGACGTCACCTCGAAGAGGGGGATCGCGGCGCGGCGCGACGGTGTGGCGGGCACTAAAGGAAGGCAGGCTTGCGCGGGGCTGGGTGGCCGCGCGCGCGGGGGACGGAACGGGGCGGATGGGGCAGCGGGCGGCATGATCGGCCTCACGTCCGCAGGAACTGCGCGAGCTCCAGGAACGCGTCCTGGCTCGCCGCCATGCCGGGTTCCTGACGCAGAGCCTCGTAGATCCGCGGCACGAGGAGGATGGCCTGGTCGAGCTCGGCATCCTCGCCGGTGCGGTAGCCGCCCATCAGGCGCAGGTCGCGGGTCTCCTCGAACCGGGCCATCATGGCCTTGAGGCGCCGGACGAGCTCGCGCTGCTCGGGCGTCCAGACTTCGGAGGCCAGGCGCGAGATCGACCCGAGGAGGTGCACGGCCGGATAGCGGCCCTGCTCGGCGATGGCCCGGTCGAGGACCACGTGCCCGTCGAGGGTGCCGCGGATCGAATCCGCCACGGGATCGTTGTGGTCGTCGCCGTCGACGAGCACCGAGAACACGCCCGTGATGGTGCCGGCGCCGTCGAGGCCGGGGCCGGCCCGCTCGAGGAGGCGGGGCAGGTCGGAGAACACGCTCGGCGGATAGCCCCGCGCCACCGCGGGCTCGCCGGCCGCCAGGGCGACGTCGCGGGCCGCGTGGGCGTAGCGCGTGATGGAATCCACGATGAGCAGCACGGATTCGCCGGCGTCGCGAAACGATTCCGCGATGGCGAGCGCCATCTTGGGCGCCTGACGGCGCATCATCGGGCTCTCGTCCCCGGTGGAGACGACGATGACGGACCGGGCCCGGTTGGGCGCCATCGCGCCGTCCAGGAATTCGCGCACCTCGCGGCCGCGCTCGCCCACCAGGGCGACGACGACGCTGTCGAAGCCGGTGGCCCCGGCCAGCATCGCCAGCAGGGTCGACTTGCCGACGCCGGAGCCGGCGAAGATGCCGATGCGCTGGCCGAGGCAGAGGGGGGTGAACAGGTCGAGGGCGCGAACCCCGGTGCGCAGGGGCTGCGTCACCCGCGCCCGCTCCATGGC
Organism: Methylobacterium sp. Leaf111; assembly: GCF_001423285.1. NCBI lineage: Bacteria > Pseudomonadati > Pseudomonadota > Alphaproteobacteria > Hyphomicrobiales > Methylobacteriaceae > Methylobacterium > Methylobacterium sp. Leaf111. Next base: position 36,882 of record NZ_LMNE01000014.1, on the reverse strand, counting down.
GGGGGGCGGGGCGGCTTCCAGCGGCACGGCGCGGGCGCCCGGGACGAGGTCGCCGAGGCCGTCGATGGGGCGCCCGAGGGCATCGATCACCCGGCCCTTCCAGCTCGGGTCCGGGCGCAGGGTCGGGTCGCCGAGGCGATAGGCCAGGGTTCCGATCCCGGCATCGATCCGGGAATCGAACGGCTTCACGGTCACGCCGCCCGCATCCACGCGCACGACCTCGCCGATCTGCTCGCGGCCGTTGGCCAGGAAGCCCATGCGGTCGCCGAGGGTCATGAACGGCGCCACGCCGGCGACGCGGGCCGCGCTGGCGGTGACCTCCTGGATCGGCCCGCCGACGCGCACCAGGGGCAGGGCCTCGCGGCCCCTCGCCAGGGCCGCGCCGAGGCGGTCGAGGAGATCGGGCATCGGCTCAGCCCTGGGGGCTCAGGGAGCGGATCGCCCCGGAGAAGGTGGTCTCGGTCTCGGCGCTGAGCGTCGCCGCGCTCTCGAAGGCGCGCTGGATGGTGATGAGCTTCGTCATCTCCAGCACCGGGTTGACGTTGGCGCCCTCGACATAGCCCTGGACCATGCCCATGCGGGTGAAGTCCTGCACCGGGACCGCCGGCAGGCTGGTGCTGACGCCGTTCGGCTCGGCGCGGGTGAGCGTGGTCTTCGGGTCGAGGGTGAAGAGGCCGATGGCCCCGACCTGGTTGATGCCCTGCGAGACGCTGCCGTCGCGCCCGATGGTGGGCGGGCCGGCCTGCGGATCGAGCAGGATCGGCGCGCCGCCGGGATCCAGCATCGGCTGGCCGGTGAGGCTGCGCAGCTGGCCCAGCGCGTCCATCGTCATGCGGCCGTCGCGGGTATAGACGGGGCCCTTGGCGCCCCGCACCGCGAACCAGGCCTCGCCCTGGACCGCCACGTCGAGGGGGCTGTCCGTCTTGATCGTCGGCCCGGCCCGCTGGGAGATGTAGGTGTCGCCGGAGGAGGCGAAGGCGACGGCGCCCTTGGTGGCCTGGGCGAGGAGCGCGGTGAACTTGGTGTCCTCGGCGCGGTAGCCGCTGGTGGACAGGTTGGCGACGTTGTTGGCGACCGCGTTCAGCCGCTTGTCGAGGGCGATCTGCGCCGAGAGCGAGACGTAGAGGGCGTTCTGCATGGCGCCTCAGCTCCCGAAACGAATGCGCTGGAGGCTGAGGAGCAGACTCGCGTCGAGGCCCTGCGCGGTGGAATCGGCGAACAGGTTGAGGACGGGGGCCGACGCGGCGTTGTTCTGGGCATCCCAGATCGCGGTGAAGCGCTGCACGAAGCGCTGCAGCTTGTCCGGGTCCTTGAAGCTCGCGAGATCCACCCGCTTCTCGATGATCGCCGCCTGGCCGGCGATGCCGTCCGCGCTGGAACTGTCGGGCAGGCCCAGGACGGTCTTGACCACCTGCGACAGCGCCGGATCGCCCAGAACGCCGTAGCCCGAGGAGACGGTGGGCGCCATGCGGGCGAAGTACAGGGCGAGACGCACGCCGGCATCCTCGCTGCCCGCATCGGTCTCCAGGCTCTGGCGCAGGTAGGCGGCGGTGGTGTCCGTGGTGGCGGCGGGCAGCGTCGTCGTGAAGGCGCCGTAGGTGTTGAAGTCGAAGGCCTTGGCGAAGGCGACGTAGCGGTCGTCGGCGAGGCGGTTGGCGAAGGCTTTCGAATCCGAGACCCCTTCGGTCAGCACCTTGCGCATGAAGGCCTTGGCGTAGGTCATGTCCTCCAGGCCGTAGGCCTTCATCGCGTAGGCGTAGAGGCGCCGGTCGCCGAGAAAATCGTCGATGGATTTCACGTCGCCGATCTTCGCCTTGTAGTAGGCGGTCTCGCGGGCGACGTCGGGCTGCGCGGCCTTGCGCGCCAGGGTGCCGTCGAGGTCGCGGGCGATCAGGCGGTAGCTCGTGAAGGTGCTCGTCATGGCAAGGCGCGATCGCTCGTGCGGCGCGGTGGCATCGCCGGATTGCAAAGAGAGGGGCGGGACGGCCGGGCGCCCGAGGCGTCGCGGAACGGAGCTGGGGCGGCCCCCGTCCGGCCTAGGCCGCGGGGCTTGCCGGAGGCTGGCGCCGAGACCGGGCCGCGGGCGGCCGTCACAGCGGGGTCGGCCCGATGATCGTCTCCGAGGTGATCACGACCCAGCCGGACCCGGTGGCGCGGATGGAGAGGATGCGGCCCGCGCCCGGCAGGACGGCGCCCGGCACCACTTGGCGCAGGCCCTCGGGGCCTTCCACCAGGGCCGCGCCCTCCGTCACCCGGCGCAGGACGTAGCCCCGTGCCTTCGCGGCGGAGTCGCCCCGCGGCTCGTCGGCGCGCGGCGGGACGGGATCGGGCAGCGCGCCGGTGGTGGTCGGATCGAGGTCGAGGGCCGCCTCGCGGACGGGGGTCGCCGTCCGCTTCCAGGCGAAGCCGCCGCCCACCGCCGGCAGGAACGGCTGGACCGAATAGGTGTTCGAGGCGCCCGTGATCGCGAAGGCCGCGAAGGTGCCCGAAACCACGGCGAGGCCGAGGCAGAGTCCGACGGCGGCGCGCTCCACGGCGGCCGCCCGGGACCGGCGCAGGATCTCGGCCCCGGCGGAGGGACGGGTGTAGCCGGGACGCGGCGAGAGCGGGGTGGCGGCGCGACGGGAGAAGGTCGGGGTCATGGCCATCGCAAGGGGAGCCGGCGGACGAGCCAAAACACTCACATGTTATAGTTACCAAGCCGTTAAGATCCGGCCCGGATCGACAGTCCGGAAACCCGCTGTTAAGCCTGCCCGCAGGTCGCGGACGGGACGGCGGGACGATGGCGGATTGGCAGGAGGCGGTTGCCCGGGGAGACCGGCCCGCGCGCACGCCCTCGCCGAAGCGCTTCCGCGTGATGCAGCAGGGCCGCATCGTCCTCGGCCCGGAGAGCCTAGTGCCCTGCATCGTCCGGGACCTCTCGCCGAAGGGCGCGAGCCTGCGCCTGCCGCGCCCGACCCCCCTGCCCGAGCGCTTCGATCTCGTCATCGCCGGCCACGAACTCCGGACCGTCGCGGTCCGGCTGCGCTGGCAGCGCGCCGACTTCGCCGGCGTGACCTTCCTGGCCCAGGACTGAAACCGTCCCCCTCGGGGGTGCGTCCCGCGGGCCTGCGGCACATCCGGGCACAGGCCCGGGCGATCGGCCTTAAGCTCCTGCTAAGCCGGACCGGGCATAGTCGCCTCATCGGCAAGCGACTGTCCCGGATCGGGACGGAAGCCCCTCGATACGAACGCGGTGGATAGGTTTCGTGGACCTATAGACATGATGTCGTCCCACCGGTCCGGTGAAACTCCGGGATGTATGAAGCAATACTTGACCTCTCCTGAGAGAGATCTTTAGCCCTCGGGGCGTATTGCTCGGCTACGCACACGAATTCCTTGCAATTCCTGCCAACCGGACATCCTCGCAATGACCAGCTTGCTGACCAACAACGCCGCCATGACGGCGTTGACGACCCTGAAAAGCATCAACACCCAGCTCGACATGACCAGCAACCGGGTCTCGACCGGCCAGCGCGTCTCGAGCGCCGCGGACAACGCCGCCTACTGGTCGATCGCCACCACGGTCCGCACCGACAACGCCTCGCTCGGTGCCGTGAAGGACTCCCTCGGCCTCGGCTCCTCGGCGGTGGACACCGCCTACAACGGCCTGAACTCCGCGATCTCCGATCTGCAGAACATGCGCGCCAAGCTGCAGACGGCCCTGCAGCCCGGCGTCGACCGCGCCAAGGTGCAGGTCGAAATCGACGCCATCCAGAACAAGATGGACAGCACCGCCAAGTCGTCGGTGTCGAGCGGCCAGAACTGGCTCTCGGTCGATTCCTCCGCATCGACCTATCAGAAGGATCGCCTGGTCATCGCCGGGTTCTCGCGTGAGGCCGACGGCGACATCGCGTTCTCGACGGTCAAGATCAACGTCAACGAGATCAAGCTCTACGACGCCAACGCGGGCACCAGCGTGGACGTGCCGGGCACGGCCGCCCAGGTGTTCGGCTCCCAGACGATGACCGGTCTGGCGGCCTTCCGTCCGGCGGACGCAACGCCCGCGAACCGGGGCACGGCCGATTTCTCGGGCGCCGCCACGGTCGCGCTGGACATCCGCGTGGACGGCTCCGCCACCGCGGCCGTGATCACGCTCAACAAGGCCAGCCTCACCTCGGCGGTCTCGAACCTGGCCCGCGTGACCACCGATGAGCTGCTCTCGGCGATCAACAACCAGATCGCCGGCTCAGTCGATCTGGCCGGCAAGGTCACCGCTGGTCTCGACACCCAGGGCCGCCTCACGTTTACCCGGAGCACGGTCGGTTCGCCGGAGTCCCTCCAGGTGAACACCACCGCAGCCAACACCGTCGACCTCGGCTACGGTGGCGCGACGGCCACCGGAAAGCTGGCAACCGGCACGGATGCGACCACGGTGGTGAGCAAGGGTATCCTGGACACGGCCGGCGGCACCTACACCACCCCAGGGGTCACGGGTAACTACACCGTCGCCGATTTCGACATCTCGAAACTGGTCGGGACCGCCGGCGACGCCGACCTCAGCAGCATCATCAACATGGTCGACAAGGCGATCGCCAAGGTCACCGATGCCGGCACCAAGCTCGGTGCCAACAAGACCCAGATCGACGGCCAGAAGTCGTTCATCGACACCCTGATGAAGGCCAACGACCGGACGATCGGCACCCTCGTCGATGCCGACATTGAGGAGGAGTCCACGAAGCTCAAGGCCCTGCAGACCCAGCAGCAGCTCGGCGTGCAGGCCCTCAGCATCGCCAACGCCGCGAGCCAGAACGTCCTCTCGCTCTTCCGCTGAGCCGAACGGCGCCCCGGAACTCCGGGGCGCTCCACGCAAGACAGGCCACGCCTCCGCGAGGAGGCGTGGCCTTTTGCATTCCGGAGGGTGCGCGACCGCGGCGGGACCCGGGCGCGGATCAGCCCACGAAGGTGTAGCCGGCCAGCCGCTTGGCCTCGATCGGGTCGTAGCCGAGGCGCATCCGCAGCTTCTTGCGCAGCTTGCTGATGTGGCCCTCGACCACGCTCTCCTCGACGTCGGTGCCGTGGTCGGCATAGACCGCGGTGAAGATCTGCGCCCGGCTGAGCTGCCGGCCGCGATGGCCGGCGAAATACTCGAGGATGTGCCGCTCGCGGCGCGGCAGGATCAGGCTGATCCCGTCGATCTCAGGGTCGCGGCCGTCGGAGAACACCTTGAGGCGGCCGCTGCGATCCTGGGCGGCGGGCGCCTGGATCTCGCCGCGGATGCCGCGCCGGCGGATCGCCTCGGCCCGGGCTAGGATCTCGCGGACATGGACCGGGCGGCGCACGACGTCGTCGATGCCGGCGGTGAAGAGGTCGAGGGTCTGCTCCAGGGAGCGGGTCTCGTTGAGGGCGATGATGGGCGCCTGGGAGAAGCTGCGGATCCTGGCGGTCCGGCTGGCGCGATCGGCGCATTCGCCGAGCACGATCCCCTGGAGAGCATCGGCCGGGTTTCCGGCGAGCCAGGCCAGGAAGTCGTCCGCATTCGTGCTGCGTGCCGGAACCGCCTGCGCGTTGAAGCCCGCCACGTACTCGGCGGCCACCGAGTGCCTCTCATCGACAACGATATACATTTCAGCGCCCCGCCGAAAACGAACTGTTCTGCAAGCCCACCGGACGATCACCTTGGAAGCGGAGCGACTTCGTTGTTCGCCCTTGGCATCCAGGTTTTACTTGATGATGACTTCGCAGCGGCCTCTCTTGAAGAGGATCTATTCGCTGCCGTCCGTCGCCTTGCGTTGGAAATGTTTCTTTAAGGAAATGGTTAATTTTGGATTAAGTGGTTCGGCGTCCTGTGATCCCGGTCCGATTTTCGGGCCTCTGGGATACCAGGGACGGCCTCGGACGGGCCGGATGTGGCAAATCGATCACGGTTTCGCGAGCGGCCCGGCACGCGAGCCGCAGCGCACGAATCGTGCGGCCGGCCGGCGGGCCTGGTCGGGGGCGCCGGACGATGGGCCGGCGCCTACCCGCGGGGGCTCCGCGCCGCGGCGGGTGCCAGGGTCTCGCCCAGCAGTTCGATCTGGGCGACGAGGCGGGTCAGGCCTTCGCTGCGAGGCACGGCGGGCATGGGCGGTGGCGTCTCCTCGCCTTCGCCCCCGAGGCTCGCCAGGGTCGCGGTGATCCAGCCGCTCCAGGCCGCGAGGGCCTCGGGTTCGGCCACCTCGACGGCGTAGCGCAGGGCCGTGAGGCGGGCCGAGATCCGCCGCAGGGTGGCGTCCGCCACCATGGCGGATTCCACCTGCGGGTGTCGCCCAGCCCGGGGCTGCTGCAGGGCGCGGGCGAGCGCGGCTTCAAGGTCGTTGAGGGCGAGGCCGGCGCCCCGGGCGGCCTGGGCCCGCAGGCCGCTGGCCTCCGCCTCGGGTCCGGCGCAGAGAACCGCCCGGGCGAAGGCCGCATGGGCCCGCACCGCCCTGCGCAGCTCGAGGCGCACCTGGTCGGGCTCCCAGATCGGCCAGAGCACGAGGGCGCTCGCCACCGCGATCAGGCCGCCGAGGAGGGTGAGGAGGGCGCGCATGCCCGCCACCTCCCAGGAGCCGTGCCCGGGTTCCACCACCTCGACGAGGAGGACCACGAGCGGGGTCAGGCAGGCGATGAAGACGCCGTAGCTGACCTGCCGGGCGGCAAAGCCGATGATGCTCAAGGGAAAGACCAGGGCGGCCAGGGCCAGGGGCGAGGTGGCGAAGCTCGCGAGAATGGCCCCGATCAGGCCGCCGAGCACCGTGCCGCCGATCCGCTCCAGGGCCCGCTGCCAGGTGGCGGCGTAGAACGGCTGCATCGTCAGCACCACTGTCATGGTGAGCCAGTGGGCGAACGGTCCGGCCCAGACCAGGGTCGCCCAGAGGGCGGGGGCCGCCACCACGGTGGCGCGCACGGCGTGGCGCAGGTTGGCGGAGGCGACGGTGAAGTTGGTGCTGAGCGGCCCGAGGAGCCGGGTCCCGAGGGGGAGGCTCGCCCGGCCCAGCAGGGCGCCGCCGGGCCGGTAGCCGTCCGGCGTCGAGAGCTTGGCGCCGATGCGGACGCGGTCGAGGATGCGGGTGGCGAGATCGTGCAGCCCGCGGTCATGGGCGAGGCGCCGGGTGCTGCGGTCGATCGCCCGGTCCAGGCGGGCGAGGTCGATCACGCTGTCGTCGCGGATGGCCCGCGCGATCACCCCGAGGAGCGGACGCAGGCGGCGCAGGAAGCGGCGGACCATGCGGCGCCGGCGCGGGTCCGGCTCGCCCTCGATCAGGTCCGAGACCGCGATCAGGGCGGCGAAGATCTGCTCGGCCGCCTCCAGGCGGATCAGGGCCTGGGCCGTGCGGTCGGAGATGCGCTCGCGGCTGCGGGCGAGGTCGACGATCACCGTGCGGGCCTGCTCGATCGCCTCGCGCACGCCCCGGCGATGGGCCCGGGCGTGGCGGTCGAAGGCCTGCAGGTCGAAGGTCTGGCGGTCGAAGATCTGGCGGGCGCCGCCCCGGGGGGCGGTCCTGGTCTCGAGCGTCTCCGGCCAGGCCAGGGAGGCGAGGTCCTCGAGATCGTCGCAGAGGCGGGTCAGGCGGCGCCAGACCTCGGCCACCGCGCGATGCGTGGGGCGATAAGGGTGAAGCCGCCACAGGAGGAGCGCCAGCAGCGTCGCCCAGAGGCCTCCGGCGGTGAAGACCAGCCCGGCCACCAGGGCCTGGTCGGGCGTGAGCGGCCGGTCCAGGGCGAAGCACAGGACGAGGACCAGGACGTTGCCGGCGGCCTGGGCCTGCACCCCCCAGACCCGGGCATAGGTGCAGCCGAAGATGACGATGCCGGCGAGCGGCACCACCGGCACCGGCCCCAGCGGCTGCATCAGGCCGAACAGCCCCCAGATCATTCCGCCGAGGAGGGAGAAGACCGTGAGCACGAGGAGGCGCGAGCGCATCGGCCCGCCCGCATCGGCGAAGCACGCGAGATTCGCGGCGAGCGCCACGGTGAGGAGCGGCGGCCAGGGAAACCATTCGTGCAGCAGGATGACGAGGCCGAAGGCCAGGGCCGCCCGCACCCCGTCGACGAGGCTGAGACCGCGGGGGTCGAGGCCGATCGGCAGGCGCGTGAGGTCGAGCCCCGGATTGGTCAGCGTCCCGCGCCCCCGCAGGAAGGCGGCCGCGCGCATCCGCCGGCGTCGGCCGGCCGCGGGACCGGTCGGGGCGGGATCGGACGGGCCGGGAGCGGACCGGGCGGAAGACGAGGGCATCGCGGACGAGGGGGACTCCCGGCGGGCGCAGGCCCGCCGTACCTCCGCGATCTAGGGCGTCTGCGCCCCGCGTGGAACCGCCGGGCTCGGCACGGGAGCCCTGCGTGACGCGGGAGCCTTCCGTCGCCCGCAGCGCCCGGCGCCGGTGGCCGGGGTTAGATCGCGCTGCCCTTCTCGACCACCGTCGTGTCCACGACGTCCGCGGGCTCATAGAGCCAGCGCGTCATGGCGCCCGCCGCCATCGCACCGACGATCGGCGCGAGCCAGAACAGCCAGAGCTGCGCCACGTATTCGCCGCCCGCGATCAGGGCCGGACCGGTGCTGCGCGCCGGATTGACCGACGTGTTGGTAACCGGGATCGAGATCAGGTGGATCAGCACCAGGGCGAACCCGATCGGGATGCCGGCAAAGCCCGTCGCAGCCCCCTTCGAGGTGGTGCCGACGATGATGACGAGGAAGAAGAACGTCGTCAGGACCTCGGTGACGAGGCAGGCCGCGAGGTTGTATCTGCCCGGGCTGAGATCTCCGTAGCCGTTCGCCGCGAACCCGTTCGGGACCCAGCCGGCCTTGCCCGAGGCGATGGAATAAAGAACGCCCGCCGCCAGGAGCGCGCCCGTCACCTGGGCGACGATGTAGGGCAGGACGTGCCGGTTGGCGCAGCGATGGGCCGACCACAGCCCGAGGGTCACGGCCGGATTGAAGTGCCCGCCGGAGATGTGCCCCACCGCGTAGGCCATCGTCAGGACCGTCAGTCCGAAGGCCAGGGCGACCCCGAGGAAGCCGATCCCGAGTTCGGGGAAGGCCGCCGACAGGATCGCGGCGCCGCAGCCGCCGAAGGTCAGCCAGAACGTTCCGAAGAACTCGGCGGTCGCCCGCCGCATCGTATCGTGATCCATGACGATGCCTCCCGCTCGCAGGGTCGCGAGGCACTCGTCCCATGGCGGGTTCGCCGCCATCGCCGGTACGACGCGAGACCGAATCTCCTCCGCCGCCGCGCGAGCGGCGCACCATCTCAGGATTACACAGTCGCAGGACGACAGCAACGAAGCCGGACAATCAAATTGTCACGCATCCGCCCAGGGCCGAAACCTTTCGTGTTTCAGTTGTCGGCGACCGCGAACCGGACCGAAGACTGAACAGGACCGGGGGAAGGCCGGCGCGCGGGCCATCCCCCACGGGGTGACGTCCATCAGTCACGGCGTCGGGTCCGCATTGTTCGGACGCCGCGCGGATCTCCTCGCACTCCCGTCGGGTAAGGGCCGGAGCCTCCGCGGGTTTCGGTCGGGGTCTGGAGGCGCGCCCCGACGCTGCGCGACACCCGCGCGAATCCGGCCCCCGCGAGGCTGGGCGGCGTCGCGGGGCCGGACCTTCGGACGTGGACGTTCCGTTCCGACCTCGGCCCTCAGGTCTCGGCCGTCAGAACGAACCCGGTCGTCAGAACTTGCCGCCGAGACCGACGCTGCCGCCCTGCCCCATCTGGGGGGCGAGGCCGCCGGAGCTCGACCGGCTCGTGGTCTCGCCCTCGATGTCCTCGCGGCGGATCCGGCGCTCCTCGTTCGCGGCAGCGCGGCTCTGGCCGCCGGCGGAGCTCGGCAGGTTGAGGCGGCGCGTCGGCGCGGTCTGCAGCGGGCCCCCGTCGGGGTCGACCTCGGCGGAGCGGCTGCGCTGGGGACCCGGCACCGCGCCACGCATGGAGGGCGGTGGCCCGACCTCCGTCTCGGGCATCACGCCGCCGCCGCCGCCGAGCGCTTGGCACCCGGCGAGCGCGGCGGCAACGAGCGCGACGGCGCAGGCTCTGGACGGAAGGGACATCGGGTCTGGTCCTCGGTAACACCGGCGACCGCATTCGGACGCCCACGCAAGCTATTCGCCTCTGTACGACGCAGATTTGTCGAAAACCAGACACGCTCCGGTGCGCAAGAGGATTGCGGCCACGCTTGGCCCGGTGCCAGAGTGCTGGTCTCGGAACCCAGATCGGTCGCAGCCCGGTCCGTTTCTTGCGCGCGATCGCGTCGTCCTGCTGTCCCCGGGGTTCGTTTCATCCCTCCCCGGGGATCGGCAGGAAGGGCCGCCGCTCGCGCGTCCCTTCCTGCCGCCCATCCACAACTTCGCCTTGGTCCACGCGCAATGAGGCCGGAACCGCCCGTCAGGCGGAACCCGCCGCCCAAGCTTCCATTGTGTCAGGCCGGCGAGACGCACCATTCGGGGAACGCGCGTGTTCAGAACTGTCCGGATGATCGCCACTGCGACGATCACCCTGTTGGCCGCCTCCGCGGCCGCCGAGACCCCGGCCGCGCCGGGCAAGGACGCCGCGCCGAGCTCCGGCGAGGTGACGACGGGCTCGTCCACGCCGCCGGCGTCCGCCCCGGTCCCGACTCCGGCGCCGCCAACCCAAGCTCAGCCGGCTCAAGTGCAGCCGGTTCAAGGGCCCGCGCAACCCGCTCCGGTTCCTGCCCCGGCGCCCGCCCAGCCGGCGGCGCCCGGGACGCCGCCCGTGGCCGGCCCGCCCGCGCCGAGCGCGCCCGCCGCCGGGGCGCCCGCGACGGGCACGCCCGCCACCGTTCTCGACACCCAGGATTACGAGGGCGTCCTCGGCAAGGCCGTGCGCAGCTCCACCGGCGAGGATATGGGGCGGATCATCGACATCATCCTCGACAAGGACGGGCGTCCGCGCGCGGCCATCATCGATTTCGGCGGCTTCCTCGGCGTCGGCTCCCGCAAAATCGCGGTGGACTGGCGCGCCATGCGCTTCACCATCGACGGCAAGGCGAGCCGGCCGGTGCTCCAGCTCAGCCGCAACCAGGTCCGCGTCTCGCCGGAATACAAGCCGGGCGAGCCGATCGTGGTGCTCGGCCCGGCGAGCCCGGCCGCTCCGGCCGAGGGCGAGCAGGCGGCGGCCCCGGTCCAGGGTCCGCTCGCGCCGCCGGCGCCCGTCGCGTCGCCTCCGGCCGCCGGTCCCGCCCCGACGACCGCGCCCGCCGCCACGATGCCGCCCGCCCCGGTCGCCGCGCCGGCGCCTGAGAAAGCGCCGGACAAACCGGCCGAGAAGTCGCCGGATCGATGACGGTCCCGCTTCCGAAGGATCGCCGGGCCCTCAAGCCGCGGGAGGTGGCGCGTCCGGAGTTCCGGCCGCGGCCGCTCCCGCGCCGCGACGCCCTCACGGACGACGCCCCGTCGGCGACGGCAGCGGAGAACCCGGCCGACATGAAGGTGATCTCGCGCCGGAGCACGCGCGGCCTCGACGGGTTCGCGTTCTTCGTGGCGAACCTCCAGACCGGCTTCGGCCCGTTCCTGGCCGTCTACTTCACCCAGGCGAAGTGGACGCAGTCCGATATCGGCTTCGCGCTGACCGTCGGGAGCCTCGTGAGCCTGCTCGGCCAGGTGCCCGGCGGCGCTTTCGTGGACGCGGTGCACGCGCGCCGGTTCGCCGCCGGCTTCTCGGTCGTGGCCATCGCGCTGAGCGCCTTCGCGCTGGCGATGTGGCCGAACTTCCTCGTCGTGCTCCTGGCCATGGCCGCCCACTCGGCGGCGAGCTGCATCCTCACCCCCGCCATCGCGGCGATTAGCATCGGCCTCGTCGGGCATGCCCGGGCGGGCGAGCGGCTGGGCCGCAATGCCAGCTTCTCGGCCCTCGGCAATGCCGTGGCCGCCGCCGGCATGGGCGCCTGCGGCTACTACCTCTCGAACGACGCGGTGTTCTACCTGACCGCCGCCCTGATGGTGCCGACCCTGATCGCGCTGTCGCGGATCCGGCCGGAGGAGATCGACGGGCCGGCCCACGTCAAGGCGAGCGGGACCGCCGGCGCGGGCCAGGGCGAGGCCGGCCTGCGCGCCCTCCTCACCAACCGCGCGCTCCTGTGCTTCGGCGCCTGCATGACCCTGTTCTTCCTCGCCAACGCGGCGATGCTGCCGCTTGTGGGCAGCATGCTGACCCTACGGGCCAGCGAGACCGCCACGGCGCTGATCGCCGCCTGCATCGTCGTGCCCCAGGTCGTCCTTGCGGTGTCGGCGCCCACCATCGGGCGACTGGCCGAGCGCTGGGGCCGCCGCCCGCTGCTGCTGCTCGGCTTCGCCGCCCTGCCGATCCGCGGGCTGCTCTTCGCCTACGTCGACAGCCCGGAACTCCTCGTGGCGGTGCAGATCTTCGACGGCATCTCGGCGGCGGTGTTCGGCGTGATGGTGCCCCTCGTGGTCTCGGACGCCACCCGCAAGACCGGCCACTTCAACCTCGCCCTCGGCGCGGTCGGCACCGCCATGGGCATCGGCGCCGCCCTGTCCACTTCGCTCGCCGGCGTGATGGCGGATCGGCTCGGCAGCCACACCGCGTTCCTGGGCCTCGCGATCGTGGGCTTCGCGGCCTTCGCCCTCGTGGCGCTCATCATGCCCGAGACGCGCCGCGACCCCGCGGTGTAACCTCGGGCGGGTCCGCGGACGGATCCGGGCGGCATCGAATTCGCTTGCCGCTCAAGCGACGTTCAGGTTTGCACGCTAAAACGCGCAAACCTCCGCCAGACACTGCAACGCTTGCGTCCGCTTCGCGTTGCGAGTCCGGGGGGCTCCGAAACCTGTGTGGGGCACGCGCGGGAAATCAGGGTCCGCGAGGACGCCTTAACAGTAGCCGGTCCACCCTACGTCCGGGCGGGCCTCGAAACCGGGACGGTCACCGCGATGGAAGACCTCTGCGTTTATGCCGATAGGCCGTTCGCCTTCGTGGGACGCTATCTGCGCCGGCGCGCCCTGCCGCACCTCGTCATCCTGTGCGCCGTGCTCGGCGCCGTGGGCTTCTCCGTCAGCACGGACTATGCCCTGAAGGGCGTCGTGGATGCGCTGAGCAAGGGTCCGCAGGCCGGCCTGATCTGGGGCGCCCTCGCCCTTCTCATCGCCTTCATCGCGGCCGACAACATGCTCTGGCGCGTGGCGAGCCTCGTCGGCTCGTTCACCTTCGTGGGCGTCACCGGCGACATCCGGCGCGACCTGTTCCGGCACATGACCGGGCACTCGCCGACCTTCTTCGCCGACCGGCAGCCCGGCACCCTGGCCTCGCGCATCACCGCCACCTCGAACGCGATCTTCACGGTCGAGAACATGTTCGTGTTCAACGTGATGCCGCCCTGCGTCGCGGCCTTCGGCTCGATCCTCTACATCGCCACCGTCAACCTCACGATGGCCCTGGTGCTGGCCGGCATCTTCGCCGCCGTCGTGCTGCTGATGTTCAAGATGGCGGCGGCCGGAAAGCCGCTGCACCACGACTTCGCCGCCAAGGCCGCCTCGGTGGACGGCGAGATGGTCGACCTCGTCGGCAACATGCCGCTGGTCCGGGCCTTCTCGGCCTTCAAGCGCGAGTATACCCGCTTCGACGGGACCATCGGCCAGGAGATGCGCTCGCGCCGCTCGTCGCTGCTCTACCTCGAGAAGCTGCGCATCGTGCACGCCATCCTGACGGTGCTGGCGGTGCTCGGCCTGCTCTACTGGGCGATCACCATGTGGGAAGCGGGCCAGGCGACCAACGGCCAGGTCGTACTCGTCTGCACCCTCGGCATCCGCATTCTCGCCGCGACCCGCGACCTCGCCGTGGCGCTGGTGGACGCGACGCAGCACACCGCCCGTCTCTCGGAGGCGCTCCACACGCTGCTGCAGCCCCACGACCTGATCGATCACCCGGAGGCGGAGCCGCTCACCGGCACCGGCGCCGAGATCACCTTCGACCACGTCGCCTTCTCCTACCCGGACGGGCGCGGCGTCTTCACCGACTTCGACCTCGTGATCCAGCCGGGCCAGCGGGTCGGCCTCGTCGGCAAGTCGGGCGGCGGAAAGTCGACCCTGTTCTCCCTGCTGCAGCGCTTCTACGACGCGCAGGGCGGCCGTCTCCTGATCAACGGCCAGGACATTCAGCGCATCACCCAGGAATCGCTGCGCGAGGCCATCACGGTGGTGCCGCAGGACGTCTCGATGTTCCACCGGACCCTGCGCGAGAACATCCGCTACGGCCGGCCCGATGCGTCGGACGAGGACGTCTGGAAGGCCGCGGCCGCCGCCCACTGCACCGACTTCATCGACGCGCTGCCCGAGGGCTTCGACACCATCGTGGGCGACCGCGGCGTGAAGCTCTCCGGCGGGCAGCGCCAGCGCATCGCCATCGCGCGGGCCATCCTCAAGGACTCGCCGATCCTGCTCCTCGACGAAGCGACCTCGGCCCTCGACGCCGAGTCCGAGGAGGCGATTCGCCATGCCCTCGCGAACCTGATGAAGGGCCGCACGGTCATCGCGATCGCGCACCGCCTCTCGACCCTGAGGGACTTCGACCGGATCGTGGTGCTGGAAGGCGGCCGCATCATCCAGGACGGGTCGCCCGACAAGCTGACGCACCTCGACGGCTTCTACCGCGAGCTGATGAAGAAGGAATCCATGTCGATGGCGCTCGCCGCCGCCTGAGGCGCGCGGGACGACGCACCCGACCGTCGACACCGACCGGCGCCCTCCCCCCCGCGGGGAGGGCGTTTCGCCGTTGGGATGCGAAGCCGGCCCCGCTGGGCGGTCTCCTGGGCGCGCACCGCGATCCGAGCGGTTCGGCCGCACGGGAAACCGTTCGACGCGGTCGCCCGCGCCGTCGGGATGGTCCGGCGGGACGCCGTCGGCTCAGTTGTGCGACTGGATGAAGTTGCGCACCAGCGGGTAGGTCTGGCTCTCCCACTTGCGGCCCGAGAAGACGCCGTAATGGCCGACGCCGGCCTGGAGGTGATGGCTCTTCATGTGGTGCGGCAGGCTGGAGCAGAGGTCGTGCGCCGCCATGGTCTGGCCCACGGCGCAGATGTCGTCGCGCTCCCCCTCGACCGTCATGAGCGCGGTCTTGCGAATGGCGCCCATGTCGATCGGATTGCCACGATAGGTCAGTTCGTTCTTGGCCAGGGTGTAATCCTGGAACACGGTCTTGACCGTCTCGATGTAGAACTCCGCCGCGAGGTCGAGGACGGCGAAATACTCGTCGTAGAAGCCCTCGATCTGGCGCGCCTTCTCGTTCTCCCCGTTGGCGAGATGCCAGAACAGGTCGGCATGGCCCTGGACGTGGCGCTTGGCGTTCATCGAGACGAAGGCCGAGACCTGCATGAAGCCCGGATAGACCCGCCGCCCGGCGCCCTTGTGCCGCTCGGGCACGGTGGCGATCAGGTTCTTCTCGAACCACGCGATCGGCTTCGAGGTGGCGAGGTGGTTCACCGAGGTCGGCGAGATCCGGCAATCCACCGGGCCGGCCATCAGCGTCATGCTGCGGGGATGCGCCACGTCCTTCGAATGCGCCATCACGGCCGCGGCGGCCAAAGCCTGCACGGCCGGCTGGCACACGGCGACGAGATGAGCCCCCTCCCCGATCACCCCGAGGAACTGCACGAGGTGGTCGACATAGTCGTCGAAGCCGAAGGGGCCGGCCTCGAGGGGCACGTCGCGGGCATTGTGCCAGTCGGTGATGTAGACGTCGTGATCGGGCAGCAGGGTGCGCACCGTGCCGCGCAGCAGCGTGGCGAAATGGCCCGACAGGGGCGCCACCACGAGGACGCGGGGCTGATCGGTGTCGATGTCCTTCTTGAACCGCAGCAGGGTCCCGAACGGCGTCGCGAACGCCGTCTCCTCGGTCACCGGCACCTCGCGGTTGCCCACCGTCACGCTGTCGATGCCGTAGGCGGGCCGCGAGAAGGTCAAGCCGGCCCGCATCATCATCCGGGCACCGGCCGACCACCAGCTCAGCGGCTCCTTGAAGCCGGCCGCGGTCCAGGGCGAGACGGCGTCGTGGACGAGCCGTCCCCAGGCGCGCGTCTGCTCCGCCAGATCCGACTGGGCATCGAAGGCACGATAGAGCATGCAGCCCGAACTCCTACGCGAACGGTCAAATCGCAGATCGTCCGCGGCAAGCGGGCGCGACGGCAGAGCCGCCGACGATGGGGCGCTAGGCTGCGGCAGGCTGGGCCCGGACGCAACGGCCTTAACGTGTGATATCCTGCGGTTGTTGTGCGTATGCATCACCGGAGACATGTCGCACGTCGCATCGGAATAACAGGTGAACAATGGATCGCCGGAGGTCGTGACTGTGAAAGGTCAACCTTCGCGGTGGGAAAAAGCTCCCGTGTCCGCCGAGCATGCGGCGGATGAACCGGAAACATCCTGCGTGTCGGGGCCTCGGGCGGCACAAGTCTTGGATCACGTGTCGGCGAGGGACCAACAGGGGGGACGGATCGATGCCCGCGGCAACGCTGACGATTTCAAGCCGGAACTACTCGTCGTGGTCGCTGCGGGGTTGGCTGGTCTGCCGCATGGCCGGCCTCGACTTCGAGACGGAGCTTCTGTCGGGGAACGACGCCTCCACCCGGGCGGAGCTGCTGCACCTGTCGCCGTCGTTCCTCGTGCCCCGCCTGGTCCACGGCGAGATCATCGTCTGGGACACTCTCGCCATCGCCCAGTATCTCAACGAGATCCGTCCCGAGGCGGGGTTCCTGCCGCCCAATGCGGTGGCGCGCGCCCATTGCCGCTCGATCTCGGGCGAGATGCATGGCGGCTTCATCAACCTGCGCTCCGCGCTGCCGATGAACCTCAAGGCGCGCCACGCCAACTTCAGGATCTTCAACGGCGCGCGCGGCGATATCGAGCGCATCATCACGATCGTCGACGAGTGCCTGGGGCGCTACGACGGACCGTTCCTGTTCGGCGAGACGCCGAGCCTCGCCGATGCCATGTACGCCCCCGTCTGCACGCGGTTCCGCACCTACGACGTGAGCCTGCCGCGCCGGACCGAGGCCTATCGCGACACCATCCTGGCCTGGCCGCTGATGACGGAATGGGCGGCGGACGCGGCGCGGGAGCCCGACGAGATCGAGGAACTGGACATGGAGTTCTAAGTCTCGAGTTCTGAGGCCCCGAGGTCCGAAACTCCGGGTTCCGAACCTCCGCGTTCCGAAGCGCCGCGACGTCGGGGCCACAAGGGTCCGGGGCACAGCGTCGGCGCCCCGCCGCGCCTACGTGCGCGGTGGCACGTCGTCCCGGTCGGACGCGTCCCATATCACGCTCACCGCAGTCGAGACGCAGGGACATACGGTCCTCGTCTCACACAAGAGTGATATTCTTTCGATGAAACATCGTCTTTTCGCCCTCGCCGCCGCGACTGTTCTTGCCGTTGCGGCCCCGGCGACCGGCAGCTTCGCGCTCGATCGCGTCGCGCCGACCTACGGCGATGTGCCGGCCTCGCGCTACGACGACATCACGACGGGGTCGATCCGCTCCTACGACGTCCCGGTGACCGGCCGTTGTGCGGACAATTCGGCGAGCCAGGGCAACGCCAACCAGCAGAACTTCTCGGTCCAGCAATACGGCCAGACCTCGGGCGGCCCGCGCTGCTGACGCCCTGACGGGGTGACGCAAGCCGGCGCGGAGCGCCCGGCCTCGCGGTAAGGCCCGCCCCGGGAGGGGCGGGTCTTCTTTGCTTCTGCGCCTCTCCGGCGCAATCAGGCGGCGGCGGCGCGGTGGTCCGCATCGACCGTGACGCCCGCTGGGGTCGCCTGGGCGGTGGCGGCGCGCGGCAATTCGATCCGCGCCGTGAGGCCCCGCGGGGTCCGGTTACGCAGGGTGAAGCGACCCTCGTGCGAATCCGCGATGGCGAGCACGATGGACAGGCCGAGGCCGAAGCCGCTGGCGGTGTCGAGGTTGCGCGCCCGGTCGCCACGCACGAAGGGCTGGAGCATCGCGTCCCGCTCCGCCTCCGGGATGCCGGGGCCGTCGTCGCTGACCTCCACGGCGACGCCGCGCTCGGTCTGGGTCACCGTCAGCCGCGCCGCGCCGCCATACTTCACCGCGTTGTCCACGAGGTTCATGATCGCGCGCTGAAGCTCCTCCGGTCGGCCCTGGACCAGCACGTGGCGGGTCTCGGCCACCCGGACGTCGGCGCCGATATCGGCGAACTCGTCGGCGACGGTCTGGACGATGGAGGCGAGGTCGATCAGCATCTTCGCGCCCCCCTCCGGGCCGTGGCCGTCCCGCACGAAGGACAGGGCCGCCTCCACGAGGCCGTTCATCTGGTCGAGGTCCCGCAGGGTCATGGTCCGCGCGTGATCGTCCTCGATGAACTCGGCGCGCAGGCGCAGGCGGGTGATCGGGGTGCGCAGGTCGTGGCTGATGGCCGCGAGCATCTGGGTGCGGTCGTCGATCAGGCGCCGCACGCGGGCCCGCATCCGGTCGAGGGCGCGGGACAGGGCGACGACCTCGCGCGGGCCGTTCTCGGGCAGATCCACCAGATTCATGCGGGTGCCGAACACGTCCGCGGCCTCAGCGAGGCGCGCCAGGGGCGCCGTCAGCGCCCGCGTGGCCCAGAGGCAGATCAGCGAGACGGCCACGCCCAGGAACACGAAGGTGAAGATGATCGCGCCCTGCCGCATGGGCGGGCGGTCGTCGTCCGGCACCAGGGCGGAGAGCCGGGCGCCGCCCGGCGTCGCGAGGCCCACGCGCACGCCCGTGGGCGCCTCCGCCGGTCGCTTGGCCGCCGACAGGTCGGTGATGGCGAGGGGGCGTCCGAAGCCGTCGCGCAGGCGCTGGACCACGAAATGATCGCCGATCCGATCGCCGCCGGCCGGCTCCGTGGCGGCGGCCCCGGCATCGGTCGCGTCCCAGGGCTCGATCCGCAGGGTCGGCAGCATCCGGGCGGCGTTGGCCAGGAGCGCCGGGCGATCGGCCGGGCTCGCACCGTCGAGGAGGCGGGCGACGGTGGCGAGGCGGTTCGCGGCGACGCCGGGATGGTCGTCGGGCCGCCAGGGCTCGCGCAGGGTGAAGAAGGCCAGCGTCGCCATGGCGTGGGCCAGGACCACGGCGGCGACGATGAGCAGGGCGATCTGCCCGGCGACGCTCGACGGCACGAGGGCGCGCAGGCGGCTCCAGGGGGGCCTCATGTGCGGGTGACCTCGGGCGTGAACAGATAGCCGCCGGAGCGGATGGTGCGGATGATCTCCGGGTTGCGCGGATCCGGCTCGATCTTCTGGCGGATGCGGCTGATCAGGACGTCGATGCTGCGCTCGAACGGGCCGGCGGCGCGCCCCTGCGTCAGGTCGAGGAGCTGGTCGCGGGAAAGCACCCGGCCGGGACGCAGGCAGAGGGCGTGCAGCAGGTCGAACTCCGCCCCCGTGATGGCGATGCGCGCGTCCTCCGGGCTGAGGAGCTGGCGCAGGGAGACGTCGAGGGTCCAGCCCAGGAAGTGGAGGCGGCGTACGCCCTCCTCCGCCTCGGCCTCCGTGCCCGAGCCCCGCCGCAGGATGGCGCGGATGCGTGCCAGGAGCTCGCGCGGGTTGAAGGGCTTGCCGAGATAGTCGTCGGCCCCGATCTCGAGGCCGATGATGCGGTCGATCTCCTCGGCCTTGGCGGTGAGCATCAGGATGGGGATGCGCGAGGTGGCGCGCAGGCGTCGGCACAGGCTCAGGCCGTCCTCGCCCGGGAGCATCAGGTCGAGCACGACGAGGTCGACCCGGGCATCGGCCAGGACCTTGTCCATGGCTGCCCCGTCCCCGGCGAGGCTGACCCGGCACTCGTTGGCGCGCAGGTAGCGGGCGACGAGGGCGCTGATCTCGCGGTCGTCCTCCACGAGGAGGATGTGCGGATGGGTCGTGGTCGTCTGCGTCATGGTCCCGAGCATCGCGGCTCCCTCCGCATCCGGGGCCGGTGCCCGGCTCTCCTGCGGATCTGTCAACGCGCGAGTATGCGCCGGCACACCCGGAGTTCGAAGGGCCGGCGGCGCAGGATTTTGTAAACGCCTGTTTCGCGAGGCCCCATCGGACAACGGCGGAAACATTCCCGTCGGGGCTCCCGAAGCACCGGCGCGGATTGCCGGGACGCGCGGTAATTCTTATGTCGTGCCGCACAGGCGCCGGTCTCGTGGCCGTCACGGACGGATGGCGGCCTCATTGCTCCGGGAGACGACGATGCAAGGCTCGAACCGGCTGTTCGACGATTTCGCCCGCCTGATGACCGATGCCGCCGGCGCCGCGCAGGGCGTGCGCCGCGAGGCGGAGACGGTGTTCAAGGCCCAGGTCGAGCGCCTGATCCGCGACATGGACATCGCCTCCCGCGAGGAGCTCGACGTGCTGCGCGACCTCGTCTCGGCGCTGCGCAGCCAGAACGACGCCCTGGCCGCCCGGATCACCGCGCTCGAGGCGAAACTCGGCCCCGAGCCCGTGGCCGGAGCCAGCGAGGCGATCTGATTCTGGGTTGATTCGCGGGGTCTCCGGCCCCGCCACGCTTGTGCACAGGAAGGAACGGTGGACGGTCGCTTTCCTGTTCACCGGCTTCCCGGGCCGCTTTGAAACGCGAGTCCGGCACGGTCTATAGTGGGTCATGACCTGATTCGCTCCTGCCCCGAAACGCCCTGAACCGAACAGAATCGTTCCCTGCCACACCCGTCCGGGTGGGCGTGGAGCAAGTCCGGAACAGAGGTCCGACGGTCACCGGAGCGCGTTTCACAACGACTTCGCCGATCTTCGACGAGATCGACACACTGGACCGCCATGACCCAACTCCACATCGAAGATCACGATCGGCACGAGCATCCCCTCGACATCGTCGAGCGCCTCGCGTCGCTGCGCGACTGGATCTTCGACCGGGCGGAGACCGACGAGATGTCCGTCTCCGTCGCCGGGCGCTGGGCCGACTACCACGTGGCCTTCACCTGGATCGAGGACGTGGAGGCGCTCCACGTCGCCTCCGCCTTCGACCTCAAGGTGCCGGAGCGCCGGCGCACCGAGATCCTGACGCTGGTCTCCCTGGTCAACGAGCAGCTGTGGGTCGGGCATTTCGACCTGTGGTCCACCGACAACGTCGTGATGTTCCGCCACTCGCTGCTGCTGACCGGCGGCGCGGCCCCGACCCAGGGCCAATGCACCATGATGCTGAAGTCGGCGGTCGATGCCTGCGAGCGCTACTACCAGGCCTTCCAGTTCGTGCTCTGGGCCGGCAAGTCCGCCCGCGAGGCCCTCGACGCGGTGCTGTTCGAGACCGAAGGCGAGGCGTGAGCGCGCCCGTCGACGCCGCCCTCCCCGCCTCCCTCACCCTGGTGGGGGCCGGCAAGATGGGGGGCGCCATGCTCTCCGGCTGGCTGGCGGGGGGGCTCGACCCCGCCCGGACCACGATCCTGGATCCGCAGGCCTCCCCCGAACTGCAGGCGCTCTGCGCCGCGCGCGGGCTCGCCCTGAACCCCGCCGCGCCCCCGGTCGCGGAGGCCCTCGTGCTCGCCATGAAGCCCCAGGGGCTGGAGGCCGCGGCGCCCGCGCTGGCGCCGCTGATCGGTCCCGGAACCCTGGTGGTGTCGGTGCTGGCGGGCAAGACCATCGCCAACCTGCGCGACCGCCTGCCCGGCGCCCGCGCCATCGTGCGGGCGATGCCGAACCTGCCCGCCAGCATCGGACGGGGGGCCACCGGCGCGGTGGCCAGCCCGGAGGTCGATGACGGGCAGCGGGCGCAGGCGCACGCGCTCCTCGCCAGCGTCGGCCTGGTGGAGTGGCTCGACGACGAGGGGCTGATCGACGCCCTGACGGCCGTGTCGGGCTCCGGGCCCGCCTACGTCTTCCTCCTGGCCGAGGCGATGGCCGAGGCGGGCATCGCCGCCGGCCTGCCCGCGGACATGGCCACGCGCCTCGCCCGCGAAACCGTCTCGGGGGCCGCCGCGCTCCTCGCGGCCGATCCCCGGGACGCCGCGCGTCTGCGCCAGGATGTGACCTCGCCGGGCGGCACCACCGCCGAAGCCCTCGCGGTGCTGATGCGCAGCGGCGGCCTGCCGGACCTGATGCGCGAGGCCGTGGACGCGGCGCGGCGCCGCGCCGGGGCCCTCGCGGGCTGAGCCGGACCTGACGATCCGGCCGCGGGACCCTACATGAAGGCCTGATTGGACGAGGATCGCACGACCATGGCCAAACGCCCCGGCTCTCCCAAGCCCGAGACCCAGACGACCGAGACGGACTCCGCCGACACCCTGCCGGTGGCGACCGCAGCGCCCGAGAAGGCGCTGCCCCCGCGCGAGGCGGCCGTCGAGGCGCTGATGCGCCTCGCCGCCGAGCAGCCGTGGAACGACATCGAGATCGGCGACATCGCCCGGGAGGCCGGCCTGACGCTGGCGGAGTTCCGCGACCTGTTCCCCTCGAAGGGCGCCGTACTCGGCGGCCTGTCGCGCCTCATCGACCGCGCGGTGCTGGAGGGCGACACCGCCGATCTCGCCGACGAGCCGACCCGCGAGCGCCTGTTCGACGTGCTGATGCGCCGCCTCGACGCGATGACGCCCTACAAGGACGCCCTGCGCCGGATCTCCTACGCCCTGCGCGGCGATCCGCTCTCGATGCTGGCGTTGAACGGCGTCGCGCTGAACTCGCACCGCTTCATGCTGGCCGCCGCCGGCATTAACACCGAGGGTCCGCTCGGCCGCCTCAAGCTCCAGGGCGTGGTCATCGCCTTCGCCCGCACGGTGGAGGTCTGGCTGGACGAAGACGATCCGGCCCTGGCGCGCACCATGGCGCGCCTCGACAAGGAGATCCGCAACGGCGAGCGCTTCATGGAGCGCGCCGACGATGCCCGCCGCCTCACGGCCCCCTTCCGGGCGCTCGGCCGCTCGCTGCTCGACCGCGGCGGCCGCGCGCGCCGGGAACGGCACGCGGCGGACGACCGCAACGAGGATGCGGGCAATCCCCTCGGCGGCGACCCGGCCGCGGCGATCTGAAGCCCTAGGCCCCGGCCGGGCAATCGGTCTCGCCGAGATGGACGGCGAGCCAGACCGTCGGCCGGTCGGGATCCGTGAAGGTGACGCGGTGCACGCACCCGGCCGGGATGAACAGGGTATCGCCCGGCCCGAGCGCGACCTCAGCGCCCGCCAGCGCGACGCGGGCCGCACCCGCGAGAAGCAGCACCCACTCGTCGTGGGCTTGGCGATAGGGCTCGTCCGGCGGCGTGACCTGGCCCTGCGAGACGATGCGCTCGATCCGGCAGCCCGGCCGCGCGAGGAGTTCGGTGAAGACCTCGCCCGCCGCGGCGTCGGGCAGGTTCGCGAGCAGGTTGCCCGCGTGGGCGGGGCGGGTCATGCGGCGGATCCTGATCGTTTGGGCGACTGAAGAAGGGTTCCGACATGAGCGGCCGGAACCGGATTTGCCCGACTGGCCCGTGAGGGTCCGCCATGGACGGGTGTCGGCCCCTCTCGTCGTTTTGCGGGCCTGATCCTAACATCGCCTCGGCCTCAGGATAGGCCAACGGTCCGCGTGAAGGGCTCAGCCCGTTCGTCGTCGTCTGATCATTCCCCGACTTCCTGCCCGAGAACGCGGACAAAGGGCGCTGAGGAAGGAAGGATTCAATGACGGCTACGCTTCCGTCGAGCGGCGCTTGCCGCCGCGCACTCCCCGACCGCCCCAACCTCGAACACCTGCGAAATGAAGCCAAGTCTCGGTTGAAGCAGATGCGCGCCGCCGACCCGACAGCGCAGCTCGCGACGGCGCAACGCGATCTCGCCCGTGACTACGGTTTCCCCAGTTGGCGCCGGCTCCGGGCGGAGGTCCGGCGGTTGACCGAGGGGCGGACGGAGACCGACAAAGACCGCATGGAGCGGCTCAGGATCGGGCAGGCGCGTCCACGAACGGAAGTCCGGATCGATCCAAAGGTCGTGGACGGATACGTCGGCTTCTACGAACTGACTCCCAAGACCATCATCGTTGTACAGCGGGACGCGAGCGATCTCATCGTTCGCCTCACAGGACAGTCGTTTTACTCGATCATCCCGGAAAGCAGTCGAAAATTTTTCTATCGAAATCGCAATATCCAGGCACAGATCAGCTTCATGGTCGGTCCGGATGGCACCGCGACTGCCGCCATCCTTCATCAGAACGGGCTTGAACAGACCTCTCCGCGGATCAGGGAAGACCGGGCGAACGCCATCGAGGCACGGCGGGAGGCGCGGCAGGCTGCGAATACGCCGGCCCCTGGAAGTGAAGCGGCTCTGCGTCGGATCATCGAGGCGACCCAGCAGGGCAGCCCGGAACTCGCGCGCATGAGCAAGCCGCTCGCACGGGCGTTCAAGGAGCATTTGCCGGACAACATAAGGACGGTGAGGTCCTGGGGCGACCTCGTGTCGATCGCCTTCGAGGGCATCTCCCGCGTCGACGACAGCGATGTCTTCACCGTCATGTTCTCTGCCGCGCACAGCGAATGGCGGCTCACCATGAACGACCCGGAGACGATCGAGAGCGCCAGTTTCCGATTGGCTCCCTAAGACAGGTGCACGGTGCGGGGCGTGCGTCGACCGGCGACGGCGGGGCCCCTGCCTTCGTAATGGACCACGCAGCCGGCCGGCACGCCTGCCGGCCATCATCCGTCAGGCCCGGCCGAGGAGCCGATGGACCTGCCAGGTCAGCATCATGCTGGCCACCATCAGGGTGGCGTACAGGAGGTGGAGGAGAAGCGGCGCGTCGTGCATCGGCTCGAACCCGTGGGCTTCGGTGCGAGGGAGCACGTCTCCTCGCAACAACCGCGCCACGCGCCCGGGACCAAGCGCCGGGCCAAGCGCCCGGGGCGAAGTGTCGGACCAAGTGCCGCCGGCCCCTGCCCCGCTCAGGCCGCCGCGGCCGGGCTCGCGTCGAAGGCCTTGGCGGAGGCGAGGCGCGTCAGCACGGCGAGCAGGTCGGTCTGGGTGATGATCCCGTGGATCCGGCGGTCCTCGCCCGTCACCACCACCGCATGCGCGTGCCCGTTGGTCAGGGGCTCCACCAGGCTCAGCACGGGCTCGGCCGCCCGGGCCGTGTGCGCCTCGGACATCACCTGCGCGAGGCTGCCCTCCCCGCGCAGGGCCAGTTCGCGCAGGCCCAGGGTTCCGGCGAGGCGGCCCGCCTCGTCCACCACCGGCAGGGTCCGGATGTTGTGCCGGAGCAGGAGGTCGCGTGCCCGGGCGAGCGACTCGTGCAGGCCGATCGTCACCACGTCGCGGGACATCACCGCGCCGCAGTCCAGGGCCCCGTGCGCCCGCACCAGGGCCTGGCTCTCGACCTCCCGCAGCAGCCGGTCGAGGTCGCTGCGGTCGATGTCGAGGGTCTCGTTGAGGTTGAGGAGCGCGGCGTCGACGTCGCGGGCGTTGAAGCCGCCCCGGATGGGGGCCGGCAGGTCGGTCGTGCCGTGCAGGTTGGCCGGGGGGGCCGACGGGACGTGCGGATAGGTGCGCCCGGAAATCCGGTGGAAGGCGATGCCGAGGCTGACCAGGATGATGGAGTTCAGGCAGACCGGCACGAAGGGGAACAGGAAGCCCGAGGAGGCGATGGCCGGGCCGCCGATGAGCGCGGTGAGCGCCGCGGCCCCGCCCGGCGGATGCAGGCTGCGCGTGAACGACATCGCCGCGATGGCCAGCGAGACGCCGACCCCGATGGCCAGCACCGGATTGGGGATGAAGTGGGCGGCGGTCACGCCGATCAGGGCCGAGATCGTGTTGCCGCCGATGATCGGCCAGGGCTGGGCCAAGGGGCTCGCCGGCACGGCGAAGAGCAGCACCGCCGTGGCCCCCATGGGCGCCACGATGAAGGGAATGTATGGGCCTTGCCCGACCATCCAGCCGGTCACGAGTCCCGTCAGGGCGATGCCGATGAGGGCGCCAAGGCAGCCGATCAGGCGCTCGCGCAGGGTGGCGCCGGCCAGGATCGGCCGGAACAGACGGGCGCCGAGCAGCGCACCGGCCGGGCGGTCGGGACCGATAGGGTCTGACATCCTCTCCCCCTCGCTCGCGATGCGCACGCTGCACGAGCGAACGCTGAAAATGCAGGCCGACGCCTCTGGTATACCAGTGCGACCTTACAGGGCGAGGTCAGAATTGCAAACGGTTCGGGCAGATTGCCCACCTCGACGGCAGAGCCCTGCGCAGGGCGGCGAGAGGTTTCCCGGAGACCGGCCCGGATCGGCGCAAGCCGGCACTCCGATGGCGGGTTCAGGCCGGCGGATCGGACCGGCCGGGCTCGACGATGACGTTGGGCGGCGTCGGCCCGGCCCCGCCCAGGATCTTGCGCAGGCCGCGGGCGCGGGTGCGGCCGGCGCGACGGCGGGTTTCCGGCACGGTCCCGTGTTCCCGCGCCACATCGGCCACGTCCGCGTGGGCGATCAGGCCGTGCTCGGCGGCATGCTCGGCCATGGCGAGGCTGTCGGCGGCCAGAACCAGGCTGCTGCCGGCAGCCTCCACCGCCTCGGCGAGCTTGGCGATCTCTTCCAGCCGGCCCGCATCCCGCGAGACGTTGCGGATATAGACCGCGGCCACCCGGCCGGGATAGGCCGCGACGATGCCCGCGTAGACCTCGGGATCGTGCTGGCCGCTGTCGCCGATGAGCACGAAGGGCAGGTCGTGGTAGAGCGTCAGCATGTGGTCGATGAGGTGGCGCTTGTGATCCTCGGCCCGGCGCGGCAGCGGGCTCGTCCAGGACAGACCCCATTCGCGCAAGAAGAGCACCGGCCCGACCGGGATCCGATGCATGACGAAGAATTCGCTGAGCATGTCGTAGATGCCCCACGGCGCCCGGGAGACGTAGAGCATGGGATTGCCCTCCGCCCCGCACGGCCCGGCATAGAGCGCCCGGTACAGGGCGGCGGCCCCCGGGAAGGCGACCCGGTTCTCGGCATCCTCCACGAACAGCCGCCAGAGCATCTTGACCTTGTTGGCCACGCCCGTGTGCATGATCGTGTCGTCGATGTCGCTGATCACCACCCGCCGGCAATCGACCGAGGGGATGAACACCTGCGCCTTCGCCCGCACGGGCTCGGGGCCGGCCAGATCGAGCTCCAGGCTGTGCCAGGAGGCCTGCGGCGGCGCGGGCAGGTTCGGGCGCAGGTGGACGCGGAAGTAGCCGTCCCGGTCGGTGACGACCTGCTCCTCGCAGCCGAAGAAGCGCGCGGTGAGCGCGGCACCCGCCACCGTGCGGCGGGTGATGCGGCGCCGGATGTCGCGCAGCTCGGCGGCCCAGCCCTCGTCCGGCGCGTCGGCCGCCCGGCTCGACTGCCGAAAGACCCGGCCGATGAGGAAGACCTCGTCGCGGGAGCCGTAGCCCCGATAAGTTTCCACCACCGTCCCGGCGCGGCCTTGAGACCGTCGAACCGGCTTGGCCAGCAGGCGCAACGCCCGCAGGGTGCCTTTCGCGAACCGGGCAGCCCCCTGTCGGCCGGTCATGGTTGCGTCGTCATCGTCGTGGGGCCCCGTCTCGACATCGTCGGTTCAATGCCCGGCGCTGGCAAAGGTTCGCCGCGGGGCATCGCCGCCGTCGCCGGGACGGCTGTGGAGCATGCGTGCCATGCCGTCGCGCGAACGGAACTCGGCCATGTCCCTCCGGTTCACCACATGCACCCTGCGTTCCGGGTGCTGTCAGCGTCGAGTCTCCATGCATCTCCCCACCGACGACAGCGGCCATCCCCTGGCCGTGGAGTTCCAGGATTTCATCCGAAGCCAGCCCTTCCCCTGCGTCGGCGCGAAATCGGCCCTGTCGAAGGGCCAGATGAAGATCGTCGTGGCGCGCAGCATCGCCTCGAGCTGGGACGATCCCCGGCTCTATCCCGCGCTTCTCGCCTTCATCTGCCGCTACCGGGCCAAGCCCGACCTGTTCCAGAGCTTCGCCGTGATCTTCGAAGGTCCGACGGACCTCGGCGAGGAGGCCTTCGAGGGCCACCTCTGGGACCGCGTGCAGTCCCTGTCGGACAAGGACGCGTTCCTCGGCCAGCGCTACGACACCCGCGTCGAGGCCGATCCGAACGACCCGCACTTCTCCCTCTCCTTCGGCGGCGAGGCGTTCTTCGTGGTCGGCATGCATCCCGGCGCCAGCCGGCCGGCCCGGCGCTTCCCGCATCCGGTCCTGGTGTTCAACCTGCGCGCCCAGTTCGAGCAGCTGCGCGCCGAGGGGCGCTACGAGAAGCTGCGCAGCGCGATCCTCTCGCGCGACGAGGCGCTGGCTGGCTCGATCAATCCGATGCTCGCCCGGCATGGCGACGCCTCGGAGGCGCGCCAGTACAGCGGTCGCGCCGTCGACGCCGACTGGGTCTGCCCGTTCCGCGGCCGCGACGCGGAGGCCCGCGATGCCGCCTGAGCCCCGCCCGCACCCATCGACCATGCACGAGATCGCGCCGCGCTCCGGCGTCGCCTTCACCCTCGACAAGGGCGAGCGCCTCACCGTGATCGACCCGCAGGGCGAGCAGGTGGCCGACCTCCTCGCCTTCGTCCGCGGCGACCTCGACGAGGTGATCTCCTCGGGCCGGACCCTCGATTATGCCAGCCGGATCTACCTCACCACCGGCGACCCGATCTATTCCAACCGCTCGAATGTGCTCCTGCGCATCGTCGCGGACACGGTGGGCCGCCACGACTTCCTGCTGACCCCGTGCTCGGCCGACACCTTCCGGATCATCTACGGCGACACCCACCCGCACCGGGGCTGCTTCGGCAATCTCGCGGCGGCGCTGGCGCCCTACGGCGTCGTGCCGGACCGGATCCCGGTGGCCTTCAACGTGTTCATGAACGTCACCGTCGATGGCGGCACGGGCGACTTGAAGGTCGAGCCGCCCCTGAGCCGGGCGGGCGACCACGTCACCTTCGAGGCGGAATGCGACCTCGTGATCGGGCTCACCGCCTGTTCGGCCCTGCAATCGAACAACAACAGCTTCAAGCCGATCCGCTACCGCATCGACCCGGCCCGCCTCTGAAGCGGGTGCCCGACGGGGCCGCGCCCGTGCTATGGGCGGCGCCCGGCGCCCCCTCTCCCGGGGGGGCCCGTCGTGAACAGGTCGAAGCGAGTCCCATGCGAACCATCGTCTATGCCGACGGCGGATGCGATCCCAATCCCGGCCCCGGTGGCTGGGGCGTCGTCATCGAGGCCGAGAACGGCCGCATCGAGCTCTGCGGCGGCGACCGGGCCACCACCAACAACCGCATGGAACTGACCGCGGCGATCAACGCCCTGCGTCACTTCCCCGAGGGCGCGCAGATCGAGATGCGCTGCGACAGCCAGTACGTCATCAAGTCGGTGACCGAGTGGATGCGCGGCTGGAAGGCCAAGGGCTGGCGCACCGCTACCGGCCCGGTGAAGAACGTCGAGCTGATGCAGGAGCTCGATGCCCTGGCGGCCCGGCGCGACGTGCGCTGGACCTGGGTCCGGGGCCATGCGGGCGAGGCCGGCAACGAACGCGCAGACCGGCTCGCGGCGCAGGGCCGGCGCGAGGCCCTCGGCCTGCCGCTGCGCCCGGAGAGCGGACCGGCACCGCTCACCGGAACGGCCGCCCTGCGCGCGGCGGTTGCCCCGGCTGTCTCGCAGGCGGTCTCGCCGGCGGCCTTGGCCACGGCGCCCGCCGCGTCCGAGCCCGCCCCGGCGCGCACGAGCGCGATCCCCCTCGATCTCGGCCTCGGCCTGGAGGTGTCGCGCGCCGCGAAAGCCTCCGGCCTGACGCCGCAGGCCTACGTGGAACGGGCGGTGCGGCTCGCCCTCGACCTCGGCCCCGAGGGGCTGGAGCGGGCCCGCGCCGACCTGCGCGGCGCCAAGGCTGCCAACGCGGCCAAGGGCGTCTCCACCCCTTGAGTCCAGCGGGCGATCCCCTCGGCGCACGCCTCCCGGCCGGCTTCTTCGCCCGCCCGGCGGCGGACGTGGCCGCGTCCCTCATCGGCTGCGACCTGCGGGTGGACGGGATCGGCGGGATGGTCGTCGAGACGGAGGCCTATGACCGGAGCGACCCGGCCTCGCACAGCGTCAACGGCCCGACCCGGCGCAATGCCAGCATGTTCGGGCCGCCGGGGCACGCCTACGTCTACCGCTCCTACGGCCTGCACTGGTGCCTGAACCTCGTCTGCGAGCCGGGCAGCGCGGTCCTGATCCGGGCGCTGGAGCCCCGCCACGGGCTCGACGCGATGGCGGCGCGGCGGAGGCTGTCCGATCCGCGCCTGTTCTGCGCCGGACCCGGCCGCCTCTGCCAGGCGCTGGCCGTCAGCCTCGCGATGGACGGCCTGGCCCTCGACGCGCCCCCCTTCGCGCTGGCCGCCCCCGAGACGGCGCCGGCCTGGATCGCCGATCGCCGGATCGGTATCTCCCGCGCGGTGGAGACGCCCTGGCGCTTCCTGCTCGCCGGCTCGCGGGCCGTGAGCCGGCCGCCCTCGCGCCACGCGACGCCGGGCGGCCCCCTCACGCCGCCCGGACCGTCTCCAGGAAGCGCGTGACCTGCACGGTCAGGTGCTCCGACTGGGCGGTCAGGTCGGAGGCCGAGACGAGCACCTGACGGGCGGCGGCGCCGGTCTCCTCGGCCGCGTGGGCGACGCCCGAGATGTTCTCGGTGACCTCGCTGGTGCCGCTGGCGGCCTGGCCGACGTTGCGCACGATCTCCTGGGTCGCCGACCCCTGCTCCTCCACCGCCGCCGCGATCGAGGTCGTCACCTGGCTGATCTCGCCGATCCGGCCGCTGATGGTGCGGATGGCCCCGACCGCCTGCTCCGTCGAGGCTTGGATGCGGCCGATCTGCTCCTCGATCTCGTGGGTCGCCCGCGTGGTCTGGTTGGCGAGTTCCTTGACCTCGGCGGCGACCACCGCGAAGCCGCGGCCCGCCTCGCCAGCCCGCGCCGCCTCGATCGTCGCGTTCAGCGCCAGCAGGTTGGTCTGGCCCGCGATGGTGGTGATCAGCGCGACGACGTCGCCGATCCGCGCGGCGGCGCTGCTGAGGTCCTGGACGAGCCCGGCGGTCTGGGCCGCCTCCTCCACCGCCCGCAGGGCGAGGTTGGCCGAGCCGTCGACCTGGCGGCCGATCTCCTGCACCGACGAACCGAGCTCCTCGGCTGCGGCCGCCACGGTGTTGACGTTGGAGGCCGCCTCCTCGGCGGCGGCCGCCACCGTCACCGATTGATCGGTGGTCCGGGCCGCGTTGGTGCTCATCGCCGCGGCGGTCTCCTGCAGCGCGCCGGCCGAGGCCGACACCGTGGCGATGATCGAGCCGACCGCCACCTCGAAGCCGTCGGCGAGCTCATGCATGGTGCGCTGGCGCTCGGCCGCCGCCGCCGCATCGGCGATCTGCCGGCGCTCGGCCTCCTCCGAGGCCTTGCGGGCGACCAGGGAACGGATCTCCTCCACCGCGCGGCCCACGGCGCCGACCTCGTCGCGCCGGTCGCGCCCGAGGATCACCGCGTCGCTGTCCCCCCGCGCCATCCGGCGCAGGGCCTCGACCAGCTGGCCGATCGGACGGGTGATACCGAACACGGCGACGAGCCCGGCCGCGAAGAGGCCCGCGAGCAGGCCGAGGCCGCCGAGGAGCAGGGTGTTGGTTCGGGTCCGGTCCGTCATCGCCGCGAGATCGCGGGCGCCCGCGTCGACGAAGGTCCGGATGTCCCGGCCGAGGGCGCTTCCCTCCGACACCATCGCGTCGAAGGTCGGGTCGACGGTCTGGTGCAGCAGGACGAGGGCCTCCGTCTTCAGGCCGCTGCTCGCCAGGGTGCGTGCCTCGGAGCTGTCGGCCATGAAGCGGTTGACCTTCTGTTTCAGACCGTCGATGCGCGGCGCGAAGCTGGGAGCGGCATCCCGCAGTTCCGCCAGCACCTTGTTCAAGCGCTCGCTCGCCTCGTCGAATCCCTTGTCGGTCTTCTGCATCTCGTCGGGGCTGCCCTCGGCGATGTTGCGGAAGTTGAAGTAGCTCATCGTGAAGACCAGCCGGTTGACCGTCCGCAGGTCGGCGATCGCCTTCGTGTCATGGGAGACGAAGCGGCTGTAGGCCTCGTCGATCTGCGTCATCTGGGTGGTGGCGTACCAGAGGCAGCCACTGACGATGACCCCGATCAGACTGACCACCGCGATCAGTTTGGTGATGATGCTGAAGCGCGCGAGCAAAGCCACGAGAGATCTCCGGACCGGTATCGGTGCCAGAGCTAGCAGCGGGAAACTTAAGGCACCGCTAAAGCATCGTGACTGCTCATCGTTTGCGCTGGATTACGAAGTTATTGAATTATATTTACTTTCCGGATCGTATCTGAACGTCTCCGATTACGGACTTGATCCGGGCCTTATCCGAACCGGACCGGTGGCAATACCTCGACGAACGCGGGCCGCCTGGGGCGGAGGCCGGATCGGAGCGCGGACACAGGCCCGAAAAAACCCGCCTCGGCGTGAGCCGGGAGGGGATGAGGTCTTCGAGCTTGGGTCGTCGGTGCAACGGCCGGCCGGCGCTATGGTTCCGGTCCGCGCCGTCTGAACCCGGGGGCGAAGGTCCGCGTTTCCCGCTCAAGGCCCGCCCGTCAGGCGAGCCGGACGCGTTGCGCGCCATCCGCCAGGGAATGACCATGCCCGTCACCGACGACCGAAAGTCCCAGTACCGCGCCGAGCGCGATCGTCTGATGGCGGAACTCGCCGCACGCGGGCAGGAGGCGCATACGGAGGAGCGCCAGTTCGAGGACGGGTACGCCCTGCGCGACATGGACGAGAGCACCCGGGAAGGCCTCCGCCTGCGCATCGGTGAATTGACGGCGCTCATCGAGAAGATCGAGACCGGCACCGCCTGACGAAGAGTGGATCGGCCGCCGCGACCGAAAAAGAAGCCCGCAGGGGCGATGCCCTGCGGGCCGAGACGGTCCGAAACCTTGGAGACGCCCAGGCTAGACCGCAGCCCCGGTGCCTGACATCCCCCAAATGGAGGGTGCCGAGCGGGTCATCCGATCTTCGCAGAAAACGGCTAAGGGATCGTCCCGCCGCCCCGACGGGCCGCGCTCCGGACGGTCGAACGCAGGGACGCGAGATCCCGCGCGGATCACCCCTGCGCTGTTTGCGCAACAGTGGCCCCGATCCCGTCCCGGCTTGGATTAAACCATATTGTCATAGTTATAGCACCGTCTATACCCCATCCTCGGACAAACGGCGCGGGGGCGGTATGACGAGAGCGGATCGCTATGGACGCGGCGGCCCTGACCGCGCGGGAGCCGCCGGCCTCGCCCTGCTCACCCTGACGGCCGCTTCCGGCGTCCACGCCGCCGATCTCGGCGCGCCACGCCCCCTGGCCACGGCACCGGCCTTCGTCGATTGGTCGGGCCCCTATCTCGGGATCGAGGGCAGCGCCGGCAATTCCTACGGTGCCTACACCTTTCGCGACACCACGGTCGGCGGTCGCCCGGCCCGTCCGTTCAAGACGGGCGACGCCACCGGTCGGTCCGACCTCGGCCGCGACGCCACCACCGCCGTCGGCGGCCTGTTCGGAGGCTACAACTGGCAGACCGGCCCCTGGCTGTACGGGATCGAGGCCGATGTCGCGGGCGCGAACCTGAAGCGGCCGGTGCTCCTGCCCACCCCCGGCTTCGTCGGCGACGGCGATCCGGGCCTCGGCCTGATCCGCGCCAAGACCGACGTCTACGGCACCCTGCGCGGGCGCTTCGGCTACGCCTTCGAGCGGTCGCTGGTCTATGCGAGCTTCGGGCTCGCCGGCGCCAATGCCCGCATCCTGGCGAGCTATCCCGACCCCGGCACCGGCCGCGTCACCACCGCGCGGCGCGACCTCTCCTCGCTCGGCTTCACCCTGGGAGCCGGCGTGCAGTTCGCCGTGACCGAGAGCCTCGCCCTCGGGATCGACTACCGCTATCTCGACCTCGGCGGCAGCGGCCGCTTCGATCTCGGCGCCGTCCCGGGCCTCGGCCCGGTGGCGACGCGGCAGGATTCCTTCACCTCGCACCAGATGATGGCGCGCCTGTCCTGGCATCCGAGCGGCTTCGTGCTGCCGCCGGAGGTCGACGACGCCGCGCCGCACGATCCCGGCGACGGCTCCGGCGATCGGTTCTCGCTCCACGGCCAGACCACCTTCATCGCCCAGGGCGTGCCAGGCTTCCGCGCGCCCTATACCGGTCCGGCGAGCCTGATCGGCCATCAGGTCCAGTCGACCACCACCGCCACCGCTTTCCTGGGGCTCAAGCTCTTCGAAGGCACGGAACTCTACTACAATCCGGAATTCTCCCAGGGCTTCGGCCTGAGCCGGACCCTGGGCGTGGCCGGCTTCGTCAACGGCGAGGCGCAGAAGGCGGGCGCGCCGTTCCCGAAGCTGCGCTCCAACCGCTACTTCGTGCGCCAGACCTTCGGCCTCGGCGGCGAAACCGAGGACGTGCCGGACGGCCCGAACCAGGTCGCCACCCGGCGCGACATCGAGCGGATCACCGTGGTGGCGGGCAAGTTCGCCCTCGGCGACTACTTCGACGGCAACGTCTACGCCCACGACCCGCGGGTGGACTTCATGAACTGGGGCATCTGGGCCTCCGGCGCCTACGACTTCCCCGCCAACCTGCCCGGCTTCACCCAGGGCGTGATGGTCGAGTACAACCGCGCGGCATTCGCGATCCGGGCCGCCTACACCCAGGTGCCCAAGGAGCCCTCCAGCGACGTCCTCGACCCGCGCGTCTTCCGCCGGGCCGGCACCACCATCGAGTTCGAGGAGCGCCATGTGCTGCCGGTCCTCGATCAGCCCGGCAAGCTGCGCCTCGGGTTCTTCACCAATGTGGGCAACTCGGCCGACTTCCGGGAGGTGGTGTCGCTGACCCAGGCCGGGCTCTTCGGCGACATCAACGATGCGGCCGCCGCCACGCGGGCCGCGCGGCGCAAGACCGGCTTCTACCTGAATCTCGAGCAAGCGGTGACGGCGGACCTCGGCGTCTTCGCCCGGTTCAGCGCCAATGACGGCCGCACCGAGAGCCTGTCCTTCACCGACATCGACCGGTCGGTGTCCGGCGGCGTGTCCCTCAAGGGCACCGCCTGGGGCCGGCCCGGCGACACGGTGGGCCTCGGCACCTCGATGAACGCGATCTCGCCGAGCCATCGCGCCTTCTTCGCCAATGGGGGCGTCGGCCTCCTCATCGGCGACGGCCGGCTCAACTATGCCCCCGAGCGCGCGGTGGAGGCCTACTACGCCTTCGCCCTGAACAGGACCCTGACCCTGTCGGTCAATTACCAGCACGTGGAGAACCCGGCCTACAACCGGGACCGCGGGCCGGCGGACTTCTTCGGCACCCGCATCCACGCGGATTTCTGACCCCCGGGGCGTCGGTCCGGCGTCAGGAGCGCGGCCGCTCCGGCTGGTCGCAGCGATAGGCCCGCCCGTTGACCGACGCGACCGGCACGAACCGGCCGCCCGCCGCCCGGCATTCGGCGACATGCGCGTCCATGGCCCACTTGTCGGCGAGGGCGAGGCTGAGCGGGACGACCGTGACCACCAGCAGCAGCGCGACCACGGCACAGACCGCCCAGCCGACCCCGCGGGGCGGCGGCTCCGGCGGATGGTAGCGCTCCGGCGGCAGCGGCGCGAGGAACGCCAGCGTGGTGAGCCCGAGGAGAGTGGCGGCGCCCATGGTCATCCCGCATCGGTCAGGCGCCCCAGACTAAGCCGAGGCGGGCGCCCGGGGGAGGCGACCATACGAAGCAGCGCCCCCGGCCGAGCCCAGGGCTTCCGCCGGCCCAGACCTCCCGTCGGCCCGAGCCTCAGGCCCAGCGCGCCAGGGCCGCCTCCGCTTCCGCGGCGTTGTCGCGGATGCGGTAGACGGTCTGCCGGCTGAGGCCGGTCGCGACGGCGATCGCCGAGATCCCCCGCCCCTCGACGAGGGCGGAGCGCACCGCCTCGTACTGCGCCCGGCTGAAGCTCGGCTTGCGTCCGCGATAGACGTCGCTGCGCGCCCGCGCCTGGGCGATGCCGGCCTTCTGCGCCTCTCGCATGGCCTCCGCCTGGGCCTGGGCCGTCGCCGCCATGAAACCGATGAGGGCATCGCGCACGGCCTGCTGCATCGGATCCGCCGTGGCGCCGTCGAAGGTCAGCCGGTGGATGACCGTGCGCACCACGACGCCCCGGCGCATCATCTCCCGCAGGGTGTCGCAGACGTCGGCGTAGTTGCGGCCGAGGCGGTCGACCCAGCGCACCACCAGGACGTCGCCCCGCCGCAGCAGGTCGAACAGCCGGCGCCCCTGCGGCCGCTCGCGCAGGCAGGTGCTCAGGCCCGACACGCCGTCATCGGCCACGACCTCGTCGACGACGAAGCCCGCGGCGGCAGCCTGCGCCTCCTGATGGGCGATGGTCTGGTCTCCGGTCGAGACCCGGGCATACAGAATGGTCTTCATCGATCACGGCCGCACTCGGACATTCGGGCCCGCAGGACGACGCCCGTGCGTTGCCGTGTCAATCCATTCGACGGCGCAGGGACGAAGGTGCGGCGGCGTGATGCGGGGGTGGTTCGGCACCCTGGGGCTGCGTCCGTCGCCCCGCCCCGGCGCTACGGAGTACGGCTCTCAGCGGCCGTCACCGCGGATCCCGTTCAGCACGCGGTCGAGGTCCCGCTGGCGTTCGGTGCGGACGTCCGGATCGGCCGTTGAAGCGTCCCCGCGGCACCGTCTGGCCGGTGGGCAGGGTGCCGCGCGACCGACGCCGGATGCGCGCGTCACTTCGGCGAAAGCCGGCGTCCAGGGCATCCTTGGCCCGAGACTTACGGCACCTTTGTCCAAGATGTATTCATGATGCATCGAGAGGGGGCGACCCCTCATCTCAGGTCCCACCGTTTAATCCTGTCCTCGACGTGCCTGGCCGCACGTCATGGCTGAGATCGAGGCCCCATATTGGACTCAGACAGATGAAGCGAACCAAGAAAACCAGTTCGCACTGTATAGGAGCCC
>NZ_LMNE01000013.1:0-63100 GCF_001423285.1 Methylobacterium sp. Leaf111 | reverse complement strand
GCCAAGCGCGCGTCGCACGAACCCGCTTCCGACGCGATCCCGATGCCTACCTCACCGCCCTCGAACGCCAAGCCCAACAGTTAGATTTGCCAGCCTAGAAAAAAAGCCCCGCTCGCCGGGCGAGCGGGGCCGAGTACAAGGGAGGAAATGCCCGCCATGGGCAGCCCACGCCGTCGCAAATAGCGGGCCATGCCATGGGCCGAGGGCGTGGCAGGGAAGCCACGCCGGACTGGCCCGCTGCGACCGAGGCACGGAAGAGAGAGCCGTTCCGGCCATCGCAAGGTTCCGTTAACCACCCCATGCTGATCTCTGACGGCATCACCCCGACACCGGAACGGCCCGGATGCGGCGGGAGCAGGCCCGGCGACGGCTCGCCTCAGAGATCGAACGGAATCGGAAACCAGCCGATGAACACCCACAGGTTGCCCGACACCGGCGGCGCCGATCGCCGCCCCGAGCGTCCGACGGCCACGGTCGTGACGTTCCCGGCTACGGCGCGCCGCTTCCGGAGAGCGGACGCGGATGCGCCGCGGGGCGCCATTCTGCTCTTCACCGGAATTCGCTACGAGCGCATGCCCGAGCCGGAAGCTCCCGCGCCGCGCCTGCGCCGCCGTTCCTGACACCCGGCCGACGCGCCCCCGCATGGTGCCCTTATTCCGAACCGGACGTCGGCAGGCCCTCCGGCTGCATGCGCTGCGCCTGATACCCCTCGCGATCCCGGCGCTCCTCGCCGGCTGCGCGCAGGAGGGGGATTTCGGGCGGCCCAAAACCGGCGCCTGGAACAGCCTGATCGAGACCACCGGGACCCTGGCGGCGCGGGAGCGCGAGGAGCCGGCCTCCGCCTTTCCCTTCACCGACGAGGAACGCGTCCTGCGCGACCGCGCCTGGCGCTTCCTCATGCCAGCGGCCGGGCACGACGCGTTCACGGACATTCTCGCCAATCTCACGCGCGCCCGGGTGCTCCCCGCCTCCTGGCGGACCGACGATCCGGCGGCCTATCACGACACGCTGATGGCACAGAGCTTTCGCTCGCCGGTCTCGCGCTACCGGCGCCTGTCGGAGGATATCGGCACCGATGCCCGGCTGATCCCCCAATTCGCCGCCCTGGCGGTGCGGGTGAAGGAGGGCGACGCCCTGCGCCTGCGCAGCTTGCCCTTCGCCAAGAGTCTGGACGACGGCGATGTGCGCCAAGCCGCCATGCGGGTGGCCGAGAACCGGTGCCTCATCGCCTGGGTCCGCTTCGAGACCGGTCGCCGCTCCCGCCGCTACCGCTATGCTCTCGAGCATCTGCTGATCGAGGCGCCAGGGCCGGAAGGCGTGTCGGTGGAAGGGACCCTGGCCGCCCTCGACGGGCGGCGTCCCCTGCTCGATCCGTTGGTGCCGCCGGAAGCCGAGGCCCGATGCGGGCTCCTGCCGGAGGCGGAGGGCGTGGTCGCGGTCGCAGCGCCGAGGCCGATCGTCGCCAAGAATTGAGGAGTGCCTCAGCCGCCGGTCTTCTCGTCACCGGGGCTGTCGACGGTGCAGGAGACCGCCTGTACCGCCGCGTCGGCTGCCGTGCGCTGGCTTGGCAGGGCCGCGATCACCCGCACCACCACGAAGCCCCGGGTGTCGCCGGCGACGATGCGGACATCGTGGCTGACCTCGTCCTCGTCGGCATTGGCGAGCGCCTCGTCGTATTGGGACCGGGTGAGCACCACGAGGTCGAGGGCGCCGCGCACCGCCGCCTGGTCGGTCACCGCGTAGAAAGCCCCCCGCTGTCCGTGTACCGCCAGGGACAGCATCAGCGAGCCCGTACGGGCCGAAACCCGCATCGGTCCCTCGGAGAGATCATAGGCGCAGAGCCCGACCGCCACCGCCGGGTCCGGAATCGGAAGCCACGCCTCCACGGGCGGGGTGGCGTCGCCGGCCGCCACGGTGTTGATCGCCAGCGGATGGTCGAGGTTCTCCCCGGAACGCGCCCGCGACAGCGCATCGGACTCCGCCAGGCGCGGGATGAGCAGGACGGTGGCCCCGTGCACGAGGCCGGCGAGCACCAGTCCCGACAGGGTGGCGACGAGGAAGCGGCCCCGCGGGGTCATGCGGCGCACCCGGTCCGGGTGATGGCCGGCACCGCCGAGCGGTCGAGGCTGCCCGCGCTGGCCGCCACGGGCGTGTCGTACAGGCGCAAGGCGAGCCGTACCGGCCCCCTGGGGCGCGGCATCGGCAGCCAGTTCCCCGGTTGGACCTCCGGCGACAGGGTGATGACGAACTGCCCGTCGGTCTCGCGCAGGATCTCGGTGGCGGTGAAGCCTTCGCGCATCGGGGCGGTGTCCGAGTCGCGTGGCCCACGCCCGGCCACCGTCACGGTCCAGGCGCGGGCCGGCGGCGTCACGCCCGCCACGCGGTAGGTGCAGGCGGCATCGAGTGCCCGTCCGGATTCGTCCTGTTCGGCCGTGAGCAGCATGCCTTCACCGATCGCCAGGGGGATCTCACCGCGCCGCGCGTTGACCGCGCGGGCGTAGGGATCCGCACCGACGGAACCGACTTTCGGCCAGGCGGTCCAGGCCCCCACCCGCACGCCGCCGAAGGGATAGCCACCTCGCGTGGCATAATCGGCGGTCGCGAGGCCAAGGCCCGCC
This sequence comes from Methylobacterium sp. Leaf111, assembly GCF_001423285.1. NCBI lineage: Bacteria > Pseudomonadati > Pseudomonadota > Alphaproteobacteria > Hyphomicrobiales > Methylobacteriaceae > Methylobacterium > Methylobacterium sp. Leaf111. The sequence continues at coordinate 60,482 of NZ_LMNE01000013.1, read as the reverse complement.
CCCAGCGCCAGGGCGTAAAGCATCATTGTCACGGTCGAAGCCTTGCGGACGCCGCGTCGCAGCGCGCGCGTCAGGCGTCCGCCGGTCCCGGAGACCGGGCCTGCTTCCCGGCTCCGAAGCTCGGAAGAACGCGTTCGGCTCTGGTCCGGACGCAACCGCGCCACCGTCTCGGCGAATGTCATGCGCATGATCGCCGGCTACGGTGTGCCGACGCGGCCGCCAACGGCGCGAACCCCGTCCGCCACCGGGCCGGGGGCGTTCAGGGGCTCGAGGGCGGAGGTTTTCTCGGATGCCTTCAGGGAGGTCTTCTCCACCTGGCGGAACAGGCCGTTCATGCTGCCGATGACCTCGAAGGAACGCCGGGAAAGTTTGCCGGCCGCGCTCGCCGCCGCGTTCACGGGGGCCGCACTCTGCCCCGACTGCGCCACTGCACGGCCCGGATCCTTCAGGCCCGGCATGGGTTTGAGCTCGATACCCTGATGCGCGACTTCCATCACGTCATGCCAAGTCATGGCCGGCAGCGAGCCGCCCGTCATTTTGTTGGTGGAGGTGTGATCGTCGTTGCCGAACCAGACAGCGCCGACGTAATTGCCCGTATAGCCCACGAACCAAGCGTCCCGGTAAGCGTTCGTGGTGCCGGATTTGCCCGCGACCTTGATGCCTTCCAGGGCCGCGCGCTTGCCGGTGCCTTCCTCGACCACCTTGGTCAGCATGTAGTTCATGTCGGCGACCACCTGGGTCGACAGCACCTGCGGCATCGGCTCGTCGGCATGGCGGTAGATCACATCACCGGACGAGTTGCGGACCTCCATGGCCGCGTAGGGCTTGGCCCTGCGCCCGCCATTGGCGAACACCGCGTAGCCGGCGGCCTGGTCGATGACGTTCACCTCCGCTGAGCCGATCGGCAGGGAGACGGAATCGGTCAGCTGCGTGGTGATGCCCATGGCGTGGGCGGTCTCGATGATCTTCTTGCGCCCGGCGGCGGCGGCCCTGGCTTCATGGGAGATGCCCATCGCCTTGCCCAGGGCGATCGAGACTTGAATCGGGATGGTGTTGATGGATTTCGCCACCGCGACAGTGAGCGTCGTGGCGCCCGAGAACGAGCGCCCGTAGTTCTGCGGGCACCAGTTGCCGATGCAGACGGGCCGATCGACGACGCGCGTGTCCGGCCGATACAGGCCCGAGGCGAGGCCGGCGGCGTAGACATAGGGCTTGAACGACGAGCCGGGCTGGCGAAGGGCGTCGGTGGCGCGGTTGAACTGGCTCTCGCCATAATCGGCACCACCGACCATCGCCCGAAGGGCCCCGTCCGGATCGAGGATCACCATGGCGGCCTCGTCAACCTCGTACTGGTCGCCGAATCGGCGCAGGGTATTCTGCACCACCTCGTCGGCCCGGCGCTGGATGGTCAGGTCGAGGGGCGTCTTCACGGTGAGGACGCGGTCGCTGCGGAAGCGGCCCGCATCGGCCATCTGCTTGATCTCGCCGAAGGCCCAGTCGAGATAGTAGTCCGCCGTGATGTCGCGGGTCCGGGTCACCGGTGTTGCGGGGTTGCGCAGGGCGGTCTGGATCTGGCCCTCGGTGAGGAAGCCGGCCTCGACCATGTTGTGCAACACGTCGCCGGCGCGGGCACGGGCCGCCGGCAGGTTCACGTGGGGGGCGTACTTGGTCGGCGCTTTGAACAGTCCGGCGAGCATCGCGGCCTCGGCCAGGGAGATGTCCTTCAGCGGCTTGCCGAAATAATAATCCGCCGCCGCCACGGCGCCGAAAGTGCCGCCGCCCATGTAGGCCCGGTCGAGGTAGAGCTTCAGAATCTCGTTCTTGGAGAGGTGGCTCTCCAGCCAGAGCGCCAGGAAGGCCTCGTTGATCTTGCGCTCGAGGGAGCGCTCGTTCGTGAGGAACAGGTTCTTGGCGAGCTGCTGCGTGATCGACGAACCGCCCTGGGTGTTGCCGCCGCCGCGCGAGTTCGACACCAGCGCGCGGGCGGTGCCGATGGGGTCGATGCCCCAATGCTCGTAGAAGCGCCGGTCCTCGGTGGAGACCAGAGCCTTGATCATGATGTCGGGAAAATCGTCGAGCCTCAGCGAGTCGTCGTGCTTGATGCCGCGCCGTCCGACCTCGGTGCCGTAGCGGTCGAGGAACGTCACGGCGAGGTCCTGGGCCTTGAGCCAGTTGTCGCTGGTCAGGTTGAAGGCCGGCTGCGCCAGGGCAAGCATTAGGATCGCGCCACCCGTACCGAGGGTCACCCCCTCGCTGGTCAGGTCGAGGGCGAAGCGTTTCCAGCCTCGTACCGAGAAGACGTTCATGCGCTCTTGGAAGCGCTCGTAGGTCTCTCCCGCCGTGCGACCGCCGTCGTACAGGCTCGCGTTCACCCAGGCGTCGAAGGCGAGGGCGGCGTGCTTGATCCGTGTCGTGAGGGAGGTCGCTTTGGGCAGGCGCACCTGAGTTCCAGTCCTTCCGCACCCCGTTCCGGCACGACGCCGGTCCGCGCGATCCTACCAACACCCGCGCCCGGCCGCGAGGCTTCGTTCATGGGAACGCCCGACAAGGGCAAGCGTCCCGCCGCCGCAGGCCATAACCTGTTCTTAACCTTGGTGCCGGAATGGGGCGGCGCGGTGGCGCGGCGCCTCCGAACACGGCGCGGCGTCATGCCGTGCGCCGGCAACGCTTGCTCCCGGGGCCGCGTTGCGGCACAGGGGCAGATCATCCGGATCCTCGCCGCTCCCAGCCCAAGGTGTTCCCCATGCGGGACCGCTCGGCCGCGCGTTCCCCGACGCCGCAGGCCTTCCCCGAAACCATCCGTTCCGATCCCCAGACCGCTCCGACCGTGGAGCCGTTCTGGCGGACGAAGAGCCTGGACGCGATGTCGCCGGCCGAGTGGGAGAGCCTGTGCGACGGATGCGGCCGCTGCTGCCTCCTCAAGCTCGAGGACGAGGATACGGCGGAAGTCTATCACACCGATGTCGGCTGCACCCTCCTCGACGGCCATGGCTGCCGCTGCCGCGACTATGCGCGGCGCCAGAAGCGCGTGCCCGATTGCGTGCGCCTGACGCCCGAGGCGGTGCGCACGATCCCGTGGCTGCCACCGACCTGCGCCTATCGACTGATCCGCGAGGGCCGCGATCTCTACGCCTGGCATCCGCTGGTCTCGGGCCGCGCGGCCAGCGTGCACGAGGCCGGCATCTCCGTGCGCGGCCGCGTCTCCGGCAACGAGGAGGAGTTCACAGCCGACGAACTCCTCGATCGGATCGTGACCTGGCCCAATCGCACGCCGGAGACCGAGGACGACGCAGAATAAGCGTGGCCTCAGGCGTCGAGCATCGAGGGGACGGCATTCTCGGCGATGATCCGGCGGGCCTCGGCCGCGTCGCGATGCATCTGGGCGATCAGGGCCTCCGCTCCGTCGAAGCGGACCTCGCCGCGGAGATAGTCCAGGAACTCCACCGCGATCGTCTGGCCATAAAGGTCGCCGGAGAAATCGAACAGGTTGACCTCGAGGAGCGGGGCGCCGCCGTCGAAGGTCGGGCGCCGGCCGTAGCTGGCGACCCCGTTTTTCACCCGACCGTCGGGCAGGCGCGCTCGCACCGCGTAGATGCCGTGGGCGAGGTTGCAGGCGGGCAGCGCCACGTTGGCGGTGGGATAGCCGAGGGTACGTCCACGCTTGTCGCCGTGGCGGACCTCGCCGGAGACGAACCAACGGTAGCCGAGGAGCGCGTTGGCCCGCGTCACCGCACCCTCGGTGAGGGCAGCCCGGATCGCGCTCGACGAGACCGGCTCCGCCCCCGTGCTCAGGGCGACAGGCGGGATGATCCGGCAGCTCAGGCCCGCCTGCGTGCAGAGATCGGCGAGGACCATCGGCGTGCCCTCGCGGCCCCGGCCGAAATGGAAATCGTGGCCGATGACGACGCCCGCCACCCCGAGGTCGCGCACCAGCAGCCCCTCGACGAAGTCGCGCGCGCCGGTTCCCGCCAGGGTTGCGTCGAAGCGGCGCACGATGAGTCCGTCGAGGCCGAGATGGGCGAAGACGATCTCCTTCGCTTCCGCGTCGGTGAGACGGAACATGGGGAGATGTGGCGCGAAATAGGCGCGCGGATGCGGCTCGAAGGTGAGGACGACCGCCGGGCGGCCGGCCGCCTGCGCGGTCTCGCGCACGGCGGCGATCAGGGTCCGGTGACCGAGATGCACCCCGTCGAAATTGCCGATCGCCGCGATGGCTCCGGAAATCACGGGCGGCACCGGCTCGTCCTCGCGACAGATCGTGAAGCGTCGCTCGTGCGCGGATGCGGCGGGCGGGACAGCGGATTCGTCGCCAGACGACATCGGATCTCAGGAGTTGCAGCGGTCGGGGACGGGTGCTGTGGCGGCGGAACCTGTCGAAAACCGGTCTGGGGGTCAAGCGCGCGGGCTGAGCGCGGAGGTCGCGGTACGGCCCGCTCCCGCCTGCGCGCGCCGCGCCTTCGCCGCCCGTCGCCCGACGTAGAGCAGCACGCCCGTCACCAGGAAGAGGGGCATCATCAGGGCCGCGACGAGGAAGATCGGTGGCCCGAGGAATCCGAAGATGCGCCCGCTGTGCACGTCGAGCATGTTGCCGGCGATGCGGGCGCCGAGCGGACGCTCGCCGCCAATCTCGCACATGAGGATGCGCCCGCTGGCCGCCTCGATCCGGGTGTCGTCGCGCCAGCCGTTCCGGTTCTCGGAGCGGATGCGGATGGGTCCGGTCCCCCCGCTTGGCAGGATCAGGGTCGCCCGGGTGAACTGGCCCGCATCCACGGTGCGGAAGGCCGTCCAGGCGGCGTCGAGGCTCAGCGCTCCGGGGCCTCCCAGCCCGTCTTCGCGCCGACCGGGCCTGCCTTCACCGCGGATCACGCCCTCCTTGGGCCCACCCGCTTTGGGCCCGCCCGCCTTGGCGTCAGAAGCCGGCGGCTTGCCATCGGCCATCCGGGTGATGGTCTCGCCGCGGGTGAGGAGGGTGGTGACGACCTCGCGATAGCCGTCGAAGGACCACCACAGCCCGCTCAGGGCGATGACGAGGTAGACCGGCAGCACCCAGGTGCCGGCCACCGCGTGCAGCGACCAGTAGGTCGGCCGGCCCCATTGCCGGAGATGGGGCTTCAGCCAGATCCGCAGGGACATCACCTTCGGCCAGCGCAGGTAGAGACCGGTGCAGAGGAGGACGAGGAGCGCGAGGACGCTCGCGCCGGTCAGGGTCCGGCCCCAGCCCTTGCCGTCGCCGGGCAGGAGCAGCCAGCGATGCAGGCGCCGGATGGTCGCGAAGGCCTCCTCCGTCCGCGCCGCGCCGCGCACCGTGCCGTCATAGGGGTCGAGATAGAGGGAGGGCGGCCGCAGGCCGGTGGCGGGATCGCGCCCGAGCCGAACCATCGCGGCGGTGGCAGCCTCGGCCGAGAACGTCAGGTTCGCCACCGTGTCGGACCGCTTGGCATGGAAGCGGGCCAGGAGGGCATCCGGGGCGAGCGGATCCTCCGCCCGGCGGGCGACCCGGATCAGGTCCGCGTCGAAGGCCTCGCCGATGGCGTCCTCGTAGCTGAGGAGCGCACCGGTGAAGCCCGCCACGGTCAGGATCAGCCCGGCCCCCAGCCCCAGCAGCCAGTGCAGCTGGAACAGGACGGCGCGCAGGTGCCTCACCACGCCACCCGCGCGGTGACGAGGGCCTGGAAGGGCTCGCCCACCGCCACCAGCAGGTTGCTGCCCCCCGACGAGGGATAATAGGTGCGGTCGAACAGGTTCTTGAGGTTGAGCTGGAGCGTGGTCGCCAAGCCGTTCACCTCGGTGCTGTAGGCGAGGAACGCGTCGCAGACGACGTAGTCGGGCAGGGCGAAGCTGTTGGCGGCGTCCCCCGGCCGGGCGCCGACGTAGCGCGCCCCGAAACCGGCTTCCAGGAAGCCGGCGCCCAGCCGCGTCGCGCCGAACTCCTTGGCCTCGGCGATGGCACCGAACTGATGCGTGAGGAAGGCCGAGGCAGTGACCCGCGGGGTGTTGAGGAGCTGCTTGCCCACCAGCACCGGGTCCTGGGTCACCTCCGCCTGGGTGAAACCGTAGCTGGCGATCACCGCCCAGTCGGGCAGGATCTGGCCGGCGACGTCGAGCTCGAACCCGCGCGAGCGCACCTTGCCGGCGGTGGTCGCCACGGTGAGGCCCTGGCCGTTGACCTGCGTCACCAGCACGTTCGCCTTGTCGATGTCGAACATCGCCCCCGTCACGGTCAGCCCGGCGGCGAGGTCCGCCTTCACCCCGACTTCGATGGAGTCTCCCTCCTCGGGCGGCAGGGCGCCGACGATGTTGGCCAGCGAGGTGTTGGGTTTGAAGGACTGCGAATAGCTCCCGTAGAGCGAGAGGGTGGGGGCGAGCTTGTAGACGAGGCCGACCCGCGGCAGGACGCGCACCCCGTCGATGTCGGTGTAGGCCACCGCCGGCGTCCCCTTGGCGCCGAACTGGTCGAAGATCTGCGTGCTGACCCCGGCGACCAGAATCCACTGGTCGCTGAGGTGCAGGGAGTCCTGCAAATACACGCTGGTATTCACTAAGCGTTCGCGCAGGTTGCTGTCGGCGGGCGAGATCACCGGCACCGCCGCGAGGGTGCCGTAGACCGGCCGGAACGGGTCGAACCCCGCCCGGTTCGGACCCCGGATGATGTCGGGCCGGCCGTAATCGATGTTCTCGTAAGTGACGCCGGCCAGGAGGTCGTGGCGCAGACCGGCGGTGTCGAAGCTGCCGGTCAGGTCGAGGCGGGCGACATGCGCATTGAAGTCCGCGTTGCGGGTGCCGTCGGCCCGGCGGGTGAGGAGGCCTCTGGCCGGAAGATAGGTGACCGGCCGGATCTGGTCCTCGTCGTAGCCGAGATGGGAGTAGGTGTAGCCGAAATGCAACGTCCAGGCGTTGTCGAAGCGGTGGTCGACATCGAGGGTGGCGAGATGGCTGGTGGCCTCGTGCTGGCTCGAGCGCTCGTCGAAGCGCCGGTCGCGCGGCACCCGCAGGGGCCGCCCGGTGGTGGGATCGAAGATCGTGCCGCGGTCGTAGGGCACGCGGTAGTGCCCGAATTCATACCCCACCGTCACGGTGGTGTCGTCGCCCTTCCAGGTGAGGGAGGGGGCCACGACCTGGCGGCTGAGATGGCCGAAGTTGCGCCAGTAGGCGTAGCTCTGGATGTCGGCCACCATCCGGTAGGCGAGGTTGGTGCCCGCGATGGGGCCGGTGAGGTCGCCCTGGACCAAGCCGCCGTCGAAGCTCGTCCCCGTGAGGTTGAGGGAGCCGTGCTGCGTGAAGTCCGGCCGCTTCGAGACGAGGTTGATCAGCCCGCCCGGGTCGGTGATGCCGTAGAGGAGCGAGGCCGGGCCCTTGAGCACCTCCACCCGCTCGATGGCGTAGCTGAAGTTCTGCTGCAGCACGGTGCGCCGGCCATCCCGCAGGATCGAGTCGTCGCGGAAGGTGCCGAAGCCGCGCCGGACCACGGCCTCCTGCGTGCCGCCGACGCTGTTGGTCTGGGCGATGCCGCTGACGTTGCGCAGGGCCTCGTCGAGGGAGATCACGCGCTGGTCGCGCAGCACCGCGGCGGAGACCACGGCGATGTTGGCCGGCGTGTCGAGGAGGGCGGTGTCGGACCCCGCCCCGAAGGTCGAGCGTTTGGGCTGGTAGCCGACGGTCGCGAGTCCGTTGCCGAGGCCGGCGACGCTGAGTTCCTCGAGGGTGGCGGTGGATGGCGCCTCCTGCGCCGAACTCGCACCGGCGGACAGCAGCCAGAGGGCGCCCCCGGCCAACCGGCGGTGCCGGGACGGATGGCGGGAGGTTCGGGCGGCGCGCGGCATATCGGATCTCGGACGAAGCAGAAGCTTCGCCGTAGTGCGCTGCAACATCATTTGCAAGATGTCGTTTAAAGATTAGAACCTCTAAAAGGAATGCATATGCATAGCTTAGAAAGTATATACGTGGTCGATCATAAGAAGAAGGTTCATGTGTTCAGTCTCGTCGCGGGGGCGATCGGCAGCGAAGGGCCTGCTTGACCCGGCGGTCCCGCGCTCACATCCCTGTCCGATCATGACGAGCCCGCGCGAATCCCCCGGACGGCATCATCTCTGGCGCCCCTACACGCAGATGCGGGGGGCGGCCCCGCCGCTGGAAGCCGTGCGCACGCACGGGTCGCGCATCGTCCTCGCCGACGGGCGCGAGCTGATCGACGGCATCGCCTCCTGGTGGACGGCGGCCCATGGCTACAACCATCCCCACATCCGGGCGGCCGTGGCCGCGCAGCTCGAGACGATGCCGCACGTGATGTTCGGGGGGCTCACCCACGCCCCGGCGGAGCGGCTGGCGGCGCGCCTCGCGGCCCTGCTGCCCGGCGACCTCGACCACGTCTTCTTCACCGATTCCGGCTCGGTGGCCGTGGAGGTCGCCCTGAAGATGGCGGTGCAGATGTGGATCAACCGGGGGGTGGTCGGGCGCACACGCATCCTGGCCTTCCGCGAGGGCTATCACGGCGACACCCTCGGGGCGATGTCGGTCTGCGACCCCGACGAGGGCATGCACCGGCGCTTCGGCGCCTACCTGCCGACCCAGGTCTTCTGCGACCTGCCCCGGACGGCGGCGCAGGTCGCCGCCCTCGACGCGACCCTGGCGGCCGCGCGCGAGACCCTGGCGGCGGTGATCGTCGAGCCCCTGGTCCAGGGGGCCGGCGGCATGCGCATGCACCCCCCCGAGGTGCTGGCGACCGTCGCGCGGCTCGCGCGGCGCCACGGGCTGCCGCTCATCGCCGACGAGATCTTCACCGGGTTCGGGCGCACCGGCACCCTGTTCGCCTGCACGCAGGCCGGCATCGTGCCGGACATCCTGTGCCTGTCGAAGGCCCTCACCGGGGGCACGATGGCGCTGGCCGCCACGGTGGCCACGGGGGCCGTGTTCGAGAGCTTCCTCGCCGACGATCCCGCCGCCGCCCTCATGCACGGGCCGACCTTCATGGCCAACCCGCTCGCCTGCGCGGCGGCCAATGCCAGCCTCGACCTGTTCGACCGCGAACCGCGCCTCGATCAGGTCGCGGCGCTCGCGGGGGCCCTGACGGACGGGCTCGAACCCCTTCGCGGGCTGCCGCACGTCGCCGACATCCGGGTCTTGGGGGCGATCGGGGTGGTGCAGTTCCGCCGGCCCCCCGATCTGGCCGATTTGAAGCGCCGCTTCCTGGCGCGGGGCACCTGGGTCCGCCCCTTCGGCGACATCGTCTACCTGACGCCGGCCCTCACCGTCCCGCCGCAGGATCTGGCCGAGCTTCTCGACGCCATGCGGACGGTGGTGCCGGCGGTCGCCCCCTGACGGCGAGGACCCTGCGTCCGGTGCAACCCACGCCCCCGTCGCTCGTTGGGATGACGTTGCGCTGGCCCCATGTCCAGGATCTCCGGTGTCCCGGATCGCGCCGTGCGGGCCCCCGGGCTTCACGCGAGGATCCCGGTCCCGGGCGGGGCCCGCGGCCAGACAGGCTGGAGGGTGCATCGTGGTGGACGAGGCGAAGGCGAACGACGACCGGCCGGTGATCCTGCTGGTGGAGGACGAGGCCCTGACGATCATGGACCTCGGCGACGTTCTCGAGAATGGCGGCTACGAGACCGTGCAATGCGCCTCGGCCGAACGGGCGCTCGGCATCATCCAGGACCGCCCCGACATCAGCGGCCTGATCACGGACGTCGAATTGTCCGGCAAGACCAACGGCTTCGAGCTTGCCACCGCGGTGTCCGAGGCCCGGCCGCAATTGCCCATCGTCATCGTCTCGGGGCGCGCGGCCCCCGATCCCGAACGGATGCCGAAAGGCGCCAAGTTCATCGCCCGGCCCTGCACCGGCGAGGACATCCTGTCCCAGCTCAAGGGCCTGCTGCCCTGCTGAAGGTCTGAGCGGTCAGCCCGGAGCCTTCCCCCGGGCCCGCCACCACGCGACGGTGTCGTCGAGCCCCCGCGCTACGTCGAAGCGCGGCCGGAACCCCACGGTCTCCGTCAGGATGCGGGTCCCGGCCTCGATGACCTGCGGCTCCGTCGGGCTCAAGGGACGGGCCCCGAAATCCAGGTGCTCGGCGCCCCCGATCCGGGCGGCGAGCCCTTCGAGGAGCGCGCGCACCGGGATCGCCGCCCCGGAGCCGATGTTCACCGGCCCGGGTACGTCCCCCGCCACCAGGGCGGCCAGGGCCGCGGCGGCATCCGCGACGTGCAGGAAGTCGCGGCGCTGGTGCCCGTGCGAGGTCGGGAACGCCGTGCCGGCCGTTAGGGCCCGGATCGCGTCCGACACGAGCCGCCCGCGGCGCTCGCCGGGGCCGTAGAGATAGAACAGCCGCCCCCAGGCGACGCTGAGCGTCTGCGTGGCGGCATAGGCCTCCAGGATGCGCCGCGTGCCGTCCTTGGCGGCGCCGTAGAGCGTCGCGGGCCGGCAGGGCGTCGTCGCCTCCTCGAAGCGGGCCGCGCCCCATTCGTACTCGGCGCAGGTGCCGGCCCCGACGAACCGGCGGCCCCCCGCCGCCGCGAAGGCCTGGGCGAGATCCAGGGTGGCCGCGACCCAGTCGAGGTTGCGCGCCGAGGTCCAGTAGCGGCCGGGCTCCGCATCCCAGGCGAGGTGGAGGCAATGGCTCGGCCGGATCTTCGCGATCAGCGCGTGCCGTTCCGCGGGCACGAGCAGGTCGGCCGCGTGCCAGGTCGCCTCCGCCGAGGGGCTGCGACCGACGCCGTGAACCTCGAATCCGCGCGCCCGCAGGGCCGGCACGGCGTGGCGGCCGACGAAGCCGGCCGCCCCCGTGACGAGGACGCGCTCCCTCACCGCACCCAGTCGGGGTAGGCGAGATCGCGCGCGGCGATCACCGTGACGGGCTCCGGCCAGGCGACGTCGAGGCTCGGATCGTTCCAGCGCAGGCCCCGGGCGCTGCCGGCCACGTAGGGGCGGTCGATCATGTAGAGCACTTCCGCGTCGTCGCTGAGCGCCTGGAAGCCGTGGCCGAAGCCCACGGGAATGTAGAGGGCGTGGCGGTTCCCGGCGCTGAGTTCGGTCCCGTAGGCCTGGAGGTAGGTGGCCGAATCCGGCCGCAGGTCGACGAGGACGTCGTGGATCGCGCCGGCCGTGCAGCGCACGAGCTTGGTTTCCGCGTGGGGCTCGGCGGCGAAGTGCAGGCCCCGCACGGTGCCGCGCCGGGCATTGTAGGAGATGCTGGACTGCGCGAAGGCGCCGATGAGGCCCCGCGCGGCGAAGTCCTCCGCGCAGGCGGTGCGGGCGAAGAAGCCGCGCGCATCGGCCTGGGGGTCCGGGACGACCCGGTACGCGCCGGCGAGCGGCAGGGCCTCGAAGCGCATGGGCTCAGAACACCGAGAGCCGTGGGATCGCCGTGACGAAGCGCCCGCCCCAGTCCCGGATGGCGGCCATCTCGCCGGCGATCTCGTCCTTCAGGTTCCAGGGCAGGATCAGGACGTAGTCCGGCCGCTGTGCCAGCAGGGCCTCCGGGGAGACCACCGGGATGCGGCTGCCTGGCAGGAGGGTGCCCTGCTTGTGCGGCGAGCGGTCCGCCACGACCCGCACCAGCTCGGGGCCGATGCCGCAGTAATTGAGGAAGGTGTTGCCCTTGGCCGCCGCCCCGTAGGCGCAGACGGTTTTTCCCGTCAGCCGCAGGTCCGCCAGGAAGGCGAGGGTGGCGCACTTGATGCGCACCACGTCCTCCGCGAAGGCGGCGTAGCCGCTCGCGTCGAACAGGCCGCCGGCGCGCTCCTCCGTGCGCACCCGGTCCACGGCGGGACCCTGCCGGTGCGCGGCCGCCGCGTGGCAGGCGAAGACCCGGAGGGAGCCGCCATGGGTCGGCCATGCCTCCACGTCGAAGACCCGCAGGCCGTGCGCCTCCAGGATCCCCGAGACGACCCCGAGGGAGAGGTAGGAGAAGTGTTCGTGGTAGATGGTGTCGAACTGGCGCTCCGCGATCATCCGCAGGAGGTGCGGGAACTCGAAGGTGGCGACGCCCTCGGGCTTCAGGAGAATTCGGAAGCCCTCCACGAAGTCGTGGATGTCGGGCACGTGGGCCAGCACGTTGTTGGCCGCCATCAGGTCGGCGGCGTGGCCCTCCGCCCGCAGGCGCCGGGCGGTCTCCGCCCCGAAGAACGCCACCTCGGTGGGGATGCCGCGCTCGCGCGCCACCGCGGCCACGTTGGCGGCCGGTTCGATCCCGAGGGCCGGGATGCCGCGGGCCACGACGGCGCGCAGCAGGTAGCCGTCGTTGCTCGCCACCTCCACGACCCGGCTGTCCGGCCCGAGACCGAAGCGGGCCTGCATGGCCGCGACGTAGGCCTCCGCATGGGCGAGCCAGCCGGCGGAGAAGCCGGAGAAATAGGCGTAGTCCGAGAAGATCGCCTCCGGCGTCTCGAAGGCCTCGAGCTGCACCAGCCAGCAGGCCTCGCAGACGAAGGCGTGGAGGGGATGGACCATCTCCCCCCGACCGGCGCGCTCGACCGGCACGTAGGCGTTGGCCAGGGGCGACAGGCCGAGATCGGCCACGCTCCGGTGCAGGGGCGCCCCGCAGGCGCGGCAGCTTCGGGTCGGAGTCGTTGTCGGAGTCGTCATGCGGCGAGCGCCTCGTAGGCGCCGATCTGCGCCAGGGTCAGGTCGCGGGCGCACGCCCCGCCGGCCTGCGCCCGGTGCCAGGCCGCGGTCCAGGCGAGCGCCGCGTCGAGGCGCAGGCGCCGGTCCCAGCCGAGATGGGCGCGGGCCTTGGCCGAATCGACCTTGAGGAAGGTCGCCTCGTGCGGATGGATCGCCGCCGAGAGGTGCCACAGGGCCTCGGAGCCCCAGGCCTGGGCGAGTTCGTCGACGAGATGGGCCACCGGCCGGCAATCCTCGTCGGCCGGGCCGAAGTTCCAGGCCTCGGCGTAGCGCGGCCCGTCCGCCCCCGACAGGCATTCGGCGAGGCGGAGATAGCCGCTCAGGGGCTCGAGCACGTGCTGCCAGGGCCGCGTCGCGTGGGGCGCGCGGATCTCCACCGACTCGCCCCGCGCGAAGGCGCGGACGATATCGGGCACGAGGCGGTCCTCCGACCAGTCGCCACCGCCGATGACGTTGCCCGCCCGGGCGGTGGCGACCCGGCAATCCCGTTCCCTGAGGAACGAGGCCCGGTAGGCCGCCGCCACCAGCTCGGTGCAGCCCTTGGAGCTGCTGTAGGGGTCGTGGCCGCCCAGCGCCTCCGTCTCGCGGTAGCCCCAGGCCCATTCACGGTTCGCGTAGGCCTTGTCGCTCGTCACCACCACCACGGCCCGGACGGAGGGCGTCGCCCGCACCGCCTCCAGCACGTGGGCGGTGCCCATCACGTTGGTGGCGTAGGTGGCCAGCGGATCGCGGTAGGCGGCGCGCACCAGGGCCTGGGCGGCCATGTGGATGACGATCTCGGGGGCGGTGGCGGCCAGGCACGCCCGGACTGCCGCCGCGTCGCGGATGTCGGCGAGGTGCGAGTCGAGGCCGCGGCCGATGCCGGCCGTGGCGAACAGGCTCGGGGTGGTCTCGGGGGCCAGCGCCAGCCCGCTCACCCGGGCGCCCAGGCGTTCCAGCCACAGGCAGAGCCAGCCGCCCTTGAAGCCGGTATGGCCCGTAACGAGCACCCGTCGCCCGGCCCAGAAGGCGGGATCGGGATTCGGGTCGCGCGTGCGCGGCAGGGGGAAGGGCGAGGGCTGCACGCTCTGAAACGATCTCCGGTGGGGCGCCAGACTACCAGCACTTCCAGGGCGGCGCGTCCCCCGCCCACAGGGCTTCGAGGTGGTTCTTGTCGCGCAGGGTGTCCATGGCCTGCCAGAAGCCCGCATGGACGTAGGCCGCGAGCTGCCCGTCGGCGGCGAGGCCCTCCAGGGGCTCCGCCTCCCAGACGGTGGCGTCGCCCGCGATCCGGTCGAGCACCCGCGGCGAGAGCACGAAGAAGCCGCCGTTGATCGTCGCTCCGTCCCCGGCGGGCTTCTCCCGGAAGCGCCGCACCGTGCCGTCCTCCAGCTCCAGCGCCCCGAAGCGGCCCGGCGGCGTCACCGCCGTGAGGGTGGCGAGCTTGCCGTGGGCCCGGTGGAAGGCCGCCAGGGCCGTCAGGTCCACGTCGGCGACGCCGTCGCCGTAGGTCATGAAGAAGTCGTCGTCGCCCAGATAGTCCCGCACCCGCTTCAGGCGCCCGCCCGTCATCGTGGTCTCGCCGGTCTCGATCAGCGAGACGCGCCAGTCCTCGGCGGTGCTGCGGTGGAAGTCCACGTGGCCGCGCCCGATGTCCACGGTCACGTCGGACAGGTGCAGCCGGTAGTTCAGGAAGAACTCCTTGATGACGTAGCCCTTGTAGCCGAGGCAGATCACGAATTCGCGCACCCCGTGGGCGGCGAAGATCTGCATGATGTGCCAGAGGATCGGCCGGCCGCCGATCTCCAGCATGGGCTTGGGGCGGATCACCGTCTCCTCCGAGAGGCGCGTGCCGAGACCGCCTGCGAGGATGACTGCCTTCATGGATTCCTGAGCGGTCTTCGGAAGGTCCTGGTGCGGGAACGGCCGCGCTGCGGGTGCGTGCGCCCCGTCGCGCAACGCTTAATCGAGGGGTCGCCCTTCGTCCAGGCGCGGGGACGGATGGGCCGTTTAGCCGACTTTTCCCGCTCGCTCGGGCTCCCGGGCGGGGCGCTGTCATCGCAGCTTCATACGGCCCGGTCATGCCCCGGGACGGAGGGACGTTCCCGGTTGGCGGTGGATGTGCCCGGATTGACCAGCGCGGGCCCATCGTTCGCGGGGTATGAGAGCTGAAGGGCGCGAGCGATGCGGGCGGCTGACGAGCGCGGGAGGGTCGAACCCCACGGGGACCTGACCCGCGCGGTGATGGCGTCGCTCCCCGGGGCGAGCGGTGACAGGGATGGCGAGCGGAGCATGAGCAAGTCCGACAAGCGCCTGCGGCCCCCGGGCGCGAAGAGCGTGGGCTGGGCCCTGGTCCAGGCCGCGCGCCTGCACCGCTCCCGCGTGGGCGACCGGCTAACCAGCCTCGACCTCTTCGCCGGACAGGAGCAGGTCGTCCAGGCGCTCGCCGCGGCCGGAACCATGACGATGGGCGACCTCGCCGCGACCCTGCGGGTGCGTCCGCCGACCGCCTCCAAGACCATTTCGCGGCTGGCGGCCCTCGGCTTCGTCGAGCGCCGCGCCGAGGCCGGCGACGGCCGCATCGTCCGCGTGCGCCTCACCGAGACGGGCCTCGCCAAGGCCGCCGCCATCGAGCGCCTGTGGGACGAGGTCGAGGCCGAGCTCCTCGACGGGTTCGACGGCAAGGAGAAGCGCCGCCTGCGCAAGCTCCTGCGCAAGGCCGCCCGCAACCTCGCGGAGGTCTCGGGCGTCACCGGCCACGAGGTCGAGGGCGATTCCGAGATGGACGAGGACGAGGCGGACGGCCTGGCCGTCCCGGGCGCGCTGTAGCGCCGGCAGCCTCCGGATCCGGCGTCCCCCGCATCGATCTCCTAGAGCGGTCCGGCCTTCGGGGCCTTCGCCTTGCGCATCATGCCGGAGCCCGCATGCACGGCCCGCCGACGCCGGAACAGGCGCTCGCCGGTCCGCTCCAGGACGAGGGCCAGGCGGGTGGCGGCCCGGTCGAACAGCCAGACCGCCGCGCAGATCACGATGGTGATCGCGCAGCCGAGGCCGATCATGAGGCCCAGGATTCCCGGAGCGGGGAGAACCATCAGGCAGACCAGCCCAAATGTGGCCAGCAACGGTATGGTCCGCGTCATGGATGGCCCTCCGCCAAAGACGTTCGGCCGCGAGGATGGACGGACATCGATAAGAATTCGTGCAGGCGACGCGACTCGCCGGCGCGGCCGCAACCGACGGTCGCCATCCGGTTCCGAACCGGGCGGTGCCGCGTCGGCCAGCGATGCTTCAACGCCGTGGCGAACCCGATCCCCACGCAGGTGTGCTCTGCCCCCCACCTGCATTAAGGCTTGCCCGTCGCGCCGTTCATACCAGGCGAAACGCCGTCGCGGATCGGGATCACGTCGTTGAGGTCACCACCAGAGGGCGGCGCGCCCACGAACCGGCGCCTGGCCGGCATCGCACTGATGTGCGGCACGCTGGCGTTCTTCGCCTGCCTCGACGCCTCGGCCAAGACCCTGGCGGGCCTGGGCGTCGATCCACTGCTCTCGACCTTCATGCGCTACGCGGTGAACGTCGCGCTGGTGCTGGTGGTCCTCAATCCGGTCCGGACGCCCGGGGTGGCGCGGACGAACCGGCTCGCGCTCCAGGTCCTGCGCTCGCTGCTGCTGTTCGGGTCGACGGCCCTCAACTTCCTGGCCCTGCGCCAGCTCCAGCTCGCCGAGACCCTGTCGATCCAGTTCGCGACGCCCCTGATGGTGGCGCTGCTCGCGGGGCCGGTGCTGGGCGAATGGTCGTCGCCGCGCCGCCTGGTGGCGGTGGCGATCGGCTTCCTCGGCGTCCTCGTCATCGTGCGTCCGGGCGTCGGCGCCTTCCAGCCCGCCGTGCTCCTGAGCATCGGCAACATGCTGTGCTACGCGTTCTACGTGCTGACCACTCGCAAGCTCGCGAGCGTCGATTCGACGGCCACGACGGTGTTCTATTCGGGACTGGCCGGACTCGCGCTGATGAGCCCGCTCCTGCCCTGGATCTGGACCACGCCGACGGCGTGGAGCACCTGGGCGCTGCTGATCGGGGTCGGGCTGTTCGGCACCCTCGGGCATTGGCTGCTGGTCCTGGCCCATGCCCGGGCGCCGGCCAACGTGCTGGCCCCCTTCATCTACACCCAGCTGCTCTGGTCGTTGATGCTGGGCTACCTGATCTTCGGCGACGTGCCGAACCGATGGACGCTGATCGGCGCGTCCATCGTGATCGGGTCCGGGCTCTATCTCCTGGCCCAGGAGTCCAAGGCCTTGGAATCCCGGGGGCGGCGCCGGCCGGACGGCGCGTGCGCCCCGCGGGATCCCGCATCGCCTCAGCGGTGACGGCGGTGATGGGAGTGGCGGCGGGACTTCATGCGGGTGCGGTAGGCGCGACGGCCCGGATCGATGCCGAGCGCCCCGTTCACGGTTCCCACCGCGCCGCCGACGGCGCCGCCGACGATGCCGCCCACCGGACCGGCGACCCGGTCGCCCTCGGCTGCGCCACGGCGGATGCCGCCCGGCAGGCCCTGCGCTTCGGCCGCGCTCGACAGGGCGAAGGCGGACAGGACGAGGCTGGCGGCGAGCAGAGCTTTTCTCATGGTCGTGTCTCCCAATGACGCCGCGTCTCGGTCACCCCTCGGATCTGGTCCCCGGCCGAAGCCGGACGGCGCCCGAACGCGTGAGGGACAACGGCCGAGCTTGAAAGAAGGTCCCCACGAAAGTTGGTCCGGCATGCCGGCGTCGGAAAGCTCGCTGGTCTCGCGCCTGTACCGCTGCTAGAAGCCGCCGAATGTGCGTTGATGGTGATCCACGCGGGCGGCGCGGCGTGCCGAGCGCCCCCCGGCCTCGAATTATGAGCCCGGCCTGCGCCTGAGGGCCGCTGCGGCGGTCCGATGCGAAGGCCGGGAGGGCGACGCCTCGCCTCCAGTCCGCCGGCCCCGGGGGCAGTTCTGCCCACCGACCGCCTCAACGCCGATCCGCGCCGAAGACCTCACAGACAGCCCATGAGCGACCAGACCTCTCCCGCTGCGGCCCCCGCCCGCGACTACTCGAAGACCCTGTTCCTGCCCCAGACCGACTTCCCGATGCGGGCCGGCCTGCCGGTGCGCGAGCCCCTGCTGCTGGAGCGCTGGGCCGCCACCGACCTCTACGGGCAGATCCGCGCGCAGGCGGCCGGCCGGCCGAAATTCGTGCTGCATGACGGCCCCCCCTACGCCAACGGCAACATCCACATCGGCACGGCGCTGAACAAGATCCTGAAGGACGTCATCGTCCGCGCGCAGGGCACCCTCGGCTACGACGCCAACTACGTGCCGGGCTGGGACTGCCACGGCCTGCCCATCGAGTGGAAGATCGAGGAGCAGTACCGCGCCAAGGGCCGCAACAAGGACGACGTGCCGGTCATCGAGTTCCGCCAGGAATGCCGGACCTTCGCCGCCCATTGGCTCGACGTGCAGCGCGGGGAGTTCAAGCGCCTCGGCGTCACCGGCGACTGGGACCACCCCTACGTCACCATGTCGTTCCCGGCCGAGGCCGCGATCGCCCGCGAGCTCATGACCTTCGCCATGACGGGCCAGCTCTATCGCGGCTCGAAGCCGGTGATGTGGTCGGTGGTGGAGAAGACCGCCCTGGCCGAGGCCGAGGTCGAGTACGAGGACCACGTCAGCGACACGATCTTCGCCGCGTTCCGGCCCATTGCGGGCGCGGGCCCGGATCTCGCCGAGGCCCGGGTGGTGATCTGGACCACGACGCCCTGGACCATGCCGGGCAACCGCGCCGTCGCCTATTCGCGCAAGGTCGCCTACGGTCTCTACCGGGTCACGGCGGCGGCCGACGACAACTGGGCGAAGGTCGGCGATCGCTACGTCCTCGCCGATGCCCTGACCGCCTCGGTCTTCGCCAGCGCCAGGGTCGAGGCCTTCGAGCGCCTGCGCGACGTCGCCCCGGACGAACTCGCCGCCCTGACCCTGAGCCATCCGCTGGCCGGCCACATGCCCGGCTACGACTTCGCCGTCCCGCTCCTCGAGGGCGAGCACGTCACCGACGAGGCGGGCACCGGCTTCGTCCACACGGCGCCGGGCCATGGCCGCGAGGATTTCGAGGTCTGGATGGCCAACGGCCGGGCGCTCGCCCAGCGCGGCATCGAGACCCGCATCCCCTACACGGTGGACGCCGACGGGGCGCTCACCGAGGAGGCCCCCGGTTTCACGGGAAAACTCGTTCTTAACCACAAGGGCGAGAAGGGCGACGCCAACAAGGCGGTCATCGCCGCCCTGCTGGAGGCCGGCACCCTGGTGGCGCGCGGCACGCTCAAGCACAGCTACCCGCATTCCTGGCGCTCGAAGAAACCGGTCATCTTCCGCAATACGCCGCAATGGTTCATCGCGATGGACAAGCCGGTCGGGTCCTTGGACGGCCGCACCCTGCGCGATGTCGCCCTGCGATCCATCGAAGAGACCCAGTGGGTACCGCCACAGGGCAAGAACCGGATCAACGGCATGGTCGGCAGCCGGCCCGACTGGGTGGTGTCACGCCAGCGCGCCTGGGGCGTCCCGATCACGGTTTTCGCCAAGCGCGGCACCCACGAGGTGCTTCGCGACGCGGCGGTGAATGCCCGCATCGCGGCGGCCTTCCAGGCGGAGGGCGCGGATGCCTGGTTCACCGATGCGGACGGCGCCCGCTTCCTCGCCCCCGACCACGATCCGGCGGACTACGAAAAGGTCACGGACGTGCTCGACGTCTGGTTCGATTCCGGCTCGACCCACGCCTTCGTGCTCGACGATCCCGAGCAGTTCCCGGGCCTGTCCGGCGTCAAGCGCAAGCGCGACGGCGGCGCCGACACGGTGATGTACCTGGAAGGATCGGACCAGCATCGCGGCTGGTTCCAGTCGTCCCTGCTCGAATCCGCCGGCACGCGCGGTCGCGCCCCCTACGACATCGTCCTGACCCACGGGTTCGTCCTCGACCCGAAGGGCCTGAAGATGTCGAAGTCGAAGGGCAACGTCGTCGCGCCGCAGAACGTCATCAAGGATTCCGGCGCCGACATCCTGCGCCTGTGGGTGGCGGCCTCCGATTACGCGGACGACCTGCGCATCGGCCCGGAGATCATCAAGACCTTCGCGGAGACCTACCGCAAGCTGCGCAACTCGGTCCGCTGGATGCTCGGGTCGC
This sequence comes from Methylobacterium sp. Leaf111, assembly GCF_001423285.1. Taxonomy (NCBI): domain Bacteria; kingdom Pseudomonadati; phylum Pseudomonadota; class Alphaproteobacteria; order Hyphomicrobiales; family Methylobacteriaceae; genus Methylobacterium; species Methylobacterium sp. Leaf111. Next base: position 40,694 of record NZ_LMNE01000013.1, on the reverse strand, counting down.
TAGCGCATTTCGAGCCCGGCACCGAGATCGCCCACGCCGAACTGCCCGAGCTCGAGCGCCTGATCCGGCACCGGCTGTCCGAGCTCGACGGTGAGATCCGCGAGGCCTACGCCGCCTTCGACACCAAGCGGGTCGTGGCGCTCCTCAACGGCTTCATGACCGGCGACCTCTCGGCCTTCTACTTCGACGTGCGCAAGGACGTGCTCTACTGCGACCCGGCCTCCTCGCCCGTGCGCCGCGCCGCCCTCCAGGTCATCGACGAGACCTTTCGCCGGGTCACGATCTGGCTCGCGCCGGTGCTGGCCTTCACGGCGGAGGAAGCCTGGCTCGACCGCTACCCGTCGGAGGCCGGCTCCGTCCACCTGCAGACGCTGCCGGAGACGCCGGCCGCCTGGCGGGACGAAGCCCTCGCGGCCCGTTGGCAGGCGATCCGCCGGGTGCGCCGGGTCGTCACCGGCGCCCTGGAGATCGAGCGGACGGCCAAGCGCATCGGGGCGAGCCTGGAGGCGGCCCCCACCGTCCATATCGCGGATGCGGAGCTGCGGACGGTGGTGGAGGGCGTCGACTTCGCCGATGTCTGCATCACCTCCGCCCTCCGCATCGCGGCGGGCGAAGGCCCGGCCGAGGCGTTCCGCCTCGACGACGTTCGGGGCGTCGCCGTGGTGCCGGCCCTGGCCGAGGGCCGCAAATGCGCCCGCTCCTGGCGGGTCGCGCCCGAGGTCGGCAGCGACCCGGACTATCCCGACGTGACGCCCCGCGACGCCCGCGCCCTGCGCGAGTGGGATGCGGCGCATGCCGGCACGAACGCCGCGTGACGCGGATGCCGCCCCTCGCCGTCCCCCATCCCGGGGGGAGGCCCCGTCTTCCCGCGTGACGTCCTCCCCGATGACCCCCTCTCCCCCATGACCCCCTTCCGCCTGGGCCTCGTCGCGCTGCTCGTCACCCTGGTCGTCGACCAGGCCTCGAAGCTCTGGCTCTATCTCGGTACCGACCTGGTGCTGACGCAGCCCTGGCGGATCGCGCCCTTCGCCGAGTTCCTCGTGGTGTGGAACCGGGGCGTCTCCTACGGGATGTTCCAGCAGGAGGGCGGCCTCGGCCGCTGGGTGCTGGTGGGCGTGTCCTGCCTCGCGGCGCTGGGCCTGTCGCTCTGGATGCGGCGGGCGGAATCGCGCCTGCTGGCGGTGGCCCTCGGGCTCGTCGCGGGCGGCGCCCTCGGCAACGCCATCGACCGCGCGGCCTACGGCGCGGTGTTCGACTTCGTGCACCTGCACTGGCGCAGCTGGTCCTGGTACGTCTTCAACATCGCCGATGCGGCCATCGTCGCCGGCGTCGTCGGCCTCATCCTCGACAGCCTGCGGCCGGCCCCCCGGAGCACCGGGTCCGAGCTCTGAGGCTCCGCCGTCATTTCCGCCCGACCTGTGATCCGTAAACCACAGCCGGGATCGTTGTGCCGGCGAGGCTGGTGCACTGCGGTCAAGGCGCCATACGATCGCCTGAAACCGGGATCAGGCCGAGAAGGTCGGATCAGGATCGTGGCACAAGGCGATCATCCGGGCTCGGGGAACCGGGACCCACAACCGGGCGGAGAGCGGGGATAGCATGATCGGACATCGGGCTTTGCTGGTGGTGGCGGGCATTCTGACCGCCGGGAGCGCGCAGGCGCAGCAGGGCGTGTTCATGCGCGACACGCTCAGCAGCATCGGCCTGATCGAGCCCGAGAAGCCCGCGATCACCTACCGCGAGCGGGCCCCCCTGGTGATGCCGCCCAAGCTCGACGGCAAGTCCCTGCCGCCGCCGCGCCAGCCGGAAGCCTCGGCCCAGTGGCCGAAGGATCCCGAGGTCGTCCAGCGCGAGCGCGAGCGCGAGGAGGCCCGGAAGCCGATCGTCCGCGGCGCCCAGGGCCGGATGAACGACAACAACATGACGCTCTCCATCGACGAGATGCGCGGCGGACGCCGTGCGGGCGCCCAGGCGCGCACCGAGCCGGGCCGGCCCGAGGGCGAGAACGACGATCGCAACTCCTTCTGGTCGAACCCCTTCGGCCTGCGCTCCGCCGAGGTCGCGGAGCCTTCGCAGGTCGAGCCGGACCGCGACGTCCTCACCGATCCGCCCACCGGCTACCGCAAGCCGCCCCGCAAGGTCGCCAAGACCAACGGCGACCCCGTGAACAACCCGTATCGCGAGCGTGAGGAGTCCGATCCGGGCGCCTACGTGCGCGCGCGCTCCGCGAACTGAACCCCGGGTCCGGCCCGGTGCCGCAGGCGCGGCGGGTCACCGCACGAGGACCCGTTTCCTGCCCCTCCGACGCACCCCCGTGGCGCGGAGTCGGCGCAACGCCAACATGACGGATGGCCCTCGCAAGCGGCCGACCGCGGAAGGAAGAGCTTCGATGCACCTGTTCAGGAAGGACATGCCCCTCTTCGGACCCTCGCGCGGCCATGCCAGCGCGGGCCGGGCCGAAGCCGCGCCCTTCGGGCGCTCCGAGGCGGGCGGCCCCGAGGTCAGTGCCTTCGCCCTCGACAACGGCCTCGACGTCGTGGTCGTGCCCGATCACCGCGCCCCGGTCGTCACCCACATGGTGTGGTACCGCAACGGCTCGGCCGATGATCCGCTCGGCCAGTCGGGCATCGCCCACTTCCTCGAGCACCTGATGTTCAAGGGCACGGAGCGGCACCCGATCGGCGCCTTCTCGAAGGCCGTCTCGGGCCTCGGCGGCCAGGAGAACGCCTTCACCTCCTACGACTACACCGCCTATTTCCAGCGCGTCGCCCGCGATCACCTCCAGACCATGATGGAGTTCGAGGCCGACCGCATGACCGGCCTCGTCCTCGACGACGCCGTGGTGGCGCCCGAGCGCGACGTGGTGCTGGAAGAGCGCCGCATGCGGGTCGAGACCGACCCCTCGGCACAGCTCTCCGAGGCGATGGCCGCCTCCCTGTTCGTGCATCACCCCTACGGCACGCCGATCATTGGCTGGATGCACGAGATCGAGGAGCTGAACCGCACCCACGCCCTCGACTACTACAAGCGCTTCTACACGCCGGAGAACGCCATCCTGGTGGTGGCGGGCGACGTGACCCCGGACGACGTCCGCCGCATGGCCGACGACACCTACGGCCGCGTCACCCCGCAGGGCGCCCGGCCCGTGCGCATCCGCGCCAAGGAGCCGGAGCCCCGGGCGCTCCGCCGCCTCGCCGTGGCCGACCCCAAGGTCGAGCAGCCGACCCTGCAGCGGCTCTACCTCGCTCCCTCCTGCATCACCGCGCGGGACGGCGAGTGCCACGCCCTCGAACTGCTGGCCGAAGTCATGGGCGGCGGCTCCACCTCCTACCTCTACCGCAAGCTGGTGATGGAGCTTGGTGTCGCCGTGAATGCCGGCGCCTGGTACATGGGCTCGGCCATCGACGACACCCGCTTCTCCGTCTACGCGATCCCCGCCGAGGGCGTCAGTCTGGAGAAGCTGGAGGAGGAGGTCGACCGCGTCCTGCGCCGCGTCCCCTCCGAGGCCCTGGAGCCCGAGGCGATCGAGCGGGCCAAGACCCGCCTCGTGGCCGAGACGGTCTATTCCTCCGACAGCCAGTCTTCCCTCGCCCGCATCTACGGCTCGGCGCTGGCCATCGGCGAGAGCATCGAGGAGGTCCGTCGCTGGCCCTCCGACATCGAGGGGGTGACGAAGGCGCGGCTCGTGGCCGTGGCCGAGCGCTACCTGACCCCCTCCCGCTCCGTCACCGGCTACCTGACCAAGGCCCGCGAGGCCGACGCGGCCTGACGGCCGATCCCGGCCCCCGGCCGGGCCACACCATTCGGGAGGCCGCGGCGCCCGCCGCCGCGCCCCGCACACAGCATGAGGTTCCCATGAACGTGGCCACCACCGACCTGCTCGACTCCGCCACCCGCTCCGCGACCTCGCCGACCCAGGCGGTTCCTGTCGCGGCGGCCCCCGGAATCGAGGCGTGGCACGTCGAATCCCCGGTGGTGCCGCTGATCGCCCTCGCCTTCACCTTCGAGGGCGGCGCGGCGCAGGATCCCGAGGGCAAGGCCGGCGTGGCCCAGATGCTCGCCCGCCTCCTCGACGAGGGGGCCGGCGACCTTTCCTCCGACGCGTTCCAGGAGCGCCTCGCGGCCCGGGCCATCGAGCTCTCCTTCCATGCCGGCTCCGACGCGCTGGGCGGCTCCCTCAAGATGCTGGTCAAGCACGCCGACGAGGCGATCGACCTCCTGGCCCTGGCCCTGGCCAAGCCCCGCCTCGATCCCGACGCCATCGAGCGGGTCCGGGCCCAGACCCTGGCCGGCCTGCGCTATCAGCAGAACGATCCGGGCGTGATGGCCTCGCGCCGCTTCTTCGCCGAGGCCTATGCCGGGCATCCCTATGCCCGTCCGTCCTCCGGCACGCCCGAGAGCATCGCGGCGATCACCCGCGACGATCTCGTGACGATGCATCGCCAGATCATCGGCCGCGGGGCCGTCAAGGTCGCCGCGGTGGGCGCCATCGACGCCGCGCGCCTGGCGGAGAGCCTTGACCGGGCGTTCGGCCGGCTCGAGATGGCTGCCCCTCTCAAGGCGGTGCCCCAGACCCGCATGCAGAACATCGGCGCGCGCCACGTAGTCGATCTCGACGTGCCGCAATCCGTGATCCGCTTCGGCATGAACGGCGTGCCGTGGTGCGATCCCGACTTCATCCCGGCCTATGTCCTGAATCACATCCTGGGCGGCGGCTCCTTCACCTCCCGCCTGTTCCAGGAGGTGCGCGAGAAGCGCGGCCTCGCCTATTCGGTGGGCACGTCCCTCGTCAGCCACCGCGCCGCCTCGATGACCTGGGGCTACACCGCCACCAAGAACGAGCGCGTCGGTGAGGCCCTGTCGGTGATCGGCGAGGAGATCGGCCGCCTCATCACGGACGGCCCCTCGGACGAGGAGCTGCAGAAGGCCAAGGACTACCTGACCGGCTCCTACGCGCTGGGCTTCGACACCTCGACCAAGATCGCGCACCAGCTCGTGCAGATTGCCTTCGAGGGCCTGGGCATGGACTACATCGCCCGTCGCAACGATCTCGTGGCCAACGTGACCCAGGCCGACATCCGCCGCGCCGGGGCCCGTACCTTCGCGGACGGGAAGATGCTGGTGGTCGCCGCCGGCCGTCCCACGGACTTCTGACGGATCACGAACGTTCGGGGCGTCCGGGTTTCCGGGGCCCGTGGACGAACCGCCGCGCCCGGCTGCGGTCGCTAGGGACTGTACGCGGGCACGGCGGTTGCTAGTTTCGGCCAAGGCGGCGACGATGCTGCACCGCTGGTTTTCAAGCTCGGGACAGTCCGGATGACATCACGCCTCGCCTCCCTGCCGGCCCGCCTCGCCCTTGTGACGGCGATGGGCCTCGCCGCGACGCCGGCCCTGGCCCATCCCGGCCACGAGCCCGCCGCCGGCTTGACGCAGGGCTTCCTCCATCCCCTCAGCGGCCTCGACCACGTCCTCGCCATGGTGGCGGTGGGTCTGATCGCGGCCCGCATCGGCGGACGCGCCCGCGTCCTCGTCCCCCTGTCCTTCCTCGGCATGATGGCCGTCGGCGGCGCCCTCGGGGTCGCCAGCATCGGGCTGCCCTTCGTCGAGATCGGGATCGCCCTCTCGGTGGTGGTGCTCGGCGCCGCCCTGGCCCTGCGCCCGGCCCTGCCGCTCGCCGCCGCCATGGCCCTCGTGGGCGCCTTCGCGGTGTTCCATGGCCATGCCCACGGCGCCGAGATGCCGGAGACCGGCTCGGGCCTCGCCTACGGTCTCGGCTTCCTCGGGGCGACCGCCCTCTTGCACGCGGTGGGCCTCGGTCTCGGCCTCTCGGCCGGACGGCTCGTGCAGAGTCTCACCGCCCTGCGGGTGACCGGTGCGGCCCTCGCGGTTGCGGGCCTCGGCCTTCTCGCCGGCGCCGTCTGAGCGCCCTCTCCGACGTCGTCGAACGGCCCCCTCCCGGGGGCCGTTTCGTTTTCGGGTCGGTCGCCCCATCCGACAGGTCAGCCCGCCGCTCAGGGATCCGCCGATGCAACTCACTGGAATCCACCATCTCACCGCCATCACCGCGCAGGCGGCCGACAATCTCGCCTTCTACACACGGGTCCTCGGCCTCCGATTGGTGAAGAAGACGGTGAACCAGGACGACGTCTCGGCCTATCACCTGTTCTATGCCGACGGCCGCGCCTCGCCCGGCACCGACATCACGTTCTTCGACTGGCCTGCGCCGCCGGAGCGACGCGGCACCGACAGCATCAGCCGCACCGGCCTGCGCGTCTCCGGCGCAGACGCGATCGGGTGGTGGCGCGAGCATCTCGCCCGGCAGGGCGTGAACCACGCCGTGCCGGTGGAGCGCGACGGGCGCCTGACCCTCGATTTCGAGGATGGCGAGGGCCAGCGCCTGATGCTGGTGGATGACGGCGGCGTCGGCGAGGCCCATCCCTGGGCGCGGAGTCCCGTGCCAGGCGAGCACCAGATTCGCGGCCTCGGGCCGATCCGGCTCAGCGTGGCGCAGATCGAGCGGACCGAGGCCGTGCTCACCGAGATCCTCGGCCTGAATCACGACCGTAACTATGAGCTTCCCGAGGGCGAGGTCCGCGTCTATCGCATGGGCGCGGGTGGCCCCGCCGCCGAACTCCATCTCGTGGCCGAGCCGAACCTCCCCTCTGCGCGTCAGGGCGCCGGGGCCGTCCACCACGTCGCCTTCCGCATCCCGGACACCGACTACGCCGCCTGGGCCGACCGGCTCAAACAGCGCCGCATGCCCTCCAGTGGCCCGGTGGACCGCTACTATTTCCGCAGCCTGTACTTCCGCGAACCCAACGGAATCCTGTTCGAGATCGCCACCGACGGGCCGGGCTTCGCCACCGACGAGCCCATGGAGACCCTGGGCGAGCGCCTCGCCCTGCCGCCCTTCCTCGAACCCCGCCGCGTCGAGATCGAGGCCGGCCTGAAGCCGCTCTGACGCGCCGCGGCAGAATTAAGAACGATTCCAAGCCACTGTGCCGACGTGCGACTGCGTAAGCGCGCCGCCTTGACGGGCCTACCGCAGGTGCGAGAAGACGCCACGCAAAGCTTCGAGATTCGAGCGAAATTCGAGACGGACCGTCGATGAGCAAGTTCAACGAGGAGCGTGTGCTGAGCGTCCACCACTGGACCGACACGCTGTTCTCCTTCCGCACCACCCGCGATCCCGCTTTCCGCTTTCGCAACGGCGAGTTCGTGATGATGGGCCTCGAGGTCGAGGGCCGGCCGCTCCTGCGCGCCTACAGCGTCGTCTCGGCCAATTACGAGGAGGAGCTGGAATTCTTCTCGATCAAGGTCCCGAACGGCCCGCTCACCTCGAAGCTGCAGCACCTCAAGGTCGGCGACCCGATCATCGTCGGCAAGAAGCCCACCGGCACCCTGGTGCTCGACAATTTGATGCCGGGCAAGAACCTCTACCTCCTCGGCACCGGCACGGGCCTTGCGCCCTTCATGTCGATCATCAAGGACCCGGAGACCTACGAGCGTTTCGAGAAGGTCGTCCTCGTCCATGGCTGCCGGCAGGTGCAGGAGCTCGCCTACGGCGAGACCATCACCCAGGACCTGCCGAACCACGAGTTCCTCGGCGAGGTGATCAGCGCCGGGCTGATCTACTACCCGACCGTGACCCGCGAGCCTTTCCGCAACCGTGGCCGCATCACCGACCTGATGACCTCGGGCAAGCTGTTCGAGGATATCGGCCTGCCGCCGATGTCGGTGGAGAACGACCGCTTCATGCTCTGCGGCTCGCCCGACATGATCCGGGACACTCGCCAGCTGCTGACCGATGGCGGCTACGAGGAGGGCAACCACGGCGAGGCCGGGCACTACGTCATCGAGAAGGCCTTCGTCGAGAAGTGAGCGGCACGCGCGCCGTCTTCATCGCCGGCGCCGGGACAGAGATCGGCAAGACCTACGTCACCGCCGCCCTGACGCGGCGGCTGCGCGCCCTGGGCCGCGACGTGCGGACCCTCAAGCCCCTGGCGAGCGGGGTCCCGCCCCTCGATGCCGCGGACTTCGCGCGGAGCGACACCGGGCGGCTTCTCGCGGCGCAGGGCCTGGCCGTGACGCCGGAGACGGTCGCCGCCTGCTCGCCCTGGCGCTTCGTCGCCCCCCTGAGCCCCGATCTCGCCGCCGCCCGCGAGGGCCGGACCCTGGCCCTCGACGACCTCGTCGGCTGGTGCCGGGCCGCGATCGCCGCGACGCCGCCCGGCGGCACCCTGCTGATCGAGGGGGTCGGCGGCGTCATGAGCCCGGTGACGGGGGAGGCGACCGGCCTCGACTGGCTCACGGCGCTCCGACTGCCGGCGCTCCTCGTCTCCGGCTCCTATCTCGGGGCGATCAGCCATGCCCTTACGGCGGCCGAGACCCTGCACGCGCACGGCGTCCCCCTGATCGGGATCGTCGTCTGCGCCAGCCCGGACGCGCCGACTCCGCCCGAGGTCGTGGCGGCGGCGATCGCCCGGCACCAGTCCCTCCCGGTGATCGTCATCGCCCGCGACGGGGACTGCCCGGTTGACCTCGCCGATCTGGTGCGCCCGGTCTCCGCCGCCTGAACGCCCGTCCCGCGCACCGGGGGCGCCTCACAGCACCCGAAGCGCGAGCGCGCCGGCCGGGCAGAGCCGCAGCACGTGCGGGCGCTCCAGCAGCACGTCCCAGATCCGCGCCTCCGCGTAGCGCAGCAGCACCGCGCCCCCGGGGCCCGGCCCGTGGAAGCACTGTTCCAGGGCGAGGACCAGGGTGGGGCGGGGCGGATGGGGGCGCAGGGTGGTATCGACCGCGAGGGTGAGCGCGTCGGCGGCCGAGCCCGGGAAGGCGTCGAAGCTCTGGACCAGGCCGTCGATCTCGCTTCCGTCGAGGGTCAGCACGAGGCAGAGCCGGGGCAGGAAGCTGGGGCAGGCCGAGACCGGCACGTCACGCCGCAGGGTCAGGGCGAAGCGGGGCGAGGCTTGGGCCGGATAGGTCCAGCGATGGGCCTCGCGGACCCCCTGGAAGGGCACCCATTCCTCCGGCTGCGAGGCGGACGGGGCGGTGACGCGGCCCTCCGCCCGCCCGTCCTGGCGGTAATGCACCAGGGGGTTGACCCCGGCCAGCCCGACATCGGGGTAGCGGGCCACGTACATCAGGGTGCTGAAGGCGGGATTCGGGTCGAGGCCGGCCTTCGCCCCCGCCCGCAGGTAGTGCCGCACCGGGTCGAGGCGCGTCGGGCCGCTCTGGCGCTTGTAGAAAGCGGTGTCGAAATCGGCGCTGGGATCGCGGTCCTGAGCGGCGCCGCGCCAGACGTAGTGCAGGAATGGGTCGATGCCGGAGCGGGCCACGTCCGGGTTGGTCGCCCGGTAATAGGCCGCATCGAACAGGCGGGGCACGCGGCCGAGGATCACCCGGCGGATCAGGGGCGTGGCGAGGCGGACGGCGTGGAACGTCGGGCTGCGTGTCATGGGAAGGTCGGCGCCTCGCACACCTGGCGCAGGACGGCGCGGTAGGCCGCGGGGTCCTCGTCGCGGCCGACCTGGGCGAGGCCGGCGCACTGCACCTGCGTCCACGCCGCCGCGTCCGCGTGGAGATGCGCCAGCGTCTCGGCGAAGCCCCGGGGATCGTGCCAGTCGTGGACCTGGTATCCGATGCCGTCGGGCCAGCCCATCTGCCCGGCCAGGACGGGGGTGACGACGCTCGGCAGGCCGCGCGCTACGGTCTCCAGCACCTTGTGCGGAAGGCCGGCGGCGAAGCGCGCCGGCGCGAGGGCGACGCGGGCGGCATCCAGGGCCGGGCCGATCTCGTCGAGGCGGCCGAGCACGGTGACGCCGGGCCGGGTCAGCCGCTCGGCGATGGAGGGCGCGACCGCACCGATGATGGTGACGTGGGCGTCCGGCAGGAGCGCCCGCAGGAAGTCCCAGGCCTGCCCGAAGAACCAGTCGAGCGAATCGATGTTCGGCTCCCCCTCGCGGGCGAGGGACCCGATGAAGACGAAACCCCGGCGGGCGGCGAATCCGGGCGGGTTCGGATGGGGCGCCTGGACGTGGCCGAGGACCACCGGATCGGCGACCCCGGCCCGGCGCAGAAGGCGCGCGTCGGCCGGGGAGACGCAGACCACCCGGTCGGCCGCCGCGATCGTCCGGAGCTCCAGGGCGGTCGCCCGGGCAAGGGACGGCCCCGGCGACGGCCGGCCTTTGAGGGCGTCGACGACGAACTCGCGCAGGGCGTAGAGGGATTCGGAATCGAACACCACGCGGGCGCGGCCCACATCCCGCGGGCTCAGGCCCAGATCCGCCAGGACCTCGCACACCATGCGGATGTGCGGCGGCCGGCTGACCCAGAGCACGTCGTAGGCACCGGCCCGCTCGGTGACGAGGCGGCGGAAGCCCTCCCGCCCGCAGGGCTCGATGACTTCGATCCGGTCCGAGAGATCCCGATAGGTCGTCGCCGGCTCCTCGCGCTCGCCGTAGACCGAGCACACCGTCACGGCGTAGCCGAGATCCGCCATCGCGTTGACGATGGTGTTGGCCCGCGGCAGCCCGGCCCCGAGATTCTGATGGGGGGCGCGGTCGTCGACGTAGAGGACGCGCAGGGCGAAGGGCGCGTCGTCGCGGGGCCCGAAGCCCGTGCGCCGCGGCCCCTGCCCGAAGAGCCAGGCACCGTGCCGCTCGCGGAAGCGGACCCGGTTGCGGTCGAGGAGCGCCTCGACGTCGGCGCGCCGGACGCTGGTGCCGCTCTCCACGTGGATCGCGATCGCACGCGGCTGGTAGACGACCCGCCGCCCCGCCTGCTGGCAGCGGGCGCAGAGGTCGGTGTCCTCGAAATAGGCCGGTGCGAACAGGTCGTCGAAGCCGCCGAGCTCGGTGAACAGCCGGGCCTCGATCATCAGCAGGGCTCCGGAGACGTAGCCCGCGTCGCGGACGTAGGAGGCCTCCGGCGCGAAGGGATCGAGGCCGCCGCGGCCGGCCGGATGGGTGAGCTGCGGGTCGTCCTGGAAGCCGGCCCCGGCCTCCTGCAGGATACCCCCGGGGAAGACCAGCCGCCCGCCGACGATGCCGACGTCGTCGGCCTCCGCGAAGGTGCGGACCATGGCCGCCAGGGCGCCGGGCATCAGGTCGATGTCGGGATTCAGGAACAGCACGTAGCGGCCGCGGGCCTCGGCGGCCCCCTGGTTGCAGGCGGGGCCGAAGCCGGCGTTCTCCGAATTGAGCAGGATCCGGGCGCCGTCGACCCGGTCGAAGAGCGTCCGGGTCTCGGCATCGGAGGCGTTGTCGACCAGGATCACCTCGAAGGCGGGGCCGGCGAAGGCCTGGTGCCCGGCGAGCTTCGCCAGGGTCCAGGCCAGCAGGTGCCGGGCCCCGCGCGAGACGATCACGACCGAGATCACGGGCGCGGCTTCCGGCCGGAACGCGATGCGGATGTCGTTGAGAAACAACGCATTCCAGATCAGGGCGGCCTCGACCAGGGCCGCCTTTCGGCCCGCCGGAGCGTCGAGGATGTCGGGGGCCGCCATCATGGAAGGGGCTCCGGGCTCGGGACGGGGTCGGGCAGGACCGTGATGCGGCCGATGAGGTCGTCGTGCAGGAACAGGATCGTGGAGGCCTCCGGGCCTGCTCCCAGCCCCGCGAAGGTCACGGCCGCCGGCGCGCCCGGGAGGTCCGCGCGGGCGCTGGTATACGCGCTGATATACGCACTGGAATACATCGGAATCCGGCTGGTATTCAGAGGGGTGACACGTCCGAGCGTGATCTCGCGCGTCGGCGTGCCGATCCGGAAGGCGGCGTGGGGATGCGTGCCGAATGCGAGGTGACGCGGCAGCGTCAGGGCCAGGGTCGTCCCGTCTCCGGCGGTGCCGACGCGGACCGCCTGGGCTTCCCAGTCCGCCGCGACATCCGCCAGCTGCACCGCGAGGTCCGCCCGGAGGGGAGGGGGCAGGCGCCGGTCGCGGACCCATTCCGGCGAGAGGGCGAGCCGGAGCCCGGCCAAACCGGCGTCCGGTGATCCGGCCTCGTCCTGTCTGCGCTCGGTCTTGCCCTCCTCCGCCCTGGCGAACCAGCGCCGGCGGGCGGGGGTGTAGGGATCGGCGCCGGGCGGGGCGACGCGCTCGGTGGCGACCAGGAGGCCGCGTTCGGGATCGTCGCGCAGGTCGGACCGAAGGGAGGTCTCGCGGTTGAGACGTCCGCCCTCGAGGAACGTGACCACCCGATCGGAATCGTTCGCGGTGGCGGGGGCGACCGATGCGGCAGCCTCAGATGGTTTCCCATCGGAAACAGAGAGCATTGCCAGCAAAGCAGTTTCGGCCTGCTCGGCGCGGGCGTTGTAGCCGGCAAAGAGATCCGCGCAGGCGCGGGTGAGGGCGGCGAGGCCTGCCGCGTCGTCGGCTAGCGCGAGCACCTCGGCCTTCACCGCCTCGGCGGTGGGCAGGCGGTGGGCCGGCGCCACGGGGTCGAAGCCCTCGAAGCCGAGGGCGGTGCCGATGACGGGCTTGCCGAAGGACAGGGCCTCGGCGACCTTCATCTTCAGGCCGCTGCCCATGAGGATCGGCGCCACCACGAGGTCGACGCCGTCGTAGAAGTCCTCCAGCTCGGGCAGGTAGCCAGCGAGCCGCACGCCGGGCCCTGCGGTCGGGCCGAGGCTGTTGCTGATCTCGCCCGCGATGACGAGTTCGGGACGGGCCGGGGTCCAGTCCTCGCTCCAGGCCGCGGCGAAGCGCCGGATCGAGACCAGGTTCGGATCGTTGCCGTGGCCGAGGAAGCCGATCCGCTTGACCCGGGCCGGGGCCGCGAAGGGCCGGCGGGTGGCAAAGCGCGGCGGCAGCAGGTGAACCCGGCGATCGGTGATCGTCCGGAAATAGGCCGCTTCCTCGGACTGGATCGCCAGCACGATGTCGGCCCGGGCGAGGCCCGCCGCCTCGCCCGCCCGGTCGGTGTAGAAGAAGTTCGGCTCGGCCCGGAACGGACGGTATTGCTGCTGCCGGTCGGCGAAGCGGTCGTGGGTGTCGATGAGCCTGAGCACGCCCGGCGGCGCCGCCTCCAGCGCCCGCGACAGGAACACGTAGTTCATCAGGATCGCACGGGTCTCAGGGTAGGCCCGTCCGTACCAGGCGACGAAGGCGCCGACCGCCTCGGGGCACCAGTCGTCGATGGCGAAGCACCGCGACCGGGTGGTGAGCGGGATGGTCGCCGGCGGCTCGATCCGGAAGATGTGCCGGAACAGGCCCGCCGCCGCGGCCTCGTCGGTGGGCGGGTGCTGCCCGAAGCGGCGATAGATCTGGTCCTCGTGGGCGTAATAGGCGAGGTCGACCGCGTAGCCGCCGCGCTGCAGGGCGGCGCAGGTGGTGAGCAGCCGGCGCCGGTTGCCGGCGCTGGTCGGAAACGCTGGCATCGGCGCCACCACGAGGATCGCGGGGCCGCTCATCGTCCGGCCTCGCGGCGGAGGCGGGCGGGCGTGACGGTGCCGGGGCCGAGGAGGAACGCGGTCTCGACGGTCGCCCCGCGGGGGTTGCCCCAGGCCGGCGCCAGGGTGAGGTCGATCGCGGGGGCCGGGCCGAAGCGGAGCTCGGCCGTCGCCACCCGGGCGCAGCTCCAGGTGCTGCCGGCCCGCAGCAGCAGGTAGTTCGGCACCGTGGAGCCCGAGAGCGTGGCCCGGCGCGCATCGTCGCCCGCGAGGGCGAGGCGGGGCGCCGTCTCGGGCATCGGACCCTCCGCGACGGCGGGGGCCAGCAGCGGAAACAGCGTCGCCAGGGCATCGAGGGTGTCCGGCATCACGGCCGCCAGCACCGCCTCCCCGAGGGCGGCGCGCTCGGGCCGTTCCAGCTCCGCCACGGGCCGGGGTTTCGGACAGGCGATCGCCGCATCGCGAAAATGCGTCTCCAGGGTCAGGGTGCCGCCCTCCGTCAGGGCCGCCTGCCCGTCATGCAGGACGAGGAGCCCGGCGGGATCGGGCTCGGGGCCGCCGAAGCCGGTGAAGGCCCAGGTGAGCAGGCCGAGACCGGCCGGCGCCAGGACCGCGAGGGGGATCGGCAGGTCGGTGGCGACCGGGTAGCGGCAGACGAGCACGCCCTGGCCCGCCGCGAACAGGCGAGCCGCGCTGGGACTGGGAGGGGCAGGGGTGGCGGTCATGCGGCCTGGGGATTCGAGCGGAGCGTGCGTCCGCGGATTTCGAACGGTCGACGGTCACCCGATCCTCCCCGCCCGGCCAGGGCTCGCCGGCCGGCCAGGGGCGTGGGCTGCGCGGGTCCCCACGCCGGTCGGGAGAGGGACAGGGGGAGGTGGGTGCGCAGTCCGGAAAGGGCACACACCTCACCCCAACCCGCTCCTTCCCGGCGAGGGAGCCGCCTCGCGTCTCGCCCCGGTCGTCGATGGCTCGGCGTCACGCGCGTCCCCACGAGGATCGACCCGAGCTCCGGGGTGCGAGGCCGCGCGCCACGGGCGACGACGGGGCCGCTCAGCCGGCCCGCTGCCCGCCGAAGGCCGCCAGGATGCGGGCCCAGGAGCGGGTGCCCTTGTGGAAGCTGGTCAGGTCGTACTTCTCGTTGGGCGAGTGGATGCGGTCGTCGTCGAGGCCGAAGCCGATCAGCAGCGTGTTGCGGTCGAGGAGGCGCTTGAAGTCGCCCACGATCGGGATCGAGCCGCCGGCGCCGATGGTCACGGCGGGCACGCCCCATTCCTCGGCCAGGGCCGCGCGGGCGGTCTCGAGTTCGGGCATGTCGAAGGGCAGGCTGATGGCGCGGCTGCCCTTGTAGCAGATCACCTCCACCGAGCAGTCGGCCGGGATGCGTTCGCGCACGAAGGCCTCGAAGGTGCGGGCGAGCTGCTCCGGGTCCTGGTCGTCGACGAGGCGGAACGAGACCTTGGCGCTGGCCTGGCCGGCGATCACGGTCTTGGTGCCCTCGCCGGTATAGCCGCCGATGATGCCGTTGACGTCGCAGGCCGGGCGGGACTGGACCAGCTCGATCAGCATGCGGCCGCGCTCGCCGGCCGGCTCCGACAGGCCGATGGGCCCGAGGAACGTGTCCGCCGTGAAGTCGAGGCCGCGCCACTGGTCGAGCACCGCCTGCGGCGTCTCGCGCACGCCCTCGTAGAAGCCCGGCAGCGCCACCTTTCCGTCGGCGTCGTGCAGGTCGGCGATGATCCTGGACAAGACGTGGATCGGGTTGCGCGCGGCGCCGCCGAAGAAGCCCGAATGCAGGTCGCGGTCGGCGCAGGTCACCTTGACCTCGAAATAGGCCAGCCCGCGCAGGGAGGTGGTGATGGCCGGGGTGGTCGGATTCCACATGCTGGTGTCGCAGACGAGCACGATGTCGGCGCCGAGCTTGTCGCGGTTGGCCGCGACCCATTCGGGCAACCCTTGAGAGCCGTTCTCCTCGGCGCCCTCGACCAGGATGGTGACGCCGCAGGGGAGCTCGCCCGCCATCGCCAGATGGGCCCGGCAGGCCTCCACGAAGGTCATCACCTGGCCCTTGTCGTCCGAGGCGCCGCGCCCGACGATCGTCCGCTTCCCGGCGGCGTCGGTGGCGAGGCGCGGCTCGAAGGGGGGCGTCTCCCAGAGGGTCAGGGGGTCCACCGGCTGCACGTCGTAATGCCCGTAGAACAGCACGTGCGGGAAGCCGGGCTTCGGCTTATGGGCCAGCACCACCGGGTGCAGGGCGGTCTCGTGGATGCCGGTCTCGAAGCCCAG
Source organism: Methylobacterium sp. Leaf111 (assembly GCF_001423285.1). Classification (NCBI taxonomy): domain Bacteria; kingdom Pseudomonadati; phylum Pseudomonadota; class Alphaproteobacteria; order Hyphomicrobiales; family Methylobacteriaceae; genus Methylobacterium; species Methylobacterium sp. Leaf111. The sequence continues at coordinate 25,022 of NZ_LMNE01000013.1, read as the reverse complement.
GGCCGTCAGGGTGCCGGCGAGCCAGGTCGCGGCCTCGCGGCACTGGGGGGCGAAGGCCGGATCGGTGGAGATCGAGGGGATGCGCAGGAAGGCGAAGAGCCGCTCCAGGGCGCTGTCGAGGTCGCGGTCGATGTCGTTGAGAACGGGGGCGAGCGCGATCATCGGGCGTCCTTGAGCGAAGGCGGGCGGCGGCTCCCGGGTTAGCCCATGGCGCCTGGGCCAAGCAACCTCGACCGAGCAACCTCGACCGAGCGACGGCCCCCGCCATCGGACGGCAGACGTCTTCGGCTGAAACCGACCGGCGCAGTGGTGCTCTCGTCAAACGTGAACCCGGCGCAAGGATCCCCGGCGGGAACACCAGCTTTTTGGAACTGTTATCGAGTGGACCGGGACGGGGCGGATGTTTTTTCCCCGCCGCCGCCCCTGCGAGTTTCCTCGAACACCAGCGGCGTCGCGCCTTACGCGCCGCGCAAGCCACGGATACCGCCATGCTCATCGAAAGCGGCTCCTCCCATGCTGCGAACACCATCGGCATCACCCTGACAATCAACGGCGAGAGCCGGACGCTTCAGGTCGCCCCCTGGACCACCCTCCTCGACCTCCTGCGCGAGGACCTCGACCTCACCGGCACCAAGAAGGGCTGCGACCACGGCCAGTGCGGCGCCTGCACGGTGCTGGTGAACGGCACGCGCATCAATTCCTGCCTGACGCTGGCGGTGATGAAGGACGGGGCCAGCATCACCACGGTCGAGGGCCTGGCCGGCGCCGAGGGCCTGCACCCGCTCCAGGCGGCCTTCGTCGAGCACGATGCCTTCCAGTGCGGCTACTGCACGCCCGGCCAGCTCTGCTCGGCCGTGGGCATGCTCTCCGAGGGGCACGCCCAGTCGCGGGACGAGATCCGGGAGGCGATGAGCGGCAACATCTGCCGCTGCGGCGCCTACACCAACATCGTCGACGCCATCGAGGACGTGATGCACGCGGGAGCCGCGAAATGAACCGCTTCGATTACGTCCGCCCGACCACCGTCGACGAGGCGGTGCGCGCCATCGCCTCCGGCGCCCAGGCCCGCTTCATCGCCGGCGGGACCAACCTCGTCGACCTGATGAAGTACAATGTCGAGCGGCCCGAGCGCCTCGTCGACATCACCCGGCTGCCCCTCGACCGGATCGAGGAGCGCGACGGGGGCCTCAGCCTCGGCGCCCTGGTGACGAACGCGACCGTGGCCTACGACGACCGGGTCAAGGCGCGCTATCCGCTGCTGTCGAGCGCGATCCTGGCCGGCGCCTCGGGTCAGCTGCGCAACGCCGCCACCACCGGCGGCAACCTCCTGCAGCGCACCCGCTGCTATTATTTCTACGACGACGCCACGCCCTGCAACAAGCGCGAGCCCGGCACCGGCTGCGCCGCCATCGGCGGGGTCAACCGCATCCACGCCATCTTCGGGACGAGCCCGTCCTGCATCGCCACCCACCCCTCCGACATGTGCGTGGCCCTCGCCGCCCTGGAGGCCAAGGTCCGGGTCGCCGGCCCGGGGGGCGAGCGCACGATCCCCTTCGCCGACTTCCACCGCCTGCCGGGCGACACGCCCGAGCGGGACACCACCCTCGCGGCCGACGAGATCGTGCTCTCGGTCGACCTGCCCGACGAGGAATTCGGGGCCCACCACACCTACCTGAAGCTGCGCGACCGGCTCTCCTACGCCTTCGCCCTCGTCTCGGTGGCGGCGGTGATCAAGCTCGACGGCGACACCATCCAGACCGCGCGCTTCGCCCTGGGCGGCGTCGCGCACAAGCCCTGGCGCGACGCGCAGGCGGAAGCCTTCCTGGTCGGCAAGCCGGCCACCCACGAGACCTTCGCCGCCGCCGCCAATATCGTGGTCGCCGCGGCGCACCCCCAATCCGAGAACGGCTTCAAGATCGAACTCGCGCGGCGCGCCCTCATCCGCGGCCTGACCCAGGCCGCCGCCGGCACGCCCCAGTCTCAGTCCGACAAGCGCATCGCCTGAAGGAACCCCCATGGCCCACAGCATCAGCACCTCCGGCACCGACACCTATGTCGGCACCGCGCAGAGCCGCGTCGACGGCCCGGCCAAGGTCACCGGCCAGGCGAAATACGCCGGCGAGTTCGCCGCCCCCGACCTGACCCACGGCTACGTGGTGTCGAGCGGCATCGCCCGCGGCCGGATCCTGTCCATCGACACGGCGGCCGCCGAGGCGGTGCCAGGGGTCCTCAAGGTCTTCACCCACGAGAACCGGCCGCGCACCGCCTGGCTCGACTACAATTACCAGGATCAGGTCGCGCCTCCCGGCTCGCCCTTCCGGCCGCTCTACGACGACAAGGTCCATTACAGCGGCCAGCCCGTGGCCCTGGTGGTGGCGGAGGATTTCGGCACGGCGCGCTACGCCGCCTCGCTGGTGAAGCTCGCCTACGAGGCCGATGCGCCGACCACCGACCTGCGGACCCTGGAGGACGCGGCCTACGTGCCGCCCAAGAAGCGCTCCGGCATCAAGCCGCCGCCGGCGCCCTGGGGCGATGCGGACGGCGCCTACAAGGCCGCCCCGGTCCAGCTCACTAACCACTACCACATGGCCGTGGAGCACCATAACCCGATGGAGCCCCACGCCTCGACCGTGGTCTGGGAGGGCGACGGCAAGCTCACGGTCTACGACAAGATCCAGGGCGTCTCGAACAGCCTGGGCTACATCACCGGCGTGTTCGGGATGAAGAAGGACGACGTCCACGTCCTCAATCCCTATCTCGGCGGCGGCTTCGGCTCGGGCCTGCGCCCGCAATACCAGCTCTTCCTCGCCGTCATGGCGGCGCGGGAGCTGGAGCGCTCGGTGCGGGTGACCCTGACCCGCGACCAGATGTTCACCTTCGGCTACCGGCCCGACGTGCGCCAGACCATCGCCCTCGGGGCCGAGGCCGACGGCGCGCTGACCTCCCTCCGGCACGAGGCGATCTCCGGCACCTCCGGCTTCGAGGATTACCAGGAGGTCGTCGTGAACTGGTCGGGCATCCTCTACGACTGCCCGAACGTCGCCCTCGACTACCGGCTCGCCAAGATCGACACCTACACCCCCTCCGACATGCGGGCACCCGGCGCCGTGACGGGCGTGTTCGCCCTCGAGATCGCGATGGACGAGCTCGCCCACGAGACGGGGCAGGACCCGATCGACCTGCGCCTGCGGAACTACGCCGAGAAGGACCGCACCCAGGACAAGCCGTTCAGCTCGAAATCCCTGCGGGCCGCCTACGCGGAGGGAGCCGAGCGTTTCGGCTGGTCGGCCCGCAACCCCGAGCCGCGCTCCATGAAGGACGGGCGCGAGCTCGTCGGCTGGGGCATGGCCACCGGCATCTGGGAGTCGATGATGCAGCAGTCGAGCGCCCAGGCCACGCTGACGGCCGACGGCAAGCTCGTGGTCGGCAACCAGACCGGCGACATCGGCACGGGCACCTACACGATCCTGACCCAGATCGCCGCCGATGCGCTGGGTTTGCGGATGACGGACGTGACGACGAAGCTCGGCGACTCGAAGCTCGCCGACGCGCCGATCGCCGGCGGCTCCTGGACGGCGGCCTCCTCCGGCACGGCGGTGATGAAGGCCTGTCGCGAGATCGCCGCCCAGGTCTTCACCCTGGCCCGCGGCCTCGACGATTCGCCCCTGGCCAACGTCGACTTCGATCGCGCGGTGTTCAAGGACGGGCGCATCTCGGTGGCGGGCGATCCGTCCCGCAGCATCGCCATCACGGAGGTGATGGCGAAGGCGGGGATGGACCAGATCGAGGCCACCGGCTCGGCCGGCCCGGATTCCAACCATTCCCAGGAATTCGCCGGCTACACGCACTCGGCCATCTTCGCCGAGGTGAAGGTCGACGAGGATCTCGGCGTGGTGCGCGTCACCCGGATCGTCTCGGCGATCGCGGCGGGCAAGATCCTGAACACCAAGACCGCCCGCAGCCAGATCCTCGGCGGCGTGGTCATGGGCATCGGTTCGGCGCTGGAGGAGGAATCCATGCTCGACCACACCATCGGCCGTTTCATGAACCACAACCTCGGCGAGTACCACGTGCCGGTACATGCCGACATCCACGAGATCGACGTGATCTTCGTGGACGAGGAGGACAAGGCCAACCCGATGGGCGTGAAGGGCCTGGGCGAGATCGGCATCGTCGGCACGGCGGCGGCGGTGGCCAACGCGGTGTTCCACGCCACCGGCAAGCGCATCCGCGAGCTGCCGATCACCATCGACAAGATCATCGGCTGATCCTGCGCCGCGGGTCCTGACGTCTTGAGAGCCGCGCACCCCGGGTGCGCGGCTCTTTTCTCAGCGCGTGGCGCGGCCGAACAGGCGCTCGGCGAAGGTCGGGCCGGCATCGCCGCGTCCGGCGACCACGACGAGGCGGCGGACCTCGCCGCGCAGGAAGGCCTGGAGGAAGCGGTTGTAGTCCCTGAACGAGACGCAGCCGTTCGAGGCGCCGCTGGGGCCCAGCATGTAGGTGTGGGCCAGGATGCCGTCGCGGCCGTGGATCGCCGCGCTGCCGCCCACCGGGTTGAGGCGGATCGCCCGCACGCCGTGGAACAGCGCCTCGCGCTCGGTAAGGTCGTAGGTGCCCGGCGGGGTCGAGCCGCGCATCCGGCGGTGGACATGGCGCGGGTTGTCCATGCTCTCGCCGAGGCCGGAATGGGCCTCGAGCCGCTCGCCGCTCGGCAGGGTCACGGTGCGGGCGGTGATGTCGTAGACGGCCGTGCCGGCGCCGACCACCGGGCTGCTCTCGATCACCCGGCGCGGACCGGGATCGACGCTCGGGTCTACCGCCGCGTAGGCCAGGGTGGTCCGCGGCGCCGCCTCGGGCTCCGGCGCGGAGCGCGTCCCGAACACCGTGTCGAAGAACGAGCGCTCGGCCGCGGCCTCGGCGCTGGCACGGGCGACCTGGGTCCGGCGGGTGGCCAGCGCGCGCAGGGCGGGGGCCGAGCGGAGCGCCAGGCGGGCCGGCTCGGCCTGGGCCACCAGGCCGGCCGGGCGGGGCACCGGCAGCGGGATGGTCTGGGGCAGCGCCTGCGCGGTCCGGGCCGGGCTGGCGGCCGGGGCGGGCGCGGGGCGCGGCGCCGCCATCGCCAGCGTCGTCCGGGCCGCACCCGCGGGGGGCACCAGGGCGGCGCTGAGCGGGGCCGCCTGGGCCAGACCCCGGGCTGCGGGGCCGAGGGCCGGCGTCGGATCGAGCATCCAGGCAGAGGCGCTCGGCGTCGATGCGGTCGCCAACACCGGCCGTCCCGGACCGGCCGGGACGGGCGCGTCCGGCGCGGTCAGGTGCGGGAAGGCGGCGCAGAGGAGCGCCACGGCGGAGGTCCGCAGGAGCATCGGCCCGTGGGGCCGGCGACGACGGCGGAGGCGGCGGCCGGACGGGTACACAGCGTCGTTCATGCGGGCGAACTCGGATACGCAGTTCCCGAACTGGCACAGCCCCATCTCTGCAGACCTCAAGAAAAGGTTAAGCGAAGAGGAGGGTCGTGAAAGGTGCCTGTTAGGAAAACATCAACCTTAACTAGCCCTATTCAGCCGCAACTTGGTTAATCGCAGATAAACCGCGACGCATTGTGTGGAGAAATCTTCCGCCTCGCTGTTCGGCACCCTGCCGGGAACCTCCGTCCCCGCTCTTCGGCGAGCGGGCATGCGATGGGCCGGCCCGACCCCGCGACGAAATCCGGTCCGGACCCTGTGGACCTCGGGGGCAAGCCGGGCCGGGACAGCGAACCACGCGAATTTTCTGCGTATCCTCAGCGTGGGGCCGGGCCGGCGGCCGGCTGCAGGGGGATCGTACCCGCCATGGGGTTTCTCATCGTCTTTCTCGGGGCCGGCCTCGGCGGCATGGCCCGCCACGGCGTCGGGCTGGCCGCCCTGCGCTTCGGCACGGCTTTTCCCTACGGCACGATGGGCATCAACATCCTGGGCTCGATCCTGATGGGGGTGCTGGCGGGCTGGTACGCCATGCGCAGCGGCAGCCAGCCGATGCGGCTGTTCCTCGCCACCGGCGTCCTCGGGGGCTTCACCACCTTCTCGTCCTATGCCCTCGAAGGCATCCTCCTGTTGGAGCGCGGCGAGATGGCGGCGGCCATCATCTACATCCTGGGCTCGGTGGTCCTCGGGCTCGCCGGCCTGCTCCTCGGCCTGATGGTCATGCGGATGATCCTGTGAGACCGGCCGGGCCGTCGCGATGCTGAGCGCGCTGCTGCTCTCCTGGCGGTTCTGGGCCCTGCTCTCGGCCGTCTTCGCCGCGCTGACCGCCATCCTGGCGAAGGTCGGCGTCACCGGCGTCCCTCCCGACGTGGCGACCTTCGTGCGGACCGTGGTGATCCTCGCCCTCACCGGCGCGATCCTGTTCGCCACCGGGCAGGTGCCGGGCCTCGCGGCGATCCCGGGCCGCAGCGTCGGCTTCCTCGTGGCCTCGGGCCTCGCCACGGGCGCCTCCTGGCTCTGCTACTTCCGCGCCCTCGCCCTCGGGGATGCGGCGCGGGTGGCGCCCCTCGACAAGCTCAGCGTCGTGCTCGTCGCGATCCTCGGGGTGATTCTCCTCGGCGAGAGCCTCACCCTGCCGAACTGGATCGGCGTCGTCCTGATCGCGGCCGGGGCCATTCTGGTGGCCTACCGGGGCTGAGAACCGCCCGGCCCCGCGCTGTCGCAGGATCAAGCCCCGGCCAGGGCGCTGCTTTTCCCGACGTATGGAATTCTTCCAAATCGAAGACAGTAGATCCTCCGCCGAGCGCAAGATTCAACCTATTCCAATGTTTCGAGAATTGCTTGCCAAGCGGAGACTCAGCTTTCAAACCTCTCTCCAGAACGCGGATCGCGAGAGGAGAGCGGAATCATGGAACGCACGCTGGACTGGCTGCGCGGCACCGTGCGGATCGCCTGGTGGGACGGCTCGGCCCTCGACCTGCGGCTGCATCGCTTCGCCGACCTCATCGACGCCCTGGCGGGCGCTCCGGAAACGGATCCCGCCCTGGTGCCGGCCCACTGGCGGGAACGCCTGTCCGATCGGACCTCGGGAGCCCGGGCATGAGCGGGCAGGACGAGCGGATGGATGCCCCACCGCACCCCGCGCCGGCCTGTGCTGAGCCCGCGTCGCCCGAGGCCCATCTCGACGAGGCCCTGCGCCGCGCCTTCTGGCAGAGCCTGAACCGGGCGCCCCTGCCGGCCCTGTCGGCGCTGGAGGTGGCGGCCCGCGTCGTCGGTGCCCTCTATCGGCAGGTGGCCCAGGCCCATGAGGGGCCGCAGGGCTGCCGCTGCGGCTGGGAGCCGGATCCCGATTGCGACCTCATCGTGCTGGAGGCCAACCTCGCGGCGGCCCTGATGCAGCCGCCCGAGCCCGATCTCGCCCGCATGATCCCCCTCGGGCGCGCCTGATACGGGCTCCGCTCGATCAACGTGGAGCCCGTATCCGGCAAGCCCTCGCGGCGTTTGAGCGAAGTCCAAATCCGCCATTCGGAAGGGATCAACCGGCCAGCCCTCAGGTCCAGGATCCGGTATGAGCCGGGATGGTTACGATTCCCTCATACTCCCGGGCCGACCATGGTGGTGCGAGCCCGATCTCGGCCTCGCGTCGGCGCACCGGGAGTGTGGGATGGACGGGTTCTATCGCGGCATCGAGACGAGCCTCCTGGCCTTCAGTCTCGTCCTCGGGCTCGGTGCCCTGGTCCTCTCGCACCGTGCCCTGCCGCGCCCGACCGTGGCCCAGCTCGCGGTCAGCCTGCCGATGATCTCGGTCTCGGCGCTGCCCTGAGCATTCATCCGGGCCGTACACCGAATCCCGCTCAAGGATTCATGATCGGCCGGTCCTCGCGACTGCAACCCTTCCGGCCCCTCGCGACTTAACAGTTCAAGAGGCAACGCACGCCGTTGCACGATCCTGACACGTTGAGGGCACATCCCCCGAGGGATGTGCGAGCGAGACTTTTCGATGGTAGCGAATCGACTGCGCGTATCCGCCATCGCGGGTACTCTTGTCTTGGCCGGGACATTCCTGACGGGTGCCGGTTTCTCGGGTGCTTTCGTCTCCGGCGCCCTTGCGGCTCCGGTCGCCGACCAGGGTCCGGGCAAGGCCTCCGTGGTTGCACCCACCGTCACCCCCGTGGCGGCTGTGACCGAATCGGAAGACGAGTCGGTCAATTGCAGCCGCTCGCGCAAGCGCCTCTGGGTCGAGGGCGAGGGCTGGATCGTTCGTCGCGTCACCACCTGCCGCTAGCGCGAGACCGGGAGCGCCGCGGCGAACCCGACCCTGCCGCGAGGCAGGGTTTTTCGTATCGTGAGCCTCGTCGCCTGCCTGCCGAGGCTGCTCCGTCCCGCTCGGGGGCCCGCCTAAGCACTCTTCGACGCTGAAGGCCGCCGGGATTTCGGGAACGACGGAGGCGTCCACCGGTTCTCGTTCGAATCGGCCAGCGTGGGAGTCCGGCGTCGCATGACCACTCGTTCGAAGATCCTGCCGCGCACGGGAATCTCCCTAGGCATGGCCGGCCTCGCCGGTGCTCTGGTGCTCTCCGGCCTGGCCGGCACGGCGCAGGGCCAGGACCTCGCCTACGGCAGCTATCCCTATGCCGGCTACGAGAACGGCTATGGCGGGCCGCTGATCCATGGCGATTATGTCGGTGCGCCGCTCACCCGTTTCCCCCGCCCGAGCGAACTCGTGCCCAGCGCCTGGGGCTACGGGACCTACGGCATCCCCACGGTGGCGGGGATCCGCAGTGCCTCGGTCGGCACGCCGACGGTCTACGTCATCGAGGGGCAGCCCTCCGCTTCCCGCGCCGCAGCCCCCGGCCGCTCCCGGGTTCTGACGCGCAGCCGACAGGGGCGCTGGTCGGACGCTGCCGGGCCCACGCGAGCCCGGGGCCCCGGCGGCCCGTTCCAGACTGCCGCCCCGGTTGCCGAGACGAGCGGAGGGGCCCGCGTCATTCCCGTCCGGGTTCCGCCGGCCCAGATCACGCAGCGTTAGGGCGCAGCGCCGGAAGAAGACTCCGCGCCGACTTTCGCAAGCGGTTAATCTGTTCGTGCCACCTTCTGGTCAAGAACCGTGAAGGTGGTCAGGCCGCGCCATGCATATCGTCCTCGTCGACACCAGTCGGGTCGTCCTCAAGATGATCGCGGCGCTGCTCGAGCCCAACGGTCACACCGTTTCGGCCTTCACCGATTCCGCCGAGGCCCTCAACTTCGTGGAGAATACCGGCTCGGTCCGGGTGCTGATTACCAGCCTCGAGGTCCGGCCGCTGGGCGGCCTCGAACTGTGCTGGTCCGCCCGCCTGCTTGCCGAGGCCAATCGCCCCCTCTACGTCATCACCATGTCCTCGGCCCGGAACGCCCGGAACCTGGCCGAGGCCCTCGATAGCGGCGCCGACGACTTCATCGAGAAGCCGCCGGGACCGGAGGAGCTGCATGCCCGCCTGCGGGCCGCCGAGCGCCTCACCACGATGCAGAGCGAACTGATCCGCCTCGCCGACACGGACTCGCTGACGGGCCTGCTCAACCGGCGCGCCTTCCTGCAGAAATCGCGGGATGCCGCGGAGCGCGTGGGGGATCACGGCAGGATGTCGGCCATTCTCCTCGACATCGACCACTTCAAGGGCATCAACGACGAGTACGGCCATGACGTCGGCGATGCGGCGATCCAGGCCGTGTGCCGGGAACTCGCCCTCGATGGCATCGTCGGCCGACTCGGCGGCGAGGAGTTCGGCATCATCCTGCCCCACCGCTCCGGCACGGAGGCCGAGGGTGTGGCGACTCGCCTGCGCCGCTCGATGGAGGCCCTGCGCATCCGCGGCGGCCGGGTCCCGATCCGCCTTACCTGCAGCTTCGGCGTCAGCGAGTGGTCGGAGGGCGACACCATCGAGGGTCTGCTCAAGCGGGCCGACATCGCCCTCTACGAGGCCAAGACGACGGGACGCAACCGCGTCGTGAGCGCCGCCTCCGACCTCGTGCTGGCCCGCGCCGGCTGAGCCGGAACCTGTCTCGAATCGAGGGGGAACCCGGCAGCTCCCTTGTGCCGTTGCGAAACGCCCGCATTCCCGACCCGGTCGCGCGATGCGGCCGTTTACCAAAGTACCGCCGGATTTCCCGTGGGTTTTGGTCAATGTTCGGGGAATTGCACCAGAATCCAGATCGAGCCTTGGCCAGTAAAACCCTGGAACGAAACTTGATCTGAACCTCCCAGGGAACGCCGCGGTGTGTCGCGGTGGGACAATGGGGAGGGTAGCGGCATGAATGACGCCGTGGGAGTTTTGATCGTCGGCGAGCCCCTCGGGCTCGAGCCCGCGTTTCGCGCCGTCATCGAGCATGAGCCGCGCCTGCAGACCTTGAGCGAAGGGGAACTCTCGCCCGGGTCGGACGGACCGTCACGCAAGGTCGCTCTGCTGTTCGTCGGGGCGGAGCCCGAGCCGGGCCTTGCCGGCCGGATCGCGGCGCTCAAGGGCCGGGCGCCGGGCCTCGCCGTCCTCGTCGGCTTCGAGGTATTGCGGGCGGGCCTCCTGACCCGGCTGGTGGAGGCGGGCGCCGATGCCTTCATCGCCCGCTCGGCGACGCCGCGCGACATCTGCCGGGCCCTCCTCACCCTTGCCGCCAGCCCGACCGAATCGTCCCGGGACGAGGCGGCACCGGTGGCCCCGGCCGATGGCCTGACGCCGCGCGAAGCCGAGATCCTGCGCTTCCTCAGTGCCGGCTTCAGCAACAAGGAGGTGGCTCGCCGCCTGAACCTGAGCGTGCGCACGGTGGAGACCCACCGCCTCAACCTGCGCCGCAAGACCCAGACCGGGCGCCTCAAGGACCTCGTCGCCCTGGCCCGCCACCTCGGCCTCACGCCGGTGGTCGATGCGGCGCCGGTCCGTTCGACGGGCGGCGACCGCCCCCGGGGCCTGCACGCGAGCGAGTCCGTGGCCCGGCTCTGAGCCGGGCCGCGACGCCCCTCAGGCGGGCAAGACGTTTCTCAGGCGAGCAAGACGTTTCTCAGGCAGGAGTCAGACTTTCGTTGACCGCGGAGAGGGGACGCTTGGGCTTCTGGGCCACGTCGCCGCCGCGCATGGCCTCCTCCAGCGGCTCCGGACCCTTGCGCAGGAGCTTGGCCAGATAGTAGCTGCCGAACCCGAAGATGAAGGCGTAGGCGATCAGGAAGGCGATCAGGGAGGTCGTCACGGCGTTGACCGTCAGGGGCGAGTGGGCGTCCGCCGTGCGCAGCTGCCCGTAGACGATGTAGGGCTGGCGCCCGATCTCGGCGGTGAACCAGCCGAACAGGACCGCGCCGAAGCCGGACGGGGTCATCAGCATCGCCGCGTTGAGGAACCAGCGGTTCGAGAAGAGCGTGCCCTTCCAGCGTAGGTAGAGGCTCCACAGGCTCAGGCCCAGCATCGCCATGCCGATCGCGACCATGATGCGGAACGAATAGAACACCGGCCAGACCGGCGGACGCTGGTCGCGCGGCACGTCCTTCAGGCCCGGCACCACGCCCGAGAAGTCGTGGGTGAGGATGAAGCTGCCCAGCCGCGGGATGCCGATCTCGAAGTCGTTCTTCTCCGCCTCCATGTTGGGGATCGCGAAGAGCAGCAGGGGCATGTTGTCCTGCCGGTCCCAGTTCGCCTCGATCGCCGCGAGCTTGGTCGGCTGCAGCTTGAGCACGGCCAGCCCATGGGTGTCGCCGACGAAGATCTGGATCGGCGTGAAGATCACCGCGAACCAGAGCGCCATGGAGAGCGAGAGCCGGGCGCCCGCCACCTTCTCGGCCGGCTCCTTGCGCGCCCGTAGGATCATCCAGGCCGACATGCCCGCCACCGCGAAGGCCGTGGTGAGGAAGCAGCCCAGGACCATGTGGGCGTAGCGGATCGGGAAGGAGGGGTTGAAGATCACCTTCCACCAGTCGGTGGCGATGGCCCGGCCGTTCTCGACGACGAAGCCGTCGGGGGTCTGCATCCAGGAATTGGCGGACAGGATCCAGAAGGCCGAGATCAGGGTGCCGATCGCCACCATGCAGGTGGAGACGAAGTGCAGCCGGTCGCCGACCCGGTCCCAGCCGAACAGCATGATCCCGAGAAAGCCGGCCTCCAGGAAGAAGGCGGTGATCACCTCGTACTGGATCAGCGGCCCGAGCACGTTGCCGGTGAAGTCGGAGTAGCGCGACCAGTTGGTGCCGAGCTGGTAGCTCATCACGATGCCGGAGACGACGCCGAGGCCGAACGAGACCGCGAAGACCTTCACCCAGAACCGGTAGAGGTTCCGGTACATCGGGTTGCCGGTCCAGAGCCACTGCGCCTCCAGGCGGGCGAGGAAGCTCGCCAGCCCGATGGTGAAGGCCGGGAAGATGATGTGGAAGGCCATGGTGAAGCCGAACTGGATGCGCGAAAGCAGGAGCGCGTCGACGTCCATGGCAAACCCTCATGCGATGTGGGGCCCCCGATGGGAGGGGACCCTAGAACAGCTATAGCGTGAAGACGCCGAAGCTGCATCCGGTTCGCGGCGGGCGACCGGGTCGCAGGGTTGTGCGGCCTCGGGGCGGCTCAGCGCCGCGGCAGCAGGCGGCGCGGCGCGCGGGCCAGGGTCGCGACCCCGAACAGCCCGAGAGCCACCACGCCCGTCAGGCCGGCGACGAGGAGATCGCGGTCGCGGCTCGTCCAATAGGCGCTGCGCGTCGTCTTGGTCCGGTCCGAGAAGCGCCCGTCGATGCCCACAGGGCCGGGCACCGGGGCGAACAGGTTGCCGGCCTTGTCGGGGGCCGGTTCGTCGGTGAGCTGGGCCGACCACATCGTGGCGGCCTTCGCATCCGCGTAGCCCGGCATCAGCGCCTGGGCGGCGGCCATCATCACCGTGCTGTGGCCGACCCAGACCTCCCGGCTCGGGTTGTCGGCCGTGGCGACGATGGCCTCGGCGCAGAGGCGCGGATCGTAGACCGGATCGGGGGCGTACTGGCCGTGGCCGGTGCGGTTGCGGGCCCAGTTGAACTGCGGGGTGTTGACGGCGGGCAGGTAGACCACGCTGAGGGAGACCTTCACGCGATCGTGGATCAATTCGGAGCGGAGGGCGTCGGTGAAGCCCGAGACCGCGAACTTCGCCGCGCAGTAGGGCGCCTGGAGCGGCGCGGCGCGGATGCCGAGGCCCGACGAGACCTGGATGATGGCGCCGCGGTCGCGCGGCTTCATGTGGCGCAGGGCCGCCAGCGTCCCGTAGACCTGGCTCAGGTAGGTCGTCTCGGTGACGCGCCGGTACTCCGCGGGCGTGATCCGGTCGGCCGGGTTCACGATGGTCGCCATCGCGTTGTTGACCCAGGCCCGGATCGGGCCGAACTCCCGCTCGATCCGCTCGGCGGCGGCATCGATCGCCTCCGCGTCCGCCACGTCGGCCGAGATCCCCAGGACGGGGCGGCCGTAGGCGGACAGGTCGGCCTCCGCGTCGCGCAGGCGGTCGGCATCGCGGGCGATGACAGCCACGGCCCAGCCCCGCCGGGCGAAGAGATGGGCGGTGGCGAGCCCGATTCCGGCGGTTCCCCCAGTGACGACCGCGACCTTCATGATGTTTCATCCTTGGTGAGCGCGTGGCGCCAACGGGTTCGGGGGCGACCTGGTGCCGGCGGGGATGCGTGCCCAAACGACACGGGGGAAGCGGGGTCGTCATGGCTGATGCCTTCCGCGACTCTCCCTCTCCCCTCTGCGGGAGAGGGTGGCCCGCGAAGCGGGTCGGGTGAGGGGAGCGCCTTATTCGGAGAGGTCGCCCCCTCTCCCGCCTGCTCCGCAGGCACCCTCCCCCGCAGAGGGGGGAGGGGATGCGTCGAGGCCAAGCTGTCTTCGAGCGTCGACTCAGGCGGCTTGACCCTGTGGGGATTCCGATGCCGTCGCCCGCCGCTTCCCGGCCGGCGCGCCCGAGAGATCCCGGCCCTTGCCGTCCTTCACCTCGGCGAGGCGTGCCTGGAGCAGGCCGAGCACGGCCGCCTCCTCGGGCTTCAGCCCGGCGAGGTCCTCGCGCAGCTCGTCCTCCACCGCGTCCTTGATCTGCAGGAGGAGGGCGCCCTCGAGGTAGCAGTCGAGCACCTGGGGATGGATGTAGCACTTGCGGCAGATGGTCGGCGTGTTGCCGAGCCGGGCGGCGACGCCCTCGATGGCGGCGCGCAGGTTCTTCTTGGCCTTGGCCTCGCTGTCGAAGGCCTCGAATTCCTGCAGCGCCAGGGCGGCCAGGACGGTCCCGGCCCAGGTCCGGAAATCCTTGGCGGTGATGTCCTGGCCCGTGATCTCGCGCAGGTAGGCGTTCACGTCCGCCGAGGTCACGTCGCGCACGGTGCCGTCGGCGTCGCGATATTGGAACAGCTCCTGGCCGGGCAGGTCCTGGCAGGCCTTGACGATGCGGGCGACCCGCCGGTCCTTGAGGCCGAGGTCCCAGGTCTTGCCGCTCTTGCCCTTGAACCGGAAGGTCAGCGCCGAACCCTCGATCCGGGCGTGCCGGTCGCGCAGGGTGGTCAGGCCGAAGCTCTTGTTGGTGCGGGCGTAATCGTCGTTGCCGACACGGATCAGCGTGGTCTCCAGGAGGTGGACCACGGTGGCCAGCACCTTTTCACGGGGGAGGTCGCGCCGGCCCATGTCGGCATCCACCCGGGCGCGGATGGCCGGGAGCGCGTCGGCGAAGGCCATGACGTGCTCGAACTTGGTGAGGTCGCGGGCGGAGCGGAAATCCGGGTGGTAGCGGTACTGCTTGCGCCCCTTGGCGTCGCGGCCGGTCGCCTGGATATGGCCGTTGGCCCGCGGGCAGATCCAGACGTCGGTATAGGCCGGCGGGATCGCCAGGGCGCGGATGCGCGCCAGGGTCTTCGCGTCCTGCACCGGCTGGCCCCGGGCGTCGCGATAGGCGAAGCCCGTCCCGCTCTTCCGGCGCGTCAGCCCCGGCATCGTGTCCTCGACGTAGCGCAGGCCCGCCTCCTCGGCGGCGTCGCGCGGGTCGGCGACCGTGCCCTCTTCGTCGCGCGCCGTGGCCATGCTCCGGTTCCGTCCCTCACGGTGTCTCGTTGGCCGTCAACGGGGCCGCGCCATCCCCTGTTCCGCCATCCCCTGTTCCGCCATCCCCTGTTCCGCCATGGGCTGTTCCGGCGGGGGCGTGCTACAGCGCGTCCGATGGATCATCCCGCTTCCGGCACCAGGCCCCGGCGCCTCGTCCTCCTCGCCCCCGACGATGCCGGGTTCGCCGCCCGCGACCTCCCCCTGGTCGCGGCGGCCCGGGCCGCCGGGCTGTCCGCGACGGTGGTGACGCGGGTGGACGCCCATCGTGGGGCGATCGAGGCGGCGGGCGCCCGGGTGGTGCCCTTCGCGCTGGGGACCTCGCGCATCAACCCGATGGCGGCGGGCTACGAGGCGGGCCAGCTCGCCGGGATCCTGAAGGCCCTGGAAGCCGACCTCCTCCACGCCATCGGCCTCCGGGCGATCGTGGTCGGCGGCACGGCCGCGGCCATGTCGGGGATCGCGGCGCGGATCTACCAGCCCGACGACCTCGCGGCCCTGAACGCCCGCACGGATGCCGCCGGGCGCCTGACGCGCTTCGCCCTGCGCCAGGCGCTGCGGGGCCCCCTCGCCACCCGGACCACCCGATACCTCTGCGCGACCGCGGCCGAGGCCGCCGCCCTGGGGCTCGATCCGGCCGATACGGCGCTGGCACTGGCGGGCGCGGACCGGCTCTCGGCCGCCGCCGGCACCCTCTACGGCGAGTTCGCCCGGGCATGAAATGCCAGGAGGAGCGCGCCAGCATGAGCACGCCAGCATGACGCCGTCGGCCGATCCCCTCGCCTTCATCCGGGCCAACACCCGGCTGCGCCCGGTGCCGCACGCACCCGAGATCGTCCTGCACGTGGCCGACGAGGCCACCGAGCTGTGGCAGAAGACCGAGGACGAACTGGAGGCGATCGGCCTGCCGCCGCCGTTCTGGGCCTTCGCCTGGGCCGGCGGGCAGGCGCTCGCCCGCTACATCCTCGACAATCCCGGCCTCGTGGCGGGCCGCCGGGTGCTCGATTTCGCCTCGGGCTCGGGCCTCGTCGCCATCGCGGCGGCGCGGTCCGGCGCGGATCATGTCACGGCCAGCGACCTCGACCCCTTCGCGATTCCGGCCATCGGCCTCAACGCGGCGGCCAACGGCGTGGCGGGGCAAATCGAGGCGGTGTCGCGGGACCTCATCGGCACCGATCCGGGCTCCGCCGTCGTGCTCGCCGCCGACATCTTCTACGAGCGGGATCTCGCGGCCCGGGTCACGGCCTGGCTGTCCGGCCTGCACGCGGGCGGCGCCATCGTGCTGGTGGGCGATCCCGGCCGCTCCTACCTGCCGCGCGACCGGCTCACCGAACTCGCCACCTACACGGTGCCGGTGAGCCGCTCCCTGGAGGATGCCGAGCTCAAGCGCAGCAGCGTCTGGCGCTTCAGCGCCTGAACCGCCTTCAGAACCGGCCGCGGCGCTGCGCGTCGAGGCTCCAGGGGCCGGCGCCGGCGGCGGCGAGGTAGAGGAAGACGAAGCAGAACAGGATCGCGGCATCGCCCCCGTTGAGCGCCGGGAACGGGCTCTTGGGGTGGTGGGCGATGAAGTACGCGAAGGCCATCTGGCCCGAAAGCAGGAACGCCACCGGCCGCGTGAACAGGCCCAGGATGATGAGCGCGCCGCCCAGGGTTTCGAGGATGGCGGCGAACCACAGCAGCGACATCATCGCGGGGGCCGCTCCGCCCCCCATCCGCACGGGAAAGCCGAACAGCTTCTGCGTGCCGTGCTCCAGGAAGAGCAGGCCTGCCACGATGCGCAGGATGCTGAGGAGGCGCGGGGCCCAGGTCGTCGAGAGGCTGGCGAGGGACATGGGCGAGGGGTCTCCGGCGATGGGCCCGCCGCGCGGACGGCGCCCGCGCGAAGCCGTCGAGCCATAGCGCTCGGCAGGGGACGGGGCGAGCCTCGGAGGGCAATCCCGCGGGGATATCCGGCTGGGTGGCCCTGCCTACAGGCTGTCGTCGAAGTCCGGCGGGCCGAGGCGGCGCCAGGCGGCGGCGATGCGCTCGGGCTTGGTGTCGAGGGCCTCGGCGCAGGCGAGGAGCGTCGCCTCGTCACCCATGATATGATCGAGGATGCCCGCCAGGAAGCCGGGATCCTGTGCACTGGCCCGCAGGGTCTCGGGCGTCGCCCCGGTGGCATTGAGGAAGGCGAACAGGCGCTCGTCGTCGGTGGCCATCCAGGCGAGGGCCGCCAGGGCCACGCCCTCGGCGGAGTCGTCTCCGCCATTGGGTTTGCGTTTCGTCAACATGTATCCGCTAAATCTCCTGAGGCGGGGCATGCGTCGAACGACAATGGGCCGTCCACGCACCGGGAACAACGGGCCATGAAGAAGACCGTGCTCATCGTTGAGGACAACGAACTCAATATGAAGCTCTTCAACGACCTGTTGGAGGGCCATGGCTACGCGACGCTCAAGACGGCCAACGGCATCGAGGCGATCGAGCTCGCGCGGGCGCATCGCCCCGACCTGATCCTCATGGACATCCAGCTGCCCGAGGTCTCCGGCCTCGAAGTCACGAAGTGGCTCAAGGAGGACGACGACCTCAAGGCCATCCCGGTGATCGCGATCACGGCCTTCGCCATGAAGGGCGACGAAGAGCGCATCCGCGAGGGCGGCTGCGAAGCCTACCTGTCGAAACCGATCTCGGTGGCGAAGTTCCTCGCCACCGTCCGCCAATATCTCGGCGACGCCAGGACCGCCTGACTCGCCCACCTCGCTCATAGCCTTCCCGATGGCCCGTAGTACGACCCTGCGCGAGGACCGATGTCGGCCCGAATCCTGATCGTCGATGATCTCTTTCCGAACGTGAAGCTCCTGGAGACGAAGCTCTCCATGGAATACTTCGACGTTCTGGCGGCGATGAACGGCCCCGACGCCCTGACGATCTGCGAGAAGGGTCTCTGCGACCTCGTCCTCCTCGACGTGATGATGCCCGGCATGGACGGGTTCGAGGTCTGCCGCCGGCTCAAAAGCAACCCCAACACGGCCCACCTGCCCGTCGTGATGGTCACCGCCCTCGACCAGCCCTCCGACCGCCTGCGCGGGCTCGATGCGGGCGCCGACGACTTCCTGACGAAGCCCATCGACGACACGGCCCTGTTCGCCCGCGTGCGCAGCCTCGTGCGCCTCAAGGCGGTGACGGACGAGCTGCGCTCCCGCGCCATGGCCTCGCGGGATTTCGGGATCGGCGACCCCCTGGCCCTCGCCGCCGCCGAGACCGGCCTCAACGCCTCGATCCTCCTCGTGGAGGACCGCCCCGGCTCGGCAGACCGCCTCGCGGCGGCCCTGGGCCAGCACCACACGCTCACGGTCGAGCCCGACCCGCACAAGGCCCTGGTGCTGGCGGCGGAGGGCACGTTCGACTTGACCCTGGTCAGCCTCGACATCCAGGGCTTCGACGGCCTGCGCCTGTGCAGCCAGCTGCGCTCCCTCGACCGCACCCGCCTGATGCCCGTGATGATGATCGCCGAGGAGCACGACCGCGCCCGGGTGATCCGGGGCCTGGAATTCGGCGTGCACGACTACCTGATGCGGCCCGTGGACCGGAACGAGCTCGTGGCCCGGGTGCGCACGCAAGTGCGCCGCCGCCGCTTCTCGGAGGCCCTGCGGGGCGCCGTCCAGGCCTCGATGGAACTCGCGGTCACCGACGGCCTCACGGGCCTGCACAACCGGCGCTACCTCGACAGCCATCTCGGCGCGCTGTTCGGCGAGGCGGCCCTGCGCAACCGTCCGGTGGCGGCGCTGATGCTCGACATCGACCGCTTCAAGTCGATCAACGACACCTACGGCCACGAGGCCGGCGACGAGGTGCTCAAGGCCTTCGCCGAGCGCATCCGCACCCATACGCGCGGCATCGACATCGTGGCCCGCTACGGCGGCGAGGAGATCGTCATCATCCTGCCGGATGCCGAGGCCGAGGGGGCCTACGCCATCGCTGAGCGCATCCGCGAGCGGATCGAGGCGGTGCCGTTCTCCATCCAGCGCGACACCCGCACCGTTCCGGTGACCGTCTCCATCGGCGTGGCCTGGCGCCGGGCGGAGGATGCCGGGCCAGCCGACATGCTCAAGCGGGCCGACCTCGCCCTGTACCGGGCCAAGAGCACCGGCCGGAACCGCGTCGAGGCGGCGGCGGCCTGAAGCCGGGCCGCGCGCCGCCCGAGGCCCTGAAGCCCGCTACTGCAGCTGGTGGCCCTTCTTGGCCATCTCGGCGCGCACCCGGACCATGATGTATTCCGAGACGTCCTGGGTCCAGGTCTGCATCGCCTGGACCATCTCGTCGAGCACCTGCGGCTGGGTCTCGACGTAGCGCTTGCCGGCGGGCGAGCGGAAGAAGGTCGCGATCTCGTTCAGCTCGGCCTCGGACAGGCGCGAGGCGTAGATCCGGGCGGCGGTCTCGATCATCGCCTGCTTCTGCAGCTCCATCTCGGGCTCGAGGGAGGCCAGCACCGTATCGAGGTCCTTGGTGATCTCGGGTCGGGTCACGGCGCCCTGGCGGATGCGGTCGCTGAAGGCCGGGATGATCGAGTCGAACGAGCGGGCGATGCCGGAATTCAGCATGACCTCGCGGGCGAGGGCCAGGTGGTTGGCCGAGTAGGCCGGCGTCTGCGCGGCGGGGGTGCTCGGCGCCGGCGCGGCAGGCGGCTTGGCGCCGGGCTTGGCCGCCGGCGGCTTCTGAGCCGGGGCTTGGGCGTGCACTGGAGCCAGGGCGCCCAGGGGGGCGCTGGCGAGGACGAGGGCGGCCAGGGCGGCGAGGCGGCGGGACATGGCGGACGCTCCGGGAGGGGTTCGGCGAAGGGGAAGACGGAAAGGGAGAGGGATGGGGGCGATCGCCCTCAGACGATTCCGAGCCGGCTCACCACCGCCTGTCCGTCCCGTGCCTCGGCCAGGATGGCTCCGGTGGCGAGGCCGAGGAACAGGCCGTGCTCGACGACGCCCGGCACGGCCCAAAGGGCACCCGACAAGGCCTCGGGGTCCGGGATGCGTCCGAGATGGGCGTCGAGGATGTGGTGGCCGCCATCGGTGACGAAGGGCGCGCCGTCCCGGACCCGCAGGACGAGCTCGCCGGTGCAGCCGCTCGCCTGCAGGGCGGCGGCCACGGCCCGGCGGGTGGCGCCGAGGCCGAAGGCGTTGACCTCGATCGGCAGGGGAAACGCCCCGAGGGTCTCGACGCGCTTGGCGGCATCCGCGATCACCACCAACCGGTGGCTGGCGAAGGCGACGATCTTCTCGCGGAGCAGCGCGCCGCCGCCGCCCTTCACGAGGCGCATCGCTCCGTCGATCTCGTCGGCGCCGTCGATGGTCAGGTCGAGTTCGGGCAGCGCTTCCAGGGTGGCGAGGCGGATGCCGGCGGCCTCGGCCGCGACCCGGGTCGCCTCGGAGGTGGGCACGCCGACGACGTCGAGGCCGGCCCGGACGCGGGCGCCCAGAAGCTCGACGAAGACGTTGGCGGTGGACCCGGTCCCGATCCCCAGCCGCATCCCGGGCGTGACCAACCCGACCGCGACCTCGGCCGCCGCGCGGCGCAGATCCGGCCCGCTCACGCAACGGCTCCGGCGGCTGGGAAGGGGAGGGCGTGCGGCATGGAACGGCTCGGGCGAAGGGCGAATCGGGCGAGGGGCGAATCGAACGGGGCGAGCCACCGGCCGGCGGACGCGCCCGGTGCCCCTAGCACGCCGGGCCGGAGGGTCCAACGCGGCGTGTCGGGGGCGGCGATCGGGTCAGGGCGCGGTCAGGGACGGGCGCTCTGGGGCGGCGTGGCGCTCGGGCCCACCCGGCCCGGGGCGGCGCCGGTGGCGGGGGCCTCGTCGGCCCCCGGGCTCGCCGGGTTCGCCTGCGCGGTGCAGACCACCGCTTCCTTCTGCAGCTGCACGTAGCAGATGCTCATCTCACCGGTGCGGTAATTGACCCGGAACACCCCCGCCTCGCGGGTGTGGCGGGAGGCGACCAGGCCGTATTCCGACGGGGCCTGGGCGCTCGCGCCCTCGCCGGCGCCGTAGCAGACGGTGACGCCGACGCTGCCCACCGCGCCCTCGCGCAGGCCGTACTGGCAGGAGGTCACCTCGCCCGTGACCTTGTCGACGCGATAGACCCGGTTGAGGTCGATCTGGGGGGCCGGCACGAACTCGAAGGAGGCCGCCCAGGCCGGCGCGGCGAGGGCCGGGAGCAGGCCGGCCGTGACGACGAGGGCCCGGGCGGGGCGGGCGGACATCGGACGCAGGATCGAACGCATCGGGAGCCTTCGTGAATGCTGAGGTGCGCGGAGCGGTGGGGGTCGGGCGGGAAACGACGCGACGCTAGCGCCGGCTTACGGCGCAACCGTGGCCCGACGGATCGCCGCGCGCGGGAACGCAGGACGCCGCGACGGCGCGGGAAGCAGATCGAAACTGCGCCGCGATCCCGCAGCCGTGCGGTGCCCGCGCGGTGATGCCGCTGGCGTCATTCCGCCAACATGCTAACGGGGTTGGCCATGTTTGACGCCGTCGCCGCCCTCCACGACATCCTCGAAAACCTGGACCGCGACGCCCGCGAGGCGACGCGCCTGCGGGCGGTCCTCGTGCCGGAGCTGCGCCGGGTGATCGAGCTCGGGCGCGCCGATGCCGAGGCGCGGCTCCTGGAAGAGCGCGACGGCATCGCCTGCGCCCAGCGCCTGAGCCGGCTCACCGACGCGGTGATCCGCACCATCCACGACGCGGTGGTGTGGCGGCTCTATCCGAACGACAATCCCTCCACCGGGGAGCAGCTCGCCGTGGTGGCCACCGGCGGCTACGGCCGGGGCACCATGGCCCCGGGCTCGGACATCGATCTCCTGTTCCTGCTGCCCTACAAGCAGACGGCCTGGTCCGAGAGCGTCGTCGAGGCGATGCTCTACGTGCTGTGGGACCTCAAGCTGAAGGTCGGCCACGCCACCCGCTCGGTGGAGGAGTGCCTGCGCGAGGGCCGGGCCGACATGACCATCCGGACCTCGCTCCTCGAGGCGCGCTACCTGTTCGGCACCCGCGCCCTGTTCGAGGAGCTCGTCACCCGCTTCGACACCGAGCTGGTGATGTGGACCGCACCGGAATTCGTCGAGGCGAAGCTGCGCGAACGCGACGCGCGGGTCTCGAAGGCGGGCGCCTCGCGCTACCTCGTCGAGCCCAACGTGAAGGACGGCAAGGGAGGCCTGCGCGACCTCAACACCCTGTTCTGGATCGCCAAGTACACCTACCGGGTCCGCGACCAGAGCGAGCTCGTGGCCGCCGGCCTCTTCACGCCGGAGGAGTACCGGGTGTTCGAGCGCTGCGACGAGCTCCTGTGGCGGGTGCGCTGCCACATGCACTTCGTCACCGGCCGGGCCGAGGAACGCCTGTCCTTCGGCCTGCAGCCGAAGATCGCCGAGCGCTTCGGCTACGAGCCGCGCGGCGGGCTCTCCGGCGTCGAGCGCTTCATGAAAGCGTATTTCCTAATCGCCAAGGAGGTCGGGGACCTCACCGCCATCGTCTGCGCGGCGCTGGAGGCGCGCCACGCCAAGCGCACCCCGGTGCTCGACCGCTGGATCGGCCGGTTCCGCGACCGCTTCCGCGCCACCGCCATCGAGGCGGAGGACTTCGTCGACGATCACGGCCGCATCAACCTGCGCGACCCGGACGCCTTCAGCCGAGACCCCGTGAACCTGATCCGGCTGTTCTGGCTCGCCGACCGGCACAACCTGCCGATCCACCCCGACGCCACCCGGGCGGCCAACCGCTCCCTGCGCCTGATCGGCCATTCCCTGCGGGCGGACGAGGAGGCCAACCGGCTCTTCCTCGACATCCTGACCTCGAAGAACTCGCCCGAGACCATCCTGCGGCTGATGAACGAGGCCGGCGTGCTCGGCCGCTTCATCCCGGATTTCGGCCGCATCGTCGCGATGATGCAGTTCAACATGTACCATCACTTCACGGTGGACGAGCACCTGCTGCGCGCCATCGGGGTGCTCTCGGCCATCGAGTCCGGGCGCACCGAGGAGGAGCATCCCCTCGCCACCCGCCTGATCAACACGATCAGCAACCGGCGCGCCCTCTACGTCACGGTACTGCTGCACGACATCGCCAAGGGCCGGCCGGAGGACCATTCCATCGCGGGCGCCGCCATCGCGGAGAAGCTCGGGCCGCGCTTCGGCCTGACGCCGGCCGAGACCGAACTGATGGCCTGGCTGGTGGAGCATCACCTGCTGATGTCGATGACCGCCCAGAGCCGCGACCTCTCGGACCCGAAGACCATCGAGAAGTTCGCCGGCGTGGTGCAGACCCTGGAGCGCCTGAAGCTCCTCACCATCCTGACGGTGGCCGACATCAAGGCCGTGGGGCCCGGCGTCTGGACCGCCTGGAAGGGCACCCTGATCCGCACCCTCTACGACGAGACCGAGGTGGTGCTGTCCGGCGGCCATTCCGAGATCGCGCGCACCGACCGGGTGCGCCTGATCCAGATGGCCCTGCGCGAGCAGCTCAGCGACTGGCAGGCCGAGCTGTTCGACGCCTACGCGGCGCGGCACAACCAGGCCTACTGGCTGAAGGTCGACACCACCCGCCAGTACAAGCACGCGGGCTTCGTCAAGGCGCTGACGGCCGAGGGGCGGACGGTGGCCACCGCCACGGAGACCGACCCGGTCCGCGGCGTCACCGAGCTGACGATCTACTCGCCAGATCATCCGCGCCTGCTCGCCATCGTCACCGGGGCCTGCGCGGCCTCGGGGGGCAACATCGTCGACGCGCAGATCTTCACCACCACGGACGGCTTCGCCCTCGATTCGATCTTCATCTCGCGCGCCTTCGAGCGGGACGAGGACGAGCTGCGCCGGGCCGGCCGCATCACCGCCGCGATCGAGAAGGCGTTGCGCGGCGAGATCCGCATCGCCGACCTCGTGGCCGACAAGCACCCGCCGAGCGAGCGGGCGCGGACCTTCCTGGTGCCGCCCGACATGGCGATCGACAATGCCCTGTCGAGCCGCGAGACCGTGATCGAGATCACCGGCCTCGATCGCCCGGGCCTGCTCTACGAGCTGACCACGGCGCTCAGCCGGCTCAGCCTCAACATCACCTCGGCCCACGTGGCGACCTTCGGCGAGCGGGCGGTGGACGTGTTCTACGTCACCGACCTTACCGGCACCCGGGTGACCCAGCCCGACCGCCAGGTGGCGATTCGAACGGCCGTGATGGAAGTCTTCGCCAGCGACGTGGCCGCCCTCCGGGCCGAGGGACTCGATGCGCTGATCGACTCGCCGCCTCCGCGCGAGGCTTGAGTGGGGCCGGACGGCGCCGCGCGCTTGATTTCAGCGCGTCACCGCCTGATATCAGCGCCAACCCCGACACCGATAGTCTTTGACGAAACCACATGATGGCGAACGACATGCACGATGAGCGGCGCGACCCGGCCCAGGCGGTCGAGGAGACCCCAGGGGCCGCGCAGGCCGAGTCCGCCGGATCCGGCGAGGCGATGCAGGCCGATGCGCTGGCCTCCCTCGTGGCCGAGCGCGACGAGCTGAAGGACCGGGTGCTGCGCACCCTGGCCGAGATGGAGAACCTGCGTCGGCGCACCGAGCGCGAGGTTGCCGATGCCCGCGCCTACGCGGTGACCAACTTCGCCCGCGATCTCCTGAATTCCGCCGACAACATCCGGCGGGCCCTCGAGAGCATTCCCGAAGGGGACCGAGCGAGCGCCGACGGCGCCTTCAAGGCCCTGATCGACGGGATCGAGCTCACCGAGCGCGATCTCGCCAAGACCCTGGAGCGGCACGGCGTCAAGCTGATCGAGCCGAAGGGCCAGCGCTTCGACCCCAACCGCCACCAGGCCATGTTCGAGGTGCCCGACCCGGAGGTTCCCGCCGGCACGGTCGTGCAGGTCATGCAGGCCGGCTACATCATCGGCGACCGCGTCCTGCGCCCGGCGCTGGTGGGGGTGGCCAAGGGCGGCCCGAAGCCGGCCGCCGCCAATCCGGGCGACGCCGCCTGAGCGTGGCGCCTGCGACCCTCCCCCCC